>NZ_JCBDHJ010000017.1:0-476426 GCF_059834135.1 Vibrio sp. R10-SG-ISO4
CACCGCGATAGCCAATCACGTCACAGACTTGCCAAATTTCGAGCCAAAACTGGTTAGGGTTTTCAACAGACCAAGTATGCAAATCCTGATAAGACTCAATAGCTTGGCCTTGCATGTTGATGTGCTGAATGAATTGCGCCATGTTGGCGTTACGTTGTCGCTCAGTCGTGGGTGACCAAAGCAGTTCGGGGGAGAGAGCAGAAGAGTCAGTCATTGGCGTATCCAGCACGTTTATTGTTTTCGTTGTTTTGATTTTTGGTGCAAATATCGCCAAAGTCAAACCTTGCACTTCTTTTCATATCCATGAAAAACAAGTAAAAAAACGGAAAATGTAAAATATTTGTTACGTTGGGTTGGGCGGAGATTGAACAAGCCATGATTGTCACGCAATGTCGGTGTGGATACGCTTTATGTAACAAAATTGTTATGGATTGACATCATGACCTCGTATCACTCTAAGCCTGTCGATGCGCAAGGGCAGATCGCCTGGACGGCAGAAGAACATCAGATTTGGCAAGCCTTAGTTGAGCGCCAGTTGGCGGTCGTACAAAACCGCGCATGCCAAGCCTACCTAGATGGCCTTAAGCTGCTGGATTTGCCCTGCGATCGGGTCCCGGCACTGCGCGACATTAACCGCGTACTCGCCAGAGAAACTGGCTGGCAAGTGGAGCCAGTGGCAGCGTTGATCAGTTTTGATAAGTTCTTTGCGCTCTTGGCGCAACGGAAGTTTCCTGTCGCGACGTTTTTACGCTCACGACAAGAGTTCGACTACCTCCAAGAGCCAGATTTTTTTCATGAAATATTCGGCCATTGCGCCATGCTTACTCATCCCGATTTTGCCGCTTTCACGCACACCTATGGCCAAATGGGGTTAGCGGCAACACCAGAAGAGCGTGTCTATCTCGCAAGATTGTACTGGTTTACGGTTGAGTTCGGCTTGGTGAAAGAAGCCGGGGCCACCAAGATTTACGGCGGGGGGATTCTCTCTTCGCCCGGTGAAACCGTGTATGCATTGGATGACGCGAGTGCAAAACGAACCCCTTTTGATCTCCATACTGTGCTGCGGACGCCCTATCGAATTGACATCATGCAGCCACAATATTTTGTTTTAGAGGATCTTAAGCAGTTGTATACCCTGAGCAACATGGACTTAATGGCCCACGTCAAGCAGGCAATGCAAGCTGGCTTACTCCCTCCACTATTTGAACCAAAGGAAATCTCCCATGTTGAATGAATTGCGTTGTGAAGCGTGCCACAGTGATGCCACCCCCCTCGGCTCTGAGGAACGAAGATTGCTATTAACGGAGTTGGAGGGATGGAAAATCGTTGATCGAGACGGCATCCCCCAATTGGAAAAAGTGTATCGCTTTAAAAACTATCAACTGGCGTGGGCCTTCGCCAATAAAGTCTCTCAGCTTGCTGAAGAGGAGTTCCACCACCCCTCACTACTGTTGGAGTGGGGAAAGGTCACCGTCACCTGGTGGAGCCATTCCATCAAAGGCTTGCACCAAAACGACTTTATCTGCGCGGCCAAGTGTGACCGCTTTTAACGGATAGCATAACGCCCCTCACTAGCATTCGGCTTGTGAGGGGCGTCGTCTTTTCTCAGTGCGGCGTATTAGTTTGCGGTCAGGTAACGCTGCTCTTTGGCGAGTGTTTTATCGCCATCAATAATTTCGAACGTGAAAGTGCGGCCGTTATCAAACAAGTTAGCGGCGTAGAATGTTCCTTTTGAACCACTGACGAAATGTTTGACACCGTTGCCACGGACTGTGACGTCAACACCACTGACGGGTTGTCCGTTGTCAAGTACCGTGACGATTGCGCCGTGATTTGCTGTTGCTACATCAAGGGTGTAGTTGTGGCTGTCGGCAGCAAATGCTGATGTTGCAGTAACCAAAGAGAGTGCAAGAGTGGTGATGATAGTTTTCATAGAGTATTCCTCAACAAGTAGGTGGAATTAAGTTTGCTGGAGTCTATCTCAGCGCTTGATAGGAATATTAAATGTGATTTTGGTCACGAAAAATCATGGTTTTTAGTTGGACTAGTTCGAAAAAATTGAATGTAGTTTTGTTTAACTTGTGTACAAAGCTAAAGAGTTACTGATAATGGTCGCTATACTCTTTACAGTAACGACAAAGCGCTTGCGTATGGAACTATGAAAAAAATCATCATGGTGTTGTTGCTGCTTGTCGGTATTGCTTGTGCCGGTGGCGGCTATTACATCTTTTATTATAAGCCTCAACAAGATGCGTTGGCACTCGCCGCACAAGAGTCGGAGCCCGAGGCACCAAAGCCTGTGGAAAAAAAAGCGCCACCTGAGCCAGAACCCGAGCCCATCACAGATTATTACGTGAACCCAGCCAAACTTGGGGTGCGTGAGCAACCCGATGAACAGGCGTTTATCGAGAGTGTTGTGTATCGCGGCGATAAACTGCATGTTTTGGAAAAAAAAGACGGTTGGGGACGCATTTCCCCCTATTACGTGTATGAAGAAGGGGGGCCGGAAGTCGCTGAGTGGGTGCCGATGGAGGCACTGCTCGAGGTTGCGCCCACGATTACTCGTGAAGAGCGTATTGAGACGGTCAGTGGCTACATCGAAAATTCCGACGATTTTAAAATCTTTTTTGACCGCTTTATCCAGTCCACCGACAGTTTGCTCAAAGAGGGGACGTGCTCGCCAGAAGACTTTGAAGAGTTGGGCGGTTGGGTGCGTTCTGTTACCTTCAGTAGCGACGATATCTACTTTGTCTATTGCGGCGGTTTGAAACAGGCGAACAAAATTTATCTCAACGCGCAAACGGGCGAAATCTTCTATCGCTGATCCCCAAACACATTGACGAAACCATGACGCACAGATGCTTACATCTTGGCGGGAGTTACGTATATACTTATCCAAGTATTTGAATTGCTAAACTATGTGCTCTGAGTACGGTCTTGTGCTCATAGTTTGATGGACATAGTAGGCTTAACGAGGTCGAGTTGGCCTCGTTGACAGGAAAGGATAATAAAGGGAGAGAACGATGGGCACGATCACGCGCACCCTAGTTGCCGTCGCGTTTGCGATGCACATGGCCACGTCATATGCGGCTGTCATTGAAACAACGACACTGGTGGGATTTGGTGAAGCAAAATATCCGCAAGATTTCACCCACTTTGATTATGTCAATCCAGACGCCCCAAAATATGGCAAAGTGACGTATGGACAAGTCGGCACGTTCGACAACTTTAACCGTTACGCTTCTCGCGGGGTTGCGGCGGCGGCCAGTGGCGAGCTATACGATCCCTTAATGTTCTCTCCAAGCGATGAGATCGATGCTTATTACCCCTTAATTGCACAGCGTGTCCGATACTCGGATGACTACCGCTGGTTAGAGCTCGACATCAACCCGAAAGCACGCTTTCACGACGGTCAGCCTATTACTGCGCACGATGTCGCCTTTACCTTCGATAAGTTTATGAAAGAGGGGGTGCCGCAATACCGCGTCTATTATCAAGACATTCAATCTGTGACCGCTAAAGATGATCTCACGGTGCGCATTGAGATGGCGACGCCCAATCGAGAAAAGTTGTTTAGCTTTGCGCAGTCCACACGCGTGTTGCCCAAACATTTTTGGCAGGACAAAAACCTCTCCGAACCGTTATCGACGCCACCTATCGGCAGTGGTGCCTATCAAGTCACCGATTATCAATCTGGCCAGAGCGTCACCTATTCACTGGTAGAGGATTACTGGGCACGCGATCTTCCCGTCAATGTGGGGCGCGATAACTTTGCGCAGATTCAATACGACTATTACCGCGATGACACCGTGATGCTCGAGGCGTTTAAAGCGGGCGAATTTGATTTTCGTCTCGAGAATTCCGCCAAGTTTTGGGCGAATTCTTACACCGGGATCAACTTTGATAAGGGATACATTGTTAAACAAGAGATCCCTCATGAGAAGCCAGAGAACACCCAAGGGTTCGTGTTTAACACCCAGCGTGATCTGTTTAGCGACCCAAAGGTTCGAGAAGCACTCTCTTACGCGATGGACTTTGAGTGGATGAACAAAAACATGTTCTATGGTCAATACAGTCGCACGCGCAGCTACTTTCAAAATACTGACTATGAAGCTAAAGGGCTTCCTGATGAGGACGAATTAGCGGTGCTTGAACCTTATAAATCTCAAGTGCCAGCGCGAGTGTTTACCCAGGAGTATCAGCCGCCAGTCACCGACGGCAGTGGTCGAATTCGCGCCCAGCTTAGAGTGGCGTTTAAACTGCTCGATGAAGCGGGTTGGGCACTTAAAGACAAAGTGATGACGAACAAAGAGACCGGTCAACCGCTCACCTTTGAACTGCTGATATACAGTCCAACCACGGAGCGTATTGCGATTCCATTGCAAAAAAATCTCAAGCTCATGGGCGTAGAGATGAACATTCGCTCGGTGGATACCACCCAATATATCAAACGCTTGCGTGACCGAGATTTTGACATGGTGTCATCGTCTTACAGCGCCAATCCTTATCCAAGTCCGAACTTAATGATCGTTTGGAACTCCAACTACATTGACTCCACCTACAACACTGCCGGTGTGATGGACCCCGTCGTGGATGCGTTGACGCTTGAGATTTCCAACAGTCAGCAAGATACGCAGGCGTTGTTGTCACTGGGTAAGGCGCTCGATCGCGTACTCCAATGGAACTTTTATGTGATTCCACAGTGGCATGTTGGCGAGTACCGCGTTGCGATGTGGGATAAGTTTGGACGCCCATCTGTGACGCCCAAATACGACCTTGGCGTTGACACTTGGTGGGTCGATAAACAAAAAGCGGACAAATTGCCAGAAAAGCGCCGCTAAACCTGTAAGGCGATATTGACCAAGGCCAATTCGAGGGAAACATGGCAGCGTATATATTTCGACGACTTTTGTTGGTGATCCCCACCTTGTGGGCGATCATCACCATCAATTTCTTTATTATTCAAATAGCGCCAGGTGGCCCTGTCGAGCAAGCGTTAGCCCAGATGGAAGGGCTCGGTTCTGGTGTTATGGAGCGTTTTGCCGGCGGTGGGAGCGAAGTCGACCTGAGTGTCTCCAATGACAATGCCGTGAGTGGTTATAAAGGCTCTCGCGGTTTGGATCCCGAAGTGGTGGAGGCGATTAAAGTCCAGTTTGGTTTTGATAAGCCGCTACTTGAGCGCTATGTCGAGATGCTCAAAAACTACGCGACTTTTAATTTTGGTGAAAGTCTGTTTAAAGGCGGTAACGTCATCGATTTGATTGTCGAGCGGTTGCCCGTCTCCATCTCCCTCGGGCTTTGGAGTACGTTGATCATCTATCTGATCTCGATTCCTTTGGGGATTCTAAAAGCGATTCATCATGGTAGTCGCTTTGATATTTGGTCCAGTGCACTGGTGATCATCGGTTACGCCATTCCCGGTTTCTTGTTCGCCATCATCCTTATTATTTTGTTTGCCAGTGGCAACTACTTCAGCTGGTTTCCCTTGCGTGGCTTGGTGTCGGCCAATTTTGAGCAGCTGAGTTGGTATGAACAAATCCTCGACTATTTTTGGCATTTGGCGCTGCCGATTTGTGCGATGGTGATTGGCGGCTTTGCGACGCTCAGCATGCTGACCAAGAACTCGTTTCTGGATGAGATCAACAAACAGTATGTAGTGACGGCGCGGGCAAAAGGATTGGACGACCGCTCTATCTTGTACAAACACGTATTTCGTAACGCCATGCTTATCATTATCGCGGGTTTTCCTGCGGCATTTATCAGCATCTTTTTTACTGGTTCGATGCTGATTGAAGTCATGTTCTCTCTTGAGGGCATAGGTCTACTCGGTTTCGAGTCGACCATACAGCGGGATTATCCGGTGGTGTTTAGCTCGCTCTACATTATGACGCTGCTCGGACTGTTGCTGAGTATTATTTCCGATCTGACCTATACCTGGGTTGACCCAAGAATTGATTTTGAGGCGCGCTAATGCAAGCGAAGAAAAGACGTAACCCGCTCAACGAAGCTCGCTGGCAACGCTTTAAGGCTAATAAGCGCGGATTTTGGTCGTTGTGGATCTTCTTGGTTTTATTTACCGTGAGTTTGTTTGCCGAGCTGATTGCCAACGATAAGCCATTGCTGGTGGAGTATGATCAGCAGTGGTATTTTCCTATCGTTCAACAATACGCAGAAACGGAGTTTGGCGGTGAGTTTGAGACCGAAGCCGATTACACCGATCCGTATGTGATCGAGCTTATTGAAGAGAAGGGCTATCTGATTTGGCCTCTGATCCGTTTCAGTTACGATACGATCAATTTTGATATTTCCGGTAGCGTGCCATCGGCGCCCGATAGCGTCAATTGGCTCGGCACGGATGACAAAGGCCGCGACGTACTGGCCCGAATTATTTACGGTTTTCGAATTTCGGTGCTGTTTGGTTTTGTGTTGACCATCATTTCCAGCGTGATTGGTGTTGCCGTCGGCGCGACGCAAGGCTACTACGGTGGTTGGCTGGATCTGTTGGGTCAGCGTTTTATCGAAATTTGGTCCGGAATGCCGACCCTATTTTTATTGATCATTTTGTCGAGCTTTGTCGAGCCGAATTTCTGGTGGTTACTGGGGATTATGGTGGCCTTCAGTTGGATGAGCTTAGTTGGCGTGGTGCGCGCCGAATTCTTACGTTGCCGAAATTTTGATTATGTCCGCGCCGCGCATGCGATGGGCGTCAGCGACGGGCGCATCATGCGTCGCCACATGTTGCCCAATGCGATGGTCGCCTCACTGACCATGATGCCGTTTATCTTATCCGGTTCGGTCACAACATTAACCTCGCTTGACTTCCTTGGCTTTGGTTTACCGGCCGGTTCGCCATCACTGGGTGAGTTACTGGCGCAAGGTAAAGCCAATTTGCAGGCGCCGTGGCTCGGTTTTTCGGCCTTCTTTGTTCTCTCTATCATGCTAACCTTGCTCGTTTTCGTCGGCGAAGCGGTACGTGACGCGTTTGACCCCCACCACCAAGGACGATAATCATGAGTACTCCTATTTTACACATAGACGGTTTATCGGTGGGCTTTGGCGCCGGTGATGCGCCTCTGACGGTCACCCATCAAGTGTCACTCAATGTCGCCAAAGGGGAGACGCTCGCCTTGGTCGGCGAGAGCGGCTCAGGTAAGTCGGTGACAGCCAATTCGATTCTCAAGTTGTTGCCAAAAGGTTCAGCCCATTATCTGGAAGGAAGCATTCAGTTTGATGGCATTGACATGCTCAGTTGTTCAGAGCGTCAGTTACGTGGTATTCGCGGCGGTCGAATTGGGATGATTTTCCAAGAGCCTATGGTGTCGTTAAATCCGCTGCATAAGGTGGGCAAACAACTGGTTGAGACCTTAGCGATTCACCGTGGCATGCGTACGACTCAAGCGCAACAGCGAGCCATTGAGTGGCTAGGAAAAGTCGGAATTCGTCACCCTGAGCAAAAAATACAAGCCTATCCGCATGAGTTGTCGGGGGGAGAACGTCAGCGCGTGATGATTGCGATGGCGTTAATTAATGAGCCTGAGCTGCTGATTGCCGATGAGCCGACGACGGCGCTCGATGTCTCTGTCCAAGCGCAAATTCTGGATCTGCTCAAAGCTCTGCAACAAGAGATGGGCATGGCGATGCTGTTTATCACCCATGATCTGAGTATCGTTCGCCGTATTGCGGACCGAGTGGCCGTCATGCAACACGGACATTTAGTCGAGACAGGGGAGTGCAAAGCGATCTTTCAAAACCCGACCCACCCCTACACGCAAAAGCTGATTCACTCAGACCCGAGAGGCTTACCTGTTCCGGTTGAACCTGACTCGCCCGCTTTGTTGACAGTGGATCAGTTGAGAGTGTGGTTTCCCATCACGGGTGGTCTGTTTAAGCGGGTGGTGGATCACGTGAAAGCCGTGACAGAGATGAGCTTTACTTTACGCAAAGGTCACTCCATTGGATTGGTTGGCGAGAGTGGATCGGGGAAATCGACCACAGGTATGGCGATTCTCAAATTGGTTCACTCTCAAGGGTATATTGAATATCAAGGACACGCATTGGACACGTTCGATCGCGCGGGTATGCTGCCATTTCGCAGCAAAATGCAAGTGGTGTTTCAAGACCCGTTCTCAGCGCTCAACCCAAGAATGTCGGTGGCTGAAGTGATTGGGGAAGGATTGCGCGTGCACAAGCAATGGAGTGATGAAGAGGTCGATGAACAAATCTGCGAAGTGATGAAAGAAGTGGATTTGGATCCGAATACTCGTCACCGTTATCCCAATGAGTTTTCCGGTGGGCAGCGTCAGCGCATCGCCATCGCTCGAGCGTTGGTGCTCAAGCCAGAATTCATTTTGCTTGATGAGCCGACCTCGTCACTCGATAGAACCGTGCAAGCTCAAGTGCTCGATTTGCTCAAATCGCTGCAAGAGAAGTATCAGCTGAGCTATTTGTTCATTAGCCACGATCTCAATGTCGTGAAATCCTTGTGCCATTACACCATAGTGATGAAACAGGGGCAGATTGTCGATCAAGGGGAGACGCAGCAGCTGTTTACCTCTCCCGCTCACCCTTATACGCAGGAGCTGGTCTCGCTGTCGTCGTTTTAGCGAGTCAGCGTGTTTTATATAGCAAGCTATTGGGGCCAGTATCAGTGGGCTGGCCAAACGGTGTAGTATCGCCCTGTCGCGATTAAATGGTGGTGTAGCGGCTGGCGCTTGCCAGAGAGAGCGGTTTTGAAAACCAATAGCCTTGCAAATAGGACGCGCCCATATCTGTGAAGATTCGCTGCATTTCGGCGCTCTCTATTCCCTCAATGACAATATCGACGCTGTAGCTTTTGCACAGCTTAGTGATGAAGGCGAGATACTCGAAGGTAGCGGGGTTTTGCAGCGAGCGCCACGCGATGGATTTGTCGACTTTGATCTGTTTTAGCGGCAGGTCAAAAAAACTATTGAGAGAGCTGTAGCCGGATCCGAAATCGTCTAACGAGAGTAAGAAACCATAACCATTGAGGCGGTAGAGTTGGTCAAAAGCACTCTGATTGCCATCAAGGATGATGGTTTCTGTCAGCTCTAGCACAATACTGCTCGTAGGCACGCCGTAGTGGTCTGCCATGGTTTTAATTTTTTTCGGAAAATCCTGTTGCAGCAACTGCAATACGGATACGTTGATATTCACCCGAACGCTCGATTGATGTTGCTGTGAGTAGGCTTTGATGAACTCGCAGGCTTTGGCAAACACAAAGTAGCCCAATTCAGACACTAAGCCTTTCTTTTCCGCTAGCGCTATAAATTCGTCGGGGTAAATTTCTCCCATCTCGCGGCTTTTCCAGCGTACGAGTGCTTCAAAGCTGGCCACGCGGTTTTGCTGGGTACAAATAATAGGCTGAAACTTCACGTTCAGCGTTTCACCTTGAATTGCCTCACCAAGTTCACGTTCGATGTAGAAGTGGCGATCGACCTTATCTTTGGTTTTGTCATCATAAACGCTGATGATTCCGTCACCTTGTTCCACTGCAAAGTGGCAGGTACGCGCAGCGATTTTAAGGGTATCTTCAGGCGCGGCATCGGTAGGGAAGTTAGGGTAGATGCCTATCACCATATCACGGCCGTACAACACGCCCTGTTCGTTGAGCGCATTTTGGTACTGCGTAATAATGCGCTGGGCGAGATCGTTCAGTGCAGCGGTGGTGTAGTCACCTTGACATAGAATCACAAAGTCATCAGAGCGAATACGGTAAATATCCACCAACACATCAGGCAGTGTTTTTAGGCTGATCAACAGGTGATTGAGCACATCGCGCATACTCTGTGAGCCATACAGGCTAAGGTAGGTACGCAGATCGCTAACATGGATATTCAGTAGATGATACTGTTCGCCCACCGGCGCGGTCAGCTGGTTGAGATCGAGGGTCAATTTTTGCTCGTTGGCAAGGCCTGTCGGAATATCAAACAGCGACGTGTGACGTAAAAACGCTTCCATATCTTTTTGTTGTGAGATGTCTTTGTGGCACCCAACCATAAAACGCTTACCGTTGATGGTTTTGGTGATAGACGTCGCTTCTAGCCAAACGTAGTCGCCGGTGGTGGCACGAATACGATATTGCGTGGTCATTTTGAGGTTGTCTTGCGCGATGTGCTCATTGACGCGACCATCGAGCATTTCTCTGTCCAATGGATGCACCAGTTTCAGCCAATCATTCAAACAAGAATGGCCGGTATTGATGCCAAATCGGCGATAAAAGGCGGGGCTATAAAAGCAGACATGTTCATTGTCAGATATGTAAAAGATACCGTCATTAAACACATCAAACATGTGCTTAAAGTGGTTGTCCATTAGGCCGTCGAGCTGAGCGCCAGAGAGAGGATGCTCAGCGTTATGGTCAATCGACTCTACCGCACCGCCGCTTTCAGCCTCTTCTGCAGCTTTGAGCGTATCAAACAGACTGTGGATGGTGTACTTAGACATATCGAAATAAAGACCTAGCCTTAGATTGCTTAATCATTGATTTTATTGTGGTTATCTGCGTTAAGCAAAAATTTTGAATATTGTTTCATACATTTGATGCTACTGCCAACAAGAAGCGCGTTAACTGATAACGATTCTCTATTAATTTTGATATAGATGCAGTGAATAGACCATATTATTGAGTGATTATTCAATAATATTGATGAATGTGTGAAGAGAATCACCTAAGGCGCTGCGCATTGGCGAGTATAGTGGATTGTGCTACGGTGGCATTATCCAAAACTATCAAACTCGTCTCTTATTATGAAGTCTCAGCTTGATCTCAATTTACTTAAAGTATTGCTGCTGTTGGCGAAACATAAGCAGTTAAAACCGGTCGCAAAAGAGTTGGGAAAAACCGAAAGTGCGGTTAGTAAGCATCTCGCTAAGTTGCGAGAGCAGCTTGGTGACCCTTTATTTGTCAGAGGAGCACACGAGTTTGAGCCCACTGAGTTCACGCTCAAGCTTTTGCCTGGTGTTGAGCAAGGATTGGAGCTTATCCAATATTCGGTACAAGACAAAACGTTTGAACCTCAGTTGTATCAAAAGCCGATAAAAATCGCTTTGCCGAGCGTGGTGCAATATTTGGTAGGTAAAGATCTTCTGATTGACTTGCTCGACACGTTCCCACGCGCGCCGATTGATATCACCACTTGGAATGACTATTCGGTCAGCCACATTCTTGACGATAAAGTCGATATTGGCGTTCAATACTTTAACGGTGACTTGACGAAGAACCTCTACCAGCACAGGCTCGGGCAGTGTGATGCCAGTATTATCTGCGCCAAGCGCTATGCTGGGCGAACTCTAGACGATTTGCTAGCGATGCCGTTTGTATTAATGGAAATGAAAGGGTGGCAGCATTCGAAAGCCGCCACCAAAGTGGCATTGGCAGAGCGCGGCATTGCCATTAATGACATCGCGACCGTAGACAATATGACCTGTTTGTTTGAGGTACTTGATGAAATCGAGTGCGCTGCTTTCTTACCTAAGCTTCCCGCGCTGACCAAGCGGCCAAATCTGGCGGTGACTGTGCTCCCTGACAGCCTTATGGGAACGCCGCTGCCCCCGATTGTCAGCATATCTCGCTTAAAGAATCGAGGGAGCCCATTACACGATCTGCTGGTGAGTAAACTCAAGCAGCACGTGTTCTCCGGTTAAATCTATCGTACTTAGGCGGCGAGCTGACTTTGCAGACGAGTCAACTCGATGATGGACTCAACTTGGTATTTATCGAGAATGCGGGTCTTATAGGTGCTAATGGTTTTCGAGCTCAAAGAGAGCAGCTCAGAAATCCGCTTGTTCGAGTAGCCTTGAATCAAGTAGTTGAGAACGATGGTTTCTCGACTTGAAAGCGCCGGATGTTTTGCACTTTGGTCAGCGTCTTGCTTGAAAACCAAGTAGCCACGCACCACGCTATTGATCGATTCGGCAATGGTGGTGGTCGATTCTGTTTTTAACACAAACCCATTGGCGCCAATTTTATGCGCAGTATCGGAATAGAGTGGGTGATGGTGGCCTGAGACAAAAACAATTTTGCCTGTGTAACCGCGAGCTCGGGCGCGGCGCACAAATTCAAAACCGTCAGAGTTGTCGAGTTCAACATCAAGCACCACCAAATGACAGGGGTGTTGACGCAAATATTGCAGTGCGCTGAGTGATGAGCTGGTCGCTTCCACCTGCGCATTCGGAAAAAGTGTTTCAATGACCTGAGTAAGGGCTTCTTGAAACATGGGCTGACGGTCGATGATGAGTGTGGTAAACGGTGTGTTGAGCTGTGCGTTCATCTTTCTTTTATCTCTCTTATTGATTTACGTGAAACGCATCCATGCACTAATCGATGGCGTTAATGTAATCCAAATCTGAAAGACGGTGTGGAAAAGAGGAATTTCCGTTTCGGAAAGTTAGTCAGCGGCATGTCAACGGGGTCAACATGCCGACCATATCAATCGCTTAGAAGAAGTCGATCGACTTACGTCCGCCACTTTTGCTTGGTGTTGGCTTATCGGGTGTCGATGATGTTTGTGCGCTCGCTGGTTCAGGCTTGTGCGAAGGGCTCTGCTCTGGCGCCCGAGTCGAGGCTACGGACTTCTCTTCCTCAAGTTCCAGTGCGCTTGGCTGCGTGGCATCCACCGGATTCTCGATGTCGTGCTCTTCGCCTGTGTCATCAGCGTAGTAGTAGTCGTTGACACCGCTGCTTTCACCATCGGCACAAATGATGATGTAGTACTGCTGGTTGAACTCAATCAAATCGCCGTCCATGATCTTACGGCGTTTGCGCGTTTCTATTTCACCATTCACCGCGACATAGCCTTCAGAGATAATGTGCTTGGCTTCACCGCCACCACTGACGAGATTGGCAATTTTAAAGATCTTATAAAGCTCAATAGGTTGCGAGTCGATTTCAATACCGATCGCTTCAATTTCAATCTCTTCTGACTCATACTCAGACATAACGGGTTCTCACAAATCCTGATGCTAAACGTTTCTTGCATTACTATAATCGTGCCGCGCAGTGTACTGGCATCGACCAAAGATGCAATCTATTGCGTTAAATCTTTAATGATCGGGCACTCACTGCTCGCATCACCTGGGCAAGCAGCGACCCACTCTTTGAGCTGCTTTTCAATCTCTTGCAACTGGCGAATCTTGTTTTGCACTTCATCCAGTTTGACTTGTGCTCTGGCTTTCACTTCACTGCTTTTACGCTGCGGGTTGTGCGCCAGTTGGACGAACTCCTTACATTCTTGCAAAGAGAAACCGGCGTTTTTGGCTCTCGAGATTAAGTTCAGCTCTTGAACCTGTTGCTCGCCATACTCCCGATAGCCGGAATCACTGCGACTTGGCGGGGTAATGAGGCCTTTTTCCTCATACAGGCGGATAGACTTGCTGGATAGGCCAGTCAGTTCTGCAACGCTGCCAATGTTCATGCGCTCTCCTTTCGTCTCATGTTTGGCTATGTTGTACTACGAAATGATCGCTGATGCACTTATCTAGTGCCCAAAATATCTTGGGCCCAAAACGAAAAAGCTCACCCCGAAAGGGGTGAGCATAGCTAGCAATATTCGCCAGCAAATAAGGACAGTCGTTTACCTAGAACTTATAGGTAGATACGTGCGCCGATAACCCACATGTCGTCAGTGTCAACTTTCACGTTTTGTGGTTTGTCGTTTAGATCGAACTGGTAAGCTGTGTAACCTACGAAGTTTGGCTTGAAGTTGTATTCAACTTGTAGAGCCATCTCTTCGCGAAGGGTTTCTTTGCTAGAGCTTGATTTATCTTCTTTGCCTTCAACCATTTCGTAGTTGATGCTGAAGTTTAGGCTGTTTGGTAGAGCGTAAGCTACAAGGAACTCGTATGCTGTACTTTCTTCCATAAGGAAACGCTCTACACCTTTAGCAGTGTCGTTTTTGTATGTCTCAGAGCCTGATTGCATAAATTCATTTGAAGCGTAAACACCTGCAACATACAAGCCTTTACCGTAGGTGCCGTACGCAGCTGATACTACGTGAGACTGAGCTGTCTCCGTTTCACCAAACATTTTGATGTCGCCGCTGTTGTATGCATAACCTAGTTTTGCACCCATTAGCTCGTAACTTACAGTAGCTTGAACGCGATCTTTAACTTGAGTTTTGTAGCCAAATTTTACAGACGCGTTAGTGTCACCTGTTACATCTGACCCCTCGTCAGTGTAGATGTCGTAAGTGGTTTGGCTGCCTTGCCAAGCAAGACCAAAGTTTAGTGCGCCTGCTTCATCTAGATCAATACCGTTACGGTAAGAGATCATGTTCTCGCCACGACCAGTACCAAATGCACCGTGGTTGTCGTAGATAAAGTCGTTAGCAAACGCGATTGGCATATCTGCTACGCCCGCTACGTCGTAGTAAGGTGCCCACTGAGTACCTGCTACTGCGCGGCCGAAATCTTCATGAGTTAAACCAACGTAACCAAGACGAGTTGTGAAAGTGTTGTCACCGCCGTCTAGGTAGTTCAGTTGCCATTCGCCGCGAGCGTCAGCTGTGAAGCCGTTGCCTAGGTCTTGAGTAGCGGTAAAGTTGATGCGTGGAGAGTTAGAACCAACGCCAGTGTCGCCTTGCTCAGAACCGTTTAGGTTAACTGATACGTGACCGCCAACGGCGAAAGTCGTGCCGTCGTTGTTGTAAAGCTCAACCGCCATTGCTGTTGAAGAAAGAGAGGCAATGGCTACTGCAAGAATCGTTTTTTTCATCATAAAGTCCATATTGAATCAGCCCATTCGATAAACGTAACGAAATGAGCGGGTTATCACGTTTGATTACGTGGGATGCACTTTATCTTGAAAGTTCGATGAAGCTCTCAAAAACATGATAAAACGTTAGAGATTTGAAATTACAAACAAAAACAGCAGGTTACAGGTAGTGTTTTGTGTTTTTATATTTTTTATTGGTTATTTTTAGAATGTTTTTAGGCGAAGGTGAATATGGTGGGTTTTGTGCTTTTTTGCTCTTATATAGGTCGTGAATGAGTGGGTGCGAAATTTTACCTTTAGCTAACTGGTTGTACCTGTCAATTTCTACAAACATAACTTTTTGAACGGTGGTTTGAGCCCCTTGTTAGAGGCTATGGGATTGAGTGAGTGGGGCCGCTGTCTGAGTCGTGTGGTCATGAGTCCAACGAATGGCTTGGTCAAGCGCCATGGCTGGGCTGTAGTAATACCCTTGGATATAGTCGCAGCCATAGCCTTTCAGTGTGCGAAGCACCGATTGATCTTCCACGCCCTCGGCAACCACGGTATACCCTAAGCCGTGCGCCAAGGTGATGGCGTTGGCGACAATAGAGTCGTTGCGATCATTGGTGTCCAGTTGATACAAAAAAGAGCGGTCGATTTTGATTTGATCGACGGGCAAGTCACGCAATAAAGAGAGAGAAGAGTAGCCGGTACCAAAGTCATCCAAGCTGATTTTGAACCCTAACGCCCGAATCGAAGAGAGCAGTTTCTCTGGGCTGTGCAAACGGTTGATGGCGGTACTTTCCGTTATTTCCAGTACGATGTAATCGGTAATCGCCGGGTGTTCGTCAACCAATTCACGCAGTTGATTGACCAAACCTTGGCCCATCAAATCTTTGGCGGACAGGTTAATGTGAACAGGATAATGAATGCCACTTTGCTGAAATTGCGCAATATCCCGCGTCACTCGTTTTAGCACCCAATTGGTGATTGAAACGATTTTGTGGCTCTGCTCGGCAATCGGGATAAAGTCGACGGGGCTAATCACCGTACCGTCATCTTTTATCCAACGAATCAGGGCTTCATAACCACACACCGCCTCTTTTTTACTATTGATGATCGGTTGATAGAAAATTTGGAACTCGTTGGTTTCGAGTGCCGCATCAATCTGACGTGAGATCTGCAGCTTTTGTTTCGCCCCTTGGTACATGCGCTCATCATAATGGGCAATGAGGCTGCCGTTATTTTTCGCCCAATACATCGCCATATCAGCGGATTTCATCAACGCTTCGGCGCTCAGCCCATGATCGGGAAAGCGGCTAATGCCAATCGCCGCGCTGCTTGTCAGCTCAAATCCTTCTAGCAGAAAGGGTTGGCTCAACGCTTTGTTGATCTTCTTGGCCAATTTAAGCCCTTCTGTTCGATGCTCTAGCTTGGCAATCACCGCAAATTCATCACCACCAAGACGCGCCAACATCGCATCTTGACCCATCAAGGCACTCAATCTGTGACCGATTTGAATCAAGAGTTGATCACCACAAAAATGGCCCATGCCGTCATTGACTTGTTTGAAGTTGACAATATCGAGCAGCAGAAACTGAAAAGTGCGCCCGTTGACAATGTACTCATCTAAGGCGTCGATACAGTACTTGCGATTGGGCAACCCGGTGAGCGAGTCATGCAGTGAGTTGTACTTCTCTTGCTCGGCCAAATCCTTTAGGCGAGAAATGCTGCTTAAACTAAAGCGTGTCACCATAAAGACGAACACGCTGCCGGCAAAAAGAATGCTGCTGAGTGCAAACATCACATGACCGACATCACTGTCATTAAGCAAAATAAGGAAAATGGCACTGTAGCCAGCGATAAAAAGAAAGATCAGTAATGTCAGCAACCGCCAACCAATGTAGCGAGTGTTGTTGCAGATCTCACGCGCGGTCGCAAGGCTAGCGGTGAGTAGGAGAATGCCAAGGGCAATAAAGCTTATCGCAATGGTTGACACATTTATCTCTCATCAGCGGATTAACAGCAAAGTAGGGCAGCATCACGGGTACGCAATTGACTGAACACTGCTTTTTTAAAGTGTAGGCATGTTCTCGCGGGAATACCAAACGGCGTCTCATCCGATGTTTGCAACATTTAGGGTTTACGCTTGCCTTTTGTCAGATAAGAACACTCTATAGAGCCTAAAGTCGGTGACAATTTGTATTAATTTTTAGCTAAGAAAAAATTCAGACTTTGCGGCAGATCAATAAATTTTATCTGATTTGTTTAATGTTGATAAAATTAGTTGAAAGATTAAAAAAATATTGAATAATGATTTTAAGTAGATGAAGCAGACGGCTTTCCCCACTCACGTTGAAACAGGAACTCTCCCCCATGTCTAATTCGTACGTTCTAGTGATTAACTCTGGCAGTTCTTCACTAAAATTCGCAGTGATTGATTCTGCCACTGGTGACGCAATCGTTTCCGGTTTGGGTGAATGCTTTGGATTGCCCGAAGCGACCATCAGTTGGAAGTTTAATGGCGAGAAAATAGAAGAAGCGATTGACGCGCCAGACAACCATCATCAGCATGCAATTAATCGTATTGTATTACTCATCGAGTCGCTAGGTCTGGACAAGGATTTGGTCGCTGTGGGTCACCGCATTGTTCATGGTGGTGAGAAATTCACCTCAACGGTTCGTATCGATGCAGACGTGCTGGCAGAGATCGAAAACCTTTCTGATCTTGCTCCTCTGCACAACCCTGCTGGCGCGAAAGGCATCAAAGCGGCGATGGACGCTTTCCCGGCACTGCCACAGTTTGCCGTGTTCGATACTGCTTTCCACCAAACCATGCCACAAAAAGCGTTTACAGGCGCAATTTCCAACGAACTGTACAAACAATACGGTATTCGTCGCTACGGCTTCCACGGTACGAGTCACTACTTCGTTAGCCGTGAAGCGGCAAAAATGCTGGATAAACCCGTCGAGTCGTGCAGCTTCATCACCGTTCACCTGGGTAACGGCGCGTCTGTGTGTGCCATCAAAGATGGTCAATCAGTCGATACCTCAATGGGCTTCACTCCGCTAGCGGGCCTTATGATGGGTACACGTTCCGGTGACCTAGACCCAGGTATCATCGAGTTCCTGATGAAAAAAGGTTGGACCCAGGAGCAAGTTTTTGAAACGCTGAACAAGAAATCAGGTTTCTTGGGCGTATCGGGTGTGACTTCTGACGCGCGCGGCATTCTTCAAGCTATGGAAGAGGGCCACGAAGGCGCGAAATTGGCATTCGAGGTATTCACTTACCGCGTCGCCAAATATATTGGCTCATACCTGATCCCACTCGATCGCCTAGATGCGGTCATTTTCACCGGTGGTATCGGTGAAAATGCGCTGGATATCCGCAGCGAGATCTTAAACAACCTATGTCTACTTGGCTTTGTCGAAGATGTGAAGGGTAACGAAGACGCACGCTTTGGCAGCGCGGGTATCATTGGTAAGTCTGAGCTGCTTAACGCACTTGCCCTAGTGATTCCAACTAACGAAGAATTTGTGATTGCCCAACAGTCGGTTGAATTGCTTTAATTACATTTAAAATCAAATAGATAGAAGCGAGCTTTGTGCTCGCTTTTTTTGTTATTGTATCTTGGATAGACCATCGCAAAGCAGCGCATGACGGTACCTCCATTACTCGCTCTATTGACTTCTGTAGTTCATTTTGTGCCCTTAAGTCTGCAAGGTTCGTGTTGACTTGTTTCTGCCCCTATCTGTGTTGCGAGCGTTTAGCTACTCGGTTATCTAAAGCGTAATTTGATATACTCTTCCTTATGCCTAGATCTCCAACTAAATTTGCTAATCCACTATAAACTGCTGTGCAATATTAGACCTGCAAATATCACTAAATTATCAGCGTCATCATTTTGCCATTGCAATGTTCAATGGCAAATAATGATTTGAGGTACGGTGTGCCCCTAACTGAAGTGTGTTAACCCACTATACGTCTCACCAAGTAAAAGTGCTTTTTACCGCGTTGAAGTAACCAGTACTGGTCGAACAGCGGGAAGTTCAAGTTTGGGTTTTCTGCATCAACTTTCTCGCCATTCACACTGATGGCGTTGCTGCCAATCAGTTCACGGGCAATGCGTTTTGATTTGGCTAAGCCTGACTCAACCAGAAGCTCTAACAAGTCTCGCTCAGCACTTTGCATATTGGGCAAGCCATCGAGTTCCAACTGTTTTAGCTCGCTCAAACTTAGCTGCTGCACATTGCCACTAAATAGCGCTTGAGTGATTCGCTCTGCACTTGCTAAGCCTTCTTCACCGTGGACAAAACGCGTCATTTGCTCAGCTAGGATACGCTGTGCTTGTGGTTTGCCTTTGCTCTCTTTGTCTTGTGCTTCAATTGCAGCAATCTCATCGCAACTCAAGAAGGTATAGTAGCGCAGGAAGTGGTAAACATCGGCATCTTCCGCGGATAACCAGAATTGGTAGAAAGCGTAAGGCGAGGTCTTACTTGGATCTAACCACACTGCGCCACCTTCGGTTTTACCAAATTTAGTGCCGTCAGATTTGGTGATCAAAGGTAAGGTTAGACCGAAGACCTGCTCACCATTTTGACGGCGAGTAAGGTCAATGCCGCTAACAATGTTGCCCCATTGGTCATTGCCACCGATTTGTAGGCGGCAGCCGTACTGACGGTTTAGTTCTGCGAAGTCGTAAGATTGCAGCAGTGCGTAACTGAACTCGGTAAATGAGATGCCTTGATCTGGACGTTGTAAACGTAGCTTCACCGACTCTCGGCTGATCATGGTATTTACGGAGAAATGCTTACCTACGTCGCGGAAGAAGTCGATCACGTTAATCTTCTTCACCCAATCTGCGTTATTTACCATGATCATTGGCTTGCTGACTTGGTTATTAATCAACTGTTGAATTTGATTCGACAGATCTTGTACCCAGCCCGTTACGGTTTCTTCTGAGTTTAAGCTCCGCTCAGTGGCTTTAAAGCTCGGGTCACCGATCATACCCGTTGCACCACCAATCAGAGCAATGGCTTGATGTCCTGCGTCTTGAAAGCGCTTGAGCATAATTAGTGGTACAAGGTGGCCAATGTGCAGGCTACCTGCGGTTGGATCGAAACCGCAGTACAAGGTTTGTGGCGTAGAAAGCAGTTGTTGAACTTGGTCTAAATCGCTCGCTTGGGCAATCAAGCCGCGAGCTTGTAAATCTTCAATCAGTGTCATCGTCTTATCTTTATCTGGTTTGGTTGTATTCAGATTAAAAGGCGATGCGGAATCGAGATATATCCCTAAAGGGACAGTTTGTTATCTTGATTGAGTGATCAGGTGGTTAAGAAACAGCTGAAAGAACTCGCTCAACGACGCCACATTCAGTTGTGCGTAGATGCGTTTACGGTGGTTCTTAACGGTGCCCTCAGCCACATCTAGCTGCGTTGCAATCTCTTTGCTGTCATAGCCTTGCGCGATCAATGCCGCGATTTCTTGTTCTCGATTAGTGAGGACGGTTTGGCCAAACGATGCCAGTGCGGATTCAATCGCGGCACGCATTTGTCCTGAATAGACGTTAGGGCTGAAGACTGGTTCGGCGAGTGTAAACTCGGTTTGTTTCCAGTGCTGTTGGCACAAAGACTGAATAATCGCGAAGTAAGATTTGAGCTTGGTGACTTGAGCCTTGGTGAAGCGCTTATCGTCCTGCATAAAACCGAAGTAGAGCATCACCCAACGTGTCGGCTCGATTTCGATCAGCATACTAAGTTCATCCTTCCAGCCCGTTTGATGGTAAAACTGCTCACAGTAGACTTGGTAATCGAGATCGTTGCGCGCGACGTCTTTACCTACGACATCTTTGAGCGTGAAGATGCCTTGCTCTTTGTTGGCGTTAAGCTTCTGGTAAAACGGGTCGTTTTGAAAAGAGGTGGTGAGATAACGCTGGAACAAAAGCTCGCGTTCATTTTCAATCGAATCATACAAGTAGATAGGGTGTTTGCCTTCGCGGTAGCCGAGGATCACCGCGCAATCAAAACTCAATAACGAAGCAATAACGCGCATCAGTTTAGGCGTAAAGCTTGGTGAGTTAAGAGCAGAAATTGTCTCTGCAAGTTGAGTGTTGAATGCGTCGTTAGGCATGGGGATTCGCGAGTCAATAAAGATTGGGATAAGCATAACGCAACAGGCTGTTACCCCAAAGCTATCTGTATTGGATAATTGAATTTGGCCCCCTTCATGTCATTCTGAGTGTATGGTTGCAATACTTGAGGTAATCCAAAAAATTAAAGTGTGTTATGGTTCGTAACGCGTTTATGTCCAAATCCCTGTTAGTAGGTGCGATACTAATAGAAACCCAACCAACGAAGAATTTGTGATCGCCCAATAGTCGGTTGGATTGCTTTAATTACATTTAAAATCAAAAAGATAGAAGCGGGCTTTGTGCTCGCTTTTTTTGTGCTCATATGTTGGATAGACCATCGCAAAGCAGCGCATGACGGCACCTCCATTACTCGCTCTATTGACTTCTGTAGTTCATTTTATGTCCTTAAGTCTGCAAGGTTCGTGTTGACTTGTTTTGCCTCATTCCAATTTAGTCTCAATATTAAGACGCTAATTTCTCATAGTTATCGACTTACTTTTCCTAATCTAACTTATCTCTCAGAAGCACTGTTTAATTGGAAAATTGACATATATGAAAGATAAGATATATGATATTTCATATGTTTTATAGCATTGAATGGTTCCTATGTTTGATCCAATCCTTCTTTACAAAGCACTTTCTGAAGAAACTCGGCTTAAGTCTCTGCTGTTGATGCAGAAGCAAGGAGAGTTGTGTGTCTGTGATCTCATGGAAGCGCTAAATCTCAGTCAACCCAAAGTCTCTCGGCATCTTGCCGAATTGCGAAAACACGAGCTTGTTCTGGATGAGCGACGTGGTAAGTGGGTTTACTACCAAATCAACCCTTCGTTAGCTCCTTGGGTCAAGCAAGTACTGGAGATCACCCTTAAGCATAATTTGACATTTATCGAGTCAGAGTTGCAGTTCATCAAAGGCAAATCATGTACGAATGTTGTGAACGAATAATGCTCTATTCCGTTGGTTTATCAATTTTAAATGAAAGAGGTTTGTATGAGTAATGTCTCAAGCTGTGTCGAAACCAGCGCATCTGAAAAAATGAGTTTTCTTGATCGATACTTAACCGTATGGATTTTTCTTGCAATGGCAGTTGGTGTCGGGATTGGCGTGTTATTTCCTCAAGTCGCTCAGTGGAACGAAAGCCTATCTGTTGGTTCAACCAATATCCCACTTGCTATTGGCCTCATCTTAATGATGTACCCGCCATTGGCGAAAGTGAACTATAGCCTTTTAGGTGAGGTAACTCGTGATAAACGCGCGATAACGCTTTCTTTAGTGATGAACTGGCTCGTGGGACCGATTTTGATGTTCATCTTGGCCATCATTTTCTTACGTGATCAACCTGGCTATATGGTGGGACTTATTCTGATTGGCCTTGCTCGATGCATCGCAATGGTGTTGGTTTGGAATGACATCAGCGGCGGAAACAAAGAGTACGGAGCAACCTTAGTTGCCTTAAATAGCGCGTTTCAGATTGTCACGTACAGTTTTATGGCATGGCTGTTTATTACTGTTTTACCCCCTTACTTTGGCCTTGAAAGTTTCGTTGTTGACATCACTATCTGGGATATTGCACAAAGCGTCTTAATTTATTTAGGCATCCCTTTCTTAGCAGGGTTCCTAAGCCGTAAGCTATTGGTCTCAGCAAAAGGTGAACAGTGGTATAGCGAAGTCTTCATCCCTCGTATTTCGCCAATTACCCTGATTGCGCTTTTGGCAACCATCGTTTTGATGTTTAGCCTGAAAGGTGAAATGATCATTGAGTTACCGATGGATGTATTCCGTATTGCAGTACCACTTATCATCTATTTTATGGTGATGTTTTTTGTGAGCTTTTACATTGGGAAGCGTATGGGTATTCCTTACGACCAAAATGCATCCATCGCCTTTACTTCATCTGGTAACAACTTCGAGCTAGCTATCGCCGTATCAATCGCTGTATTTGGATTAAACTCTGACCAAGCATTTGCGGGTGTGATTGGACCTTTGGTAGAGGTGCCTGTCTTAATCGCGTTGGTTAACGTCGCCTTGAGAATGAAGCGTAAATATTATGCCTAAGAGCAGTATTTCGAAACAAACTTCAGCAGTGCCATGTCTCATAGAGACATGGCATCTTTCCGAGTCCGAGCTTTACTACTGGCTGCTTAAGCAAACAGGTGATCCCGAGCTGAGCTTTGATTTACTACAAGATAACTTCTTGAAGGCGTTACAGCAGAAGCAAGCGTTTTGCGATATTCAAAACCAAAGAGCGTGGCTATATCGGGTAGCGCGGAATATGCTCATTGATAAGCAACGTAAGGCGAATCAAGAACAAGTTCAGGATCTGAGTGATAATGAGCCGATATTGGAAGAGCATGAACTTCCCGCCGTCGATAGCCTCGCTCAATGCCTACCTAAAGCGCTATCAAGACTGACTGCGTCTGAAAGCGAAATTATCAAACAGTGTGACCTACAAGGTCTTACTCAACAGCAGTTTTCCGAGCAAAATGGACTTACTTTAGTTGCAACCAAATCACGTATTCAGCGTGCTAGACAAAAACTCAAACACGTTTTGCAAACGCAATGTCATATACGTTTCGACGAACAACAGCGTGTTTGTTGCTTTTTTCGAGAATAGATCGTTTCTTGAATCTAATTAAGTATCAGAGCACCCCTATAAAATAAATATTCATAAAATTCTTTGCATCCTTTCGGCACCGACTTCGTCTTAGTCACAAAAGAAATAAATAACGAGGTTGAAGGAGCCGATATGTTTGAAGTTTTTACCCATCTTGCTGATTGGATGACCTACCAGTTATTTGCTATGCAGCAAGGTACTAAGCTGGCAGATACTATTCATTTTTTTATAGAAGACACTAGTAAAATCATGGCGTTGCTGGTCGTCATGATTTATGTCATTGCTTTGTTCCGCGCTTCTTTAAATGTTGAAAAAGTACGACACTATCTTGCGGGAAAGCGCCGTCTTTTTGGCTATGTGACGGGGAGTGTTTTCGGGGCGATCACCCCATTCTGCTCATGTTCAAGCATTCCCGTTTTTCTTGGCTTTACCTCCGCAGGTATCCCACTTGGGATCACCATGGCATTTTTGATTACCTCGCCATTGATCAATGAAATCGCAGTATTGCTTCTGTTTAGCTTACTAGGATGGAAGTTCACCATCATGTACGTCCTGATTGGAATGCTTATCGGGATGTTGAGTGGCTGGTTACTGGATCTGATAGGAGCAGAGCGTTGGTTACAGCCATTTGCAGCAAAAGCCATGCAGAAAGCCCAAGCCCAACAGCATACTCAGGGAAATCTGAACGTTAGTAACGAAGAGTCTGCAATCACGCTTTTGTATCGACATCAGTTCGCCAAACAAGAAATGGTTGAAATCATCGGTCGGGTTTGGAAATGGGTGTTTATTGGCGTGGGTATAGGTGCAGGCTTACATGGTTTTGTACCTGATGGCTGGATAGAAGCCCACTTAGGCGCAGGTCAGTGGTGGTCGGTTCCAGCTTCAGTCTTAATTGGTATCCCTTTGTATTCCAATGCCACGGGGGTGATTCCTATCATGGAGAGTTTACTGAGAAATGGTCTTCCCATTGGTACGACATTAGCGTTTTGTATGAGCACTGTCGCTGCAAGTGTCCCTGAATTTGTCATGCTAAAACAAGTGATGCAATGGCGCTTACTGGGACTTCTTTTTAGTCTACTGCTGACAGCATTTACTGTTATGGGGTGGATATTTAACTTACCGTTCTGGCAATTTTAGGAGATAAACATGAAAGCATTTAAAGTACTAGGGTCAGGTTGTGCCAACTGCGTTAATACCGCGAAACTGATTGAGAAAGTTGCGGCAGAGCAAGGCGTTGATGTTTCGGTTGAAAAAGTAACCGACCTTGAAACGATCATGAGTTATGGCGTGATGTCTACACCAGGCGTTGTCATGGATGAAGAAGTGGTTCACGCAGGTGGGATCCCAAGCTCGGAGAGCGTGATTAATTGGTTATCTCGTTAACACGATGTGAATGATAAAAGCCTTCCGTAAGGAAGGCTTTAGAAACAGGCGATAGATAATTGGTAGCTACTGATAGAACCATTAAACTTTCGTGACTCTCATAAAGTGCGCTTTTAAGCGCCATTCACCATAAACTGTACATCTGTGGCAATGTCACTGATATGATCGCCAGCTCGCTCTAGCCCTTTCGCAATGAACAACAGTTCAACCAGTTGTTGAGATGAAGTGTTTTGCTGGTTAAAGCCCTGAATGAGTAGTGTGTATACATCTCGATAATAGGCATCGAGCGTATCATCGCCTTCCCAGACAACATTCGCCTGAGTGGCATTTTTAGTATTGTATGCCTCAATGACACTACGCAGCATTGTCACTAGGTGTAAATGCATCTGGTGGAATATCTCATTAAGTTCATCAGGAATAACTTGCTTGAATTGACTCGATTTTACCGCCATCGATTTTGCATAATCACCGACACGTTCTAACCTGGGTGCGATGCGCATTGATGAGAGAATAAAGCGCAGGTCATCGGCTACGGCATGTTGACGAGCTAATACTCTGGCTCCATGTTGCTCGATGTTACTCAAGCACTGGTTGGCGATACGGTCTTGAGCAACAATGTTATCGGCTAGCTCAGTATTAGGTTTATCAAAGACATCAATCGCTTGCTCGAACTCTTTTAACACAATGCTGGCGAGTTCATTGAGTTCGGTTTTTATCTGTTCTAAGTCACGATCAAATTTCTTTAGTGTATGATTTTCCATTTTATCTTCCTAACCAAAACGGCCTGTGATGTAGTCGCGAGTCTTCTCTTTTGCTGGTGACGTAAACAAGGTATCTGTTGGCGCAAATTCGACCATTTCGCCCATATGCATGTAAGCGGTATAGTGAGAGATACGCGCTGCTTGTTGCATGTTGTGCGTTACCATGACTACCGTAGTCTCTTTGTGCAAGTCGCTCAGTAGGTCTTCAATCTTGGCTGTTGCGATCGGATCTAATGCCGATGTCGGCTCATCCAGTAGCAACAAATCTGGCTTTGGCGCTAATGCTCGCGCGATACAAAGGCGTTGTTGTTGCCCTCCAGATAACCCATAGGCAGAGGTGTGAAGTCTGTCTTTGACTTCATCCCAAATCGCTGCACCTCGTAGCGACTCTTCTGCACGAGCATCAAGCTCGGCTTTGTTACTGACACCGCGAATACGCAGCCCAGCCACCACATTTTCATAAATGCTTTTCGGGAAAGGGTTGGGCTTTTGGAACACCATGCCGACCGTTAAACGGACTAAGCCAGGATCCATATCAATCAGATTGTGAGCACCAGGATGCAACAGGATTTCTCCTTCATAGCGATTGCCTGGATAGAGGTCATGCATTCGGTTAAAGCTGCGCAACAGTGTACTCTTGCCGCAGCCAGATGGGCCAATCAATGCGGTGATCTTTTTATCCGCAATCGGTAAATTGACATTGTGCAAAGCATGAACCTTACCGCCGTACCAGAAATTGAGGTTTTTGACTTCTGCACGAAGCGTCTCTTTCACTGAGGAAGCAGCCGATATCGTTGAGCTGCGTTTCACGTTGTCTTGCTCGGTTGCCGCTGATTGGCTAGAGAAAGTTGAAATGGTTTGTGTCGTCATTGTTTGGTTCTCTCTTACTTCAGGTTACGACGCAGTCGGTATCGGATATAAATGGCAATACCATTCATCAATATTGTCATCGCCATAAGCACAACACCTGTCGCAGCAGCGTTAATGTGGAACTCCGCTTGGGGGCGGGACACCCAGTTAAATAGCTGGATAGGCATCAAAGTGAACGGGCTGGACAACCACTCAAAATTGATAAATGGGAACTCACTTTGGAAAGGTGAACTGGGCAAAAAGGCAATAAAGGTTAGCGCACCAATGGTAATAACAGGTGCAGCTTCACCAATAGCACGAGCCAATCCAACTATCGTGCCAGTTAAAATACCAGGTCTTGCAGCGGGCAATATGTACATGCGCACAGTTTGCCATTGGTCAGCTCCCAGACCATAAGCGGCTTCACGTAGCTCTTGAGGAATGCTGCGAATCGATTCTCGTGTCGATACGATGATGACAGGAAGGATCAGTAGCGCGAGGACTAAGCCCGCCGTAATGATGCTTTCCCCTAAACCAAAACCATAAATAAACAAGCCCAAAGCAAGTAAGCCATAGATAATGGAAGGCACGCCCGCTAGGTTACTGACGTTGATTTCAATGATATTAGTCAGCCAGTTCTTTGGCGCATACTCTTCAAGATACAACCCTGCGGCGACCCCAAAGGGGATGGCGATACAAGCCGTCACCAACATCACAAGACTGGTGCCAACCCATGCAGATAAAATACCCGCACGCTCTGGGTGTCGTGAAGGGAAGTTGGTATAAAAGTCAGCGTCAAAAAGACGAGGAAAACCAGAATAAATCAGCTCGGCAAAAACACTGACCAGCAGTGACATCGCAGTAAGTAGGATAATGATCCCAATCGTTGCTACGGTGAGATCGGCTTGTTTATTTTTACGGACGATTTGGTCGAGAGTTAAAGTGGTGTTCTGCATTAGTAAACCTCTCTGAATCGACGGCGTAGGTAGAAACCGAGGATGTTAAAAATCAGAGTGATGATGAAAAGTACTAAGCCTGCGGCAAAGACAGACTGATAGGCAATCGTGCCATGAGGTAAATCTCCCATCGCCATCTGTACGATGAATGATGTGATGGTGGCAGCACCTTCGGTTGGGTCAAAACCAAATCGTGGGTTTTGACCCGCTGCAATCGCTACAACCATAGTTTCACCAACCGCACGTGACATACCTAGAATACAAGCGGCAGTAATGCCAGATAAGGCAGCAGGTATCACGATATGTGTTGCAACACGAAAGCGAGAATAGCCCAATGCATAGCCTGCCTCTCTTAAGTGCATAGGCACAGAGCGCATCGCATCCTCACTCACGGAGGCCGTATACGGTAGGATCATTATCCCCATCACAATACCTGGCGCTAACAAGTTAAAACCTGACAGGCTTGGAATGAAAGTTTGCAGTAGCGGCGTAACAAAAAGTAGCGCAAAGAAGCCATAAACAACCGTTGGTACGCCTTCTAAAAGCTCCAAGAAAGGTTTAACCACTTCTCGTACTCGGTTGCTGGCGTACTCACTCAGATAAATGGCAAGGCCAATCCCCGCAGGAATGGCGACACCAAGAGCAATACCTGCCACGGTGAGTGTTGCTGAGACTAACGTCATCACACCAAAGTGCGCATTAGCAAACATCGGTGTCCACTGAGTGTCAGTGAGAAAATCGAGAATTGATACATGCTGAAAAAAGGGTAATGATTCTGAAACCAGCACGTACACAATACCCATAGTGACAAAAATGGAAGCCAGAGCTGCTGCCATAAGAAGGTAACGACTCACCACATTCCAAAATGCACGTCGCTTTAAAAAGGCTTCAGAGACCAAGAGGCTTGAAGAACTGGATTGAGTAGTATTCATATTCATTGCCTGCGTAAAGAGAACAAGGAGGGCAGCAAAGCTTCCCTCCATGAATCAATACAATAATGACTTACTTAGGAGTACGAGCTAACAGCTCTTCAATACCGACACCGACTTCGGCTCCGTGGAAAACAGAACCCGTACGACGTTGCTTAAAGTTTTGTTGCGCTAACTGGTAGGCTTTGTCAGGCAGTGGGACATAGCCAACTTCTTTTACCAGCTCAGGAGCATGTGAAGTATCCATATAGAAGTCTACGAAACGCTCAACGTGCGCTTTTTCATCGGCTGATTTTTTATTCACGTAGATGAAAATTGGACGAGAGAGTGGTTGGTAAGTTGCATTCTTCGCATTTTCAACACTTGGCGCTACAGGTTGACTCCCTTTCCAACTAATTGGTGCGGCTTTTAGTTTGTCTTTGTTTTCTTCATAGTAAGCCAAACCAAAGAAACCCAGTGCATCAACGTCATTAGAGACCCCTTGTACGATGATGTTGTCGTCTTCGCTGGCGGTGAAATCGCCACGGCTAGACTTGCCTTCAACAATCGCTTCAAGGAAGTAATCATAAGTACCAGAGTCCGTACCAGGACCAAAAAGTTTAAGTGGTCGATCAGGGAAAGCAGGATTCATTTGCTTCCATGTCATAACCTTACCTTGAGCCGCTGGTTCCCAAGCCTTTTTCAGATCTTCGACGTTCAGGTGTTTAACCCAATCATTTTTCGGGTTGATAACCACAGTCAGCGCATCAAGTGCTGCTGGTAGTTCGATAAACTCAATGCCGTTTTCAGCACACAGCTTGCGCTCAGAATCCTTAATTGGTCGAGAGGCATTCGAAATGTCCGTTTCACCGCGACAGAACTTTTTAAAACCACCGCCAGTACCAGAAATACCAACGGTGACCATGGTTTTACCTTTCTCTGCAATCTGAAACTCTTCAGCCATCGCCTCAGTAATAGGGAAAACTGTACTAGAGCCATCAATTTTAACCAGATCACGTGCGAATGCGCCTTGACTAGCTGCGAGTAACGTCGCGCCAACTAAGGCTGCTGACAAAGTATGTTTCATGACTTATCTCCATGTTTTGCGTCATTGATAACTTCGATGGTTACGTTACTACTCATTTGTGACACTTTTGTGTCTGTTTATTTAAATATACATTCATCCATATGTACGAACATAAAAATATGCTGTATGTTTTTACAACTGTGGAATCTTACTTATTGATGAGAATGCCAGAATGGATAAGAGAACTGTACATTTCATTAGCTACCCAACCTCCGATCTGGCCTGTATTGCTGCGCAGCTTCTTTTTAGTCGTTCTAGTGATCGATATCACATCAGCTATGAAAGGTTGCCCAACGAAGAAGACTGCGGCGATACGCTGGATTGCTTTGGATATTTTGGTTATCTCTTTTTAGATGCCTCGGATGAGATAGAGCCTGGCTATGACTATGTCATTGACATCAACTACGCGATGCATCGAGTTGGACGGCGTAGAGAGGCATATCAAAAAAACCTTTATTGGGAAGTGACTTGTAATCAAAATGCAATGGAAGAACTACAGAATCACATTAGCTATTTCTCCTCTCGTTGCGATGTCATCCTGTAACGTTCCTGCATTTTTTGTTGACAGACCTTATATATAAAATAATATATACGCATATACATATACCGCAGGACTGAGCATGTTACCTCACCAGTTTTTTAAATTAATTTCAGATGAAACGCGGGTTCGTTGCTTGTTGATGATTGCCCGTGAAGAAAAGGTCTGTGTCGGGGAACTGACAGAAGCCCTTAACGAAAGCCAGCCTAAAATTTCTCGCCACCTTGCATTGCTACGTTCAAGTGGTGTGGTGGTTGATACCCGTCAGGGGCAATGGGTTTTTTACCGCTTATCGGATCAGCTTCCTGGTTGGATGAGAAAACAGATCCAAGGGCTAGTTGACTCTAACTGCCTAAAAGCAGAATACCAGCAAGATATTCAACGCTTATCCGAGATGAAATCTCGTCCAGAATGTTGTGTTTAAAGGAAAATAAGATGTCTATCAAAGTAGGAATTAATGGATTCGGTCGTATTGGACGTTTAGCGCTGAGAGCGTCGTTTGATTGGCCTGAAATCGAGTTCGTTCAGATTAACGATGTGGCAGGTGATGCGGCAACCTTAGCTCACCTGCTTGAGTTTGACTCAGTGCAAGGTCGCTGGCACCACGAAGTGGCGAGTGAAGGTAACGCCATCATCATCAACGGTAAAAGCATTGCTACCTCACAAGAGAAAGCCATCGATGCGGTAGATTGGTCAGGTTGTGACGTGGTGATTGAAGCAACGGGTAAGCACCGTAAATCTGAGTACTTAAATCTGTATCTGGCACAAGGTGTTAAACGTGTGGTGGTTTCCGCCCCAGTAAAAGAAGATGGGATTGCTAACATTGTTGTTGGTGTTAACGACCACATTTTTGACCCAGAAAAACACCAGATTGTGACCGCTGCCTCTTGTACCACAAACTGCATTGCACCTGTGGTGAAAGTGATTCATGAGAAGCTCGGTATTGAGCAGTCGTCATTTACAACGATCCACGACCTCACTAACACCCAAACTATTCTCGATGCTCCGCATAAAGACCTGCGCCGTGCGCGTGCTTGTGGTATGAGTTTGATCCCAACAACTACAGGTTCTGCGAAAGCGATTATCGAAATTTTCCCTGAACTTAAAGGAAAAATTGATGGTCATGCAGTGCGCGTGCCGTTAGCTAACGCCTCTTTAACCGACATTATTTTTGATGTTAAGCGTGACACTACGGCTGAAGAGGTTAACGACTTACTTAAAGAAGCGTCGCAGAATGAACTGAAAGGCATACTTGGTTTCGAAGAACGCCCTCTTGTCTCTATTGATTACAAAGGGGACCAACGTTCAACGATTGTCGATGCGCTTTCAACTATGGTGGTTGGCAAGCGTATGGTTAAAATCTATGCGTGGTATGACAACGAAATGGGTTACGCAACACGTACCGCAGAACTTGTTCGTAAAGTCGGCCTAGCATAAGGAAGCAAACAAATGACACATCCTACGTGGGAACTGCCTGTTGAAGACAATAACGCAGCGTTAGTACTAACTCCTTGCCCTGGCACTAAAAAAGCGTCGCTAAGTGACAGTATTGATCAACTCAAATCTCAAGGTGTAACTGTCGTTGTTACAGCACTGAGCACTCATGAGATGCAAGAAAAAGGCGTTGGCGATCTGCCTAATATTGTCGAAAAAGCAGGTTTGCAATGGTTTCACACACCGATAGAAGATGACTGTGCTCCAGGTGAAGATTTTCAGGCTCGCTGGAAACATATATCCCCTTCGCTACACAAAGCTATAGAACATGGCGAAAAGATAGCGATGCATTGCATGGGGGGATCGGGACGGACAGGTTTGCTTGCTGCCCATCTTTTGCTAGAGAAAGGTTGGGAGCTGCAAGAAATCATCACCCATGTCCAGTCGTTAAGACCTGGCGCATTTACCAAAGATGTACAAGTTGAGTACATCCACCAATTTGCTAATCAGTAAAAGCCTTAAAGAGCTGCCTAAGGCGGCTCTTTTTTTAAAGAGAGTAAATATGTTGTCGAAGCTCAACCAAAATGTCCGCCAGTACATGTTGGTCACATTTAACTATTGGAACTTCACCGTTACCGATGGCGCACTACGTATGTTGGTGGTGCTCTATTTTTATGACTTGGGGTATTCAACCTTAGAGATCGCCTCCCTGTTTCTTTTTTATGAATTCTTTGGCGTTGTCACGAACCTCATCGGTGGCTGGCTAGGTGCTCGTCTTGGTTTGAACCGAACGATGAATATTGGCTTGGGAATGCAAATCATCGCTCTTTCAATGCTGGCCGTTCCTGCAAGTTGGCTCTCAATTCCATGGGTCATGGCGGCACAAGCCTTGTCAGGTATTGCCAAAGATCTAAACAAGATGAGCGCGAAAAGCTCCATCAAAACCTTGGTGCCAGAGAATGCACAAGGAGCATTGTATAAGTGGATTGCCATACTTACAGGCTCTAAAAACGCGCTAAAAGGTGCAGGATTTTTCTTAGGTGGTGCGTTGTTATCGATGATTGGCTTCCAATATGCGGTAGCTGCGATGGCGGGTGTTCTTTTACTGGTCTTTATCGGCAGTGTGATTAGCCTTAAATCCGATCTTGGCAAAGCGAAAAATAAACCTAAGTTCTCTGAAATTTTTTCCAAATCGAGCAGCGTGAACATTCTATCTGCTGCTCGTATGTTTTTGTTCGGTGCGCGTGACGTTTGGTTTGTGATTGCACTGCCTATTTATTTGGGATCTGTATTTGGATGGGATCATAGCGCCGTAGGTGGATTCTTGGCTATTTGGGTTATCGGTTACGGTATCATTCAAGGGATTGCACCAAAGATCACAGGCAGTAAATCGGGGCATGCGCCTGATGGTAAAGCCGCGATAGTGTGGGCGTTGGTATTGTCTGTAGTGACTGGCGTAATTGCTTACAGTGTGCAGCAGCAATGGCACCCAGAAGTGGTGATTGTCGTTGGACTGATGATTTTTGGTGCTGTGTTTGCTGTTAATTCTTCTCTGCACTCGTACTTAATCGTCAGCTATGCCAAGGGAGATGGTGTCTCTCTGGATGTCGGTTTCTACTACATGGCAAACGCAATGGGGCGTTTGATAGGGACGGTTCTATCTGGATGGGTGTTCCAAATGTGGGGGTTCTCAGCCTGTCTATGGGTATCCTTTGCCTTCTTAGCATTAACGACCATTATTTCGTTTTGGCTGCCTATAGGTACAAATCAAAAACTGGCTCAGCAATAAATAAAACTAAGCAGATTTGTTCACCAATGCCAGCTACGATTGCTGGCATTATTTTTTAGCCTCAAGTCATCGAATAAGCGAGAGCTATAAAAAACGTTAATGAAGTAGTATCAGTTCGTTACGTATACACTTATCTACATTGATTTCAGATCGAGCACATGCTGTTTTATTTCTTCAGAATCGAGATTTTGAAAATCGATGTTTGCAAGAGCTTCAATTCTTCGTTTTAGAGAGGAGTATACTTTATCGCACTGCTTGTTAAATTCGGAGACTGAAGCTTCATCATTAGGCAATGGCTCAAGATCCCAAGCAACACGAATACCAGCAGATAACCAGTTTGGGCAAGTTTCATTGTGCATTGTGTCACACACAGTAATTATTAGATCTGGATGGAAGCTCAGCCTTTCTTCCCATGACGTGCTGTGAAACTCAGAGGCATCAAAACCAAGCATATCAAGGTATTGTGCAATACGAGGATTGATCTGACCCTTAGGATGGCTACCGCCACTTGCGATTTGGAAATTTTCAGGCAGGTATTTTTTTGCAATTGCTTCAGCCAAAATGCTTCTGCTTGCATTATGTTTGCACACAAATAATATTTTCATCAATTGCCCTGCAGATGTTTAGGATTACTAAATTCGACATTTATCATGCTTTCATTACAGTTTGTTGACGGTTGAAAATAGGCATGAGCTAACTCATGGAAATACGCTGAGAAAGCGAGTCGTCTGCACTATCAATATTGCACAATAAATTTTTCCATACCTTAGTAAACCATATAAAACATTTCTGTCCAAATCCCTGTTAGTAGGTGCGATACTAATAGAAACCCAACCAACGAAGAATTTGTGATCGCCCAACAGTCGGTTGAATTGCTTTAATTACATTTAAAATCAAATAGATAGAAGCGAGCTTTGTGCTCGCTTTTTTTGTTATCATATGTTGGATAGACCATCGCAAAGCAGCGCATGACGGTACCTCCATTACTCGCTCTATTGGCTTCTATAGTTCATTTTGTGCCCTTAAGTCTGCAAGGTTCGTGTTGACTTGTTTTTGCCCCTTTTCGTGTTAGCACGGAAACTGTCCTGCTACCAGACTTGTGTTTCAATAGTGCCTTGTAGTATCGAAAACACTTACCACAAACTTTAGAGATTTATGTACTATACCACCTACTGGAAGCTTGATGGTGTTGACCACTACACTTCTCACTTAATGGTGATTGGGCAGTGCGTGATGATGTTGCTTCATGGGCCCGCATGAACTATCAAGGCAAAGAGAAAAACAACATCACTAGTGATAGCACAAGAACGTTGTCACCTTCTATTACTTACGTGGATCTCGGTGTGAACTGGCGTGTAACTAAGAATGTGAAGTTAATGGCAGCGGTTTATAACTTGTTCGATGAGCAAACCACAGAGGAAGAGTTTGGCTACATTGAAGATGGCCGACGCTACTGGTTAGCGGCTGAAGCGACTTTCTAATCTACTCACTTTTTTAAGCGAATAATAAAACAATGAATACGAAAACAATGAATACGAAAATTAAGTCTGCGATGACCTCTCTGCTACTTATGCCCTTTGTCTGTTTGGCTGGGGAGTTCAATGTAGAGAAGGATATCTTGTTCAAAACTGTAGGTGAGAGAGAGATTAAACTCGATCTTTATACTCCTTCGGTTGAATCAAATACTCAGTACCCGTTATTAGTCTGGGTACATGGTGGTGCATGGAAACGTGGGAGCAAAGACGCCATCCCAGAAAAGAACCCATTATTACTTCAGTCTGTGTTGAATGAAGGTTATGCGCTAGCTTCAGTTGATTATCGCTTAAGTGGAGAAGCGATCTTCCCTCAACCAGTACAAGACATTAATGATGCACTGAACTATTTGTACGACAATGCTGAAAAGCTCGGTATTAAAGCGGACAATGTTGTGATCATGGGACGCTCTGCTGGCGGGCACCTCGCTGGCTTTATTGGTGCGACTAACTCGGCATACAACCAAGTAGATTTCTATGAGCCACCAAAGTACAAGGTCTCAGCCGTAGTAAGCTTTTTTGGCCCTACCGATTTACTTGAGTTAAGTAATAAAGGTGGCAAGAAAACCAGCAAAAAATCGTCTGTATCTCGTTTCTTAGGAGATATTCCAAACAATATTCCAAAGCTTGCCAAGAAAGCATCAACGACAAGTTATGTGAATGAAAATACTCCACCATATATACAGTTACACGGCACCTTGGATAAGCGAGTGCCTCTATCTCAAAGTGAGATACTTAAGGCTAAGCTTGATGAGTATGGAGTTACCAACCAACTTTTCATTGAAGAAGGTGTAGGACACAGTGCACCTGTCTTTGATACCGAGAAGTACGTTACTCATGTTTTGGACTTCTTAAATAAACACTTTCCGAACTAACAGCTCTCTAGTCAATATAAGGCTTAAAAGCTCAAGGGGGGAATACTGAGCCAACTGTGATTACAGTTGGCTTTTTCATGTATCTCTATTGGGCATTTTATCATTCTGATTAATGGGAGCGGCTGGCTCATTTTCAGGCAGTGGTTGAATAAATCTATGGCTACTTTAGGGTATGTATTCTAACGTACTTCTGTCCAAATCCCTGTTAGTAGGTGCGATACTAATAGTGCGATACTAATAGAAACCCAACCAACGAAGAATTTGTGATTGCTCAGCAGTCGGTTGAATTGCTGTAATTAATTACAAAAACAGATAGTTAAAAGCGAGCTTGGTGCTCGCTTTTTTGTTTCTTAATGTTGGATCAACCATCGCAAAGTCCGCTAATGGCGAGCACTCATCACTCGCTTTATTGATGTCTTTAAATCGCAGTAAGGTTGAGTTTAGATAGTGGTAGTTTGGTGATTAGTATGAAGCATCAGAGTTACTCACTTTGATTGCGGATGCAGCGCCTTCAGTCAAAGTGGGTAACTGTCTTCTTTTGAAATTGAAGTATCAGATCTAGTCAGAACCAATACACACTAAGGGCGTTCACCAACGTACAAACGTCTCTCGATATCTTTAATCACACTAGGGAGGTCTGCGATCGTATCGATGAGGTAGTGGGGCGAGCTCTTGAGCAATTTTGCTCGCGCTTTTTCACGAGCAGCATTAAGCGTTGCTTCGTCCGCGGCTTGGTATTCTTCGAACGTTAGACCTGCTTCGTTACCAGAAAGCAGCAAGCCAACGGTCCACATACCGGCGTTGTGACCTTCGTCGATACCCGGTGCTGCGTCATCCACTTTGATACACGCATTAACGTCAGTAACATTCAGCTCAATCACGTTCTTCAGTGCCATAAATGGTGCAGGGCGACCACCTTGCGGTAGGTCATCCGTTGCTACTACGTAATCTGGCTTGTAGCCGTAATCCGCTGCCACTGGAATCAGCACGTCCATCACTTCGCGAGGGTAACCAGAACAAGAACCGATCTTGATGCCTTTGTCTTTCAGACCGTTCACAACTTCAATCGCATTAAGGATTGGGTCTGCATGGTCAGCCACTTTTGCTTTTTGCAGAGGCATAAATGCTGCGTAGATAGCATCGATGTCTTCGCTGGTCATTGAGCGACCAAACTTCTCATTCCAACGCTTATCAACCGCAGGAATACGACCCACAGCTTGGATGTGATCCCACTTACCAAGACCCATTGGTTCGCGCGCTTCTTCAAGGTCGATTTCAAAATCAAAGCCTTGTTTGAATGCTTCCACAAAGATGCTGGTTGGCGCAAAAGAGCCGAAATCGACGATAGTGCCAGCCCAGTCAAAGATCACTGCTTGAATTGGTGAGTTGCTCATGTTCAATCCTTTTTTTGCTTGCCAGAGCGCTTGCCTACACGTCGGAACTGCGCTCTGAATCAATTGGTTTTGAGGTTAGAAGTAGTTAAAGTCTTTGCACACTTTGGCGATGGCTTCTTCGAAGATCGCCAACGCTTCTGTCAGTTGTTCGCGAGTGATGATCAGCGGTGGGCTGAGTTGAATCACATTGCCTTGCGATACCTTGAAGCTCACGCCATTGTTGAGGCATTGGTAAAGCACAGCTTCCGCTTCGTCATACGCGCGTGCTTTGCTTTCGTGGTCGGTGACCAGCTCAATGCCCCACAACATGCCGATGCCACGCACATCACCAATCACTGGGTACTTAGCTTTCATCTCTAGCATCTTTTCACGCATGAACTGGCTGTCGGCTTTGACTTTATCTAGCAAGCCGTCTTGCTCAATGGCTTCCATGGTTGCCAGTGCTGCAGCACAACCAATAGGGCTTTTCTCATGAGTGTAATGACCCATGGAGATTTGCTCGGCGGTGTTGTACTTGTCTTTGGTGACCATGGCTGCGATAGGCAATAAGCCACCACCTAAACCTTTACCGATGCAGAGCATATCTGGCTCGATGTCGTAGGCTTGGTAGGTAAACCATTCACCGCTGCGACCCATGCCGTTAGGGATGTCGTCGATGATCAGCATGACATTGTGTTTGTCACAGATTTCACGGATGCGTTTCCAGTAGGCTTTACTTGGCACTTGAACATCCGTGTTTCGAACCGCTTCTGCGATAAACGCGCCCACGCCGCCTTCTTTCTCAATCACGTATTCAAGGTAGTCGGCGTAATGCACGTCGCTGCCGTCCGCAGCTGGGAAAGCACCACGGTATGACACCGCTGGTGGAATGCGCTCAACACCTGCCATTAATGGACCCATGCCTTGGCGGAAACACGCTTCGCCACCTACTGAGATGGCATCCAATGATGCGCCGTGGAAGGAGTCCCACAGAGAGACCACCTTGTAGTTGCCCGTGATGTGGCGCGCTAGTTTAAGTGCCATGCCAACCGCAGATGTGCCACCCGGAGCAAACAACACGCGGTTCAATGTGCCGCCACAGATTTGGGTGAGTTTTTCGGCACATTCAATCGCGGTCTCGTTGGTAAAACGACGTGGTGAAAACGGCAGTTTGGCAATTTGCTCTTGCACGCGTTTAATCACATGCGGATGACCGTAGCCCAGTTGATGGACGTTATTGCCATGGAAATCCATGTACTTTTTGCCGGTAGCATCTTGGATGTAGATGCCTTCTGCTGCTTCCAATGTATCTAAGCAAGGCGTTGACATGGCTTGATGAAGAAAGACTTCCGAATCACGCTTCAATAATGCTTGCGTGCGTTCGTCGTCCATCGATGCATTCCAAGCTTGGCGCGCTGGTGTTGTGTTGACATCGCCTTCACTACGAAAATGAGGCGATTTGATATTCTGAGTCATAACGCTCTCTCAATCAGAAGGCTGCTTTACGCAACTTGCCAGTACATTGCTTTTTCAATCGCACCGATTAAGCGCTCGATATCTGCTGGGTAAACTTCGCCAATGTTGCCGATACGGAAGCAATCTGCGTTCGATACCTTACCCGGATAAATCACAAAACCTTGCTCTTTCAAACGCGTGTAGAACGCTTTGAATTGGTAATCACTGTGCGTCGGAGAGTAGAAAGAAGTGATAATTGGCGAGTGCAGATCATCACTCAGTAGTGGTTCGAAACCCAGAGAACGCATACCTGCAACCAGTGTTTTCTGGTTAGTTTGGTAACGGTGATGACGAGCCTCAATGCCGCCTTCTTGTTCCAGCTCTAGTAATGCTTGGTAGAAAGCGCGAACTGTGTGCGTTGGAGACGTGAAACGCCATTTGCCGTGGTTCACTTCCATGCAGTGCCACTGGTCGTAAAGATCAAGGCTTAAAGAACGTGCCTGACCTTGGCACTTTTCGAGCTCAGTTTTTTTTGCAATCACAAAGCCAAAACCCGGTACGCCTTGAATACATTTGTTTGCAGAGCTGATCATAAAATCGATGCCTAGCTCTGCGATATCGATAGGAATGCCACCAAAGCTCGACATGGCATCGAGAATCACGACTTTACCGTGTGCTTTTGCCGCAGAAGCAAATGCCTCAATTGGATTCAGCATGCCAGTGGTTGTCTCACAGTGAACAATCGCCACGTGTGTGATCGCAGGATCCGATGCCAATGCAGTTTCCACCTCGTTCAAGTGTGGCTGTGATGTTTCGCCTGGGGAAACGACATGGCATGGAATATTTAGGTAATCAGCGATCTGAGCGATACGCGCACCGTAAGCACCGTTGTCGACAACCAACAATTTTCCATCTTTGCCAATGGCACTGCCAATCGTTGCTTCTACTGATGCGGTGCCGCTACCTTGCATTAGTACGCTGGTGTAGCCGTCTTGCTCCGTCGCCAGTTTTACAAGCTTAGTGCGGATCACTTCTACAATGTCTTTGTTGTATTCATCATCCCAAGTACACCAGTCTTTTAGCATGGCTTCACGTACCGTTTCAGAAGTAGATAGAGGACCTGGAGTCAGTAGTAGGTATTCGTTTTTCATCTCGATTTCCATCAGAATAGGCTAATTGGTCTACACCAAATTTCGAGTTCACTCTAGCGAGGAAGAAAAGGGCAGTAAATAGGCGAATCTCCAATTTCATAAAACTTTAATATCCAGAAAATGGTGGATCAATTGAACGATTATTCATCGATAATTTTCGTAAAACTGCCATTTAATGGTCATAAATTCGTCACAAAGGCTCAGTAGGGTGGTTATCGTCAACTGGTACAGACCAAATTAAAACTTAGCCAAATTAACTGGAGAAAATGATGAAAAACCGTTTGATGAAAGGATCGCTGGCTGCACTTGTCTCTCTGCTAGCTACGAATGCAATGGCAGCACAGGAAGTCACGGTTTACACCGCTTTCGAAACTGACATTCTTGCTAAATACAAGTCTGCGTTTGAGAAAGATAACCCAGATATCAAGATTAAGTGGGTTCGCGATTCAACCGGTATCATGACGGCGAAATTGCTGGCAGAAAAGAACAACCCTCAAGCGGAAGTGGTTTGGGGTCTGGCTGGCTCGTCAATGGCACTGCTTAAAGATGAAGGTCTTCTTAAGCCTTACACACCAAAAGGTTTGGAAGAGCTACATGCGAACCTAAACGACCCTCAATCAAACCAAGCTTGGTTTGGTAACGATGCGTTCTTTAACGCAGTTTGTTTCAATGAAGCGGTAGCGAAACAACTTAACCTGCCTAAGCCAACGTCTTGGGAAGACCTAACAAAGCCGGTTTACAAAGGTCACATTGCAATGCCGAACCCAGCTTCTTCTGGCACTGGCTACATGCAGGTTTCTGCTTGGCTACAAAACATGGGTGAAGATCAGGCATGGAACTACATGCGTGACTTAGACAAGAATATTGCACACTACACGCACTCTGGCTCTAAGCCATGTGTTCAAGCGGGTATGGGTGAAGTGGCTATCGGTATTTCGATGGCGAGCCGCGGCGCGAAGCTGAAAACACAAGGTGCACCACTAGCGGTTATCACACCAAAAGGTATCGGCTGGGAATCAGAAGCCGTTGGTCTAGTAAAAGAGTCGGATGCAGCGAAACGTGTTGTCGACTGGTCAATCTCTAAAACGGCAAACGAGCTTTACGTAGAAATGTATCCAGTGGTTGCACATAAAGACGTGAAAGCGACCGTATCTAACTTCCCGAACGTTCAAGAGAACATGGCGAAGATGGACTTCGCGCAAATGGGCAGCAAGCGTGCAGAGATCTTAGCGGCATGGTCTGAGAAGTTCGACGCGAAATCAGAGCCAAAGTCTTAATGGAATTTGCTTTGAGTTGAATGTTGAAATCCACCTCGGTTGAGGTGGATTTTTTGTTTTCCCTGTTATTTTAGAGTTTGCAGCAAGTAGATTCCTAGTCTCATCTAGGTTCGCTGGAATGACGGACTTAAGAAAGTCGGGAATCTCTAATTACCACTCTCATCGCCCTTCATCTATTTGTCATCTTCTGGCTATAAATTTGTCATTGGAACGTAACACTCCAAAACTAAAGTTGGTATATACCATTTGGAGCGTGTGTTATGTCAACTAACCAACATTACCTAAATATTGAAAATGTAGTGAAGCAGTTCGGACAGTTCACTGCATTAAAGAAAATCTCGCTAGCGATCGAAAAGGGCGAGTTCGTTTGTTTTCTTGGTCCTTCTGGCTGCGGTAAAACCACTCTATTACGTGCCATTGCAGGCTTAGACCTACCAACATCTGGTGCAATCTTTCAAAACGGTCAAGAGACCACATTCCTACCACCAGAGAAGCGCGATTTCGGCATCGTATTCCAATCTTACGCGCTGTTTCCGAACCTAACTGTGCAAGAGAACATTGCAGTGGGTTTGAAGAACCAAGGCATGTCGACCAAAGAAGCGTTAGAGAAGGTGGATTACTGGTTAGAAACCATTGGTCTTCCAACCTCTGGCGAGAAATTCCCTAACCAACTTTCTGGTGGTCAGCAGCAGCGTGTCGCTTTGGCTCGGGCGTTGGCGCTGTCACCTGGTCTACTGTTACTTGACGAGCCGCTGTCAGCGCTGGATGCAAAAGTACGTGTTCACTTACGTGACGAGATTTGTAAGTTGCAACGCAAGCTGGGCATCACCACCATCATGGTTACGCACGATCAGGATGAAGCGTTGTCGATGGCGGATCGTATTGTGGTAATGAACCATGGTGTGATTGAGCAAGTCGGTACGCCTCAAGAGATCTACCAGCAACCAGCCACGCGCTTTGTCGCTGAGTTTGTCGGCAGCATGAACTTTATTGAAACCTCAGTAGCAACGGACTCCCAAGTACGAATTGCAGAAACCCTAATGCCAGCGCCAAGCTTGACCAATCGTAAGATACAACGTGGTGACCGCTTTGACCTTGCGGTGCGTCCTGAAAGCATCAAGTTCGTTGAAAACTACAACAACTCTTTACCTGTGCGAGTTACGGCAACCGAGTTTCTAGGGGCGTTTTTCCGCATTGATTGCGTATTGCAAAACGACAGCTCAACGAAAACCATCGTCGTGGATGTGCCTGTAGAAACGGTTCAAAAACTCAATATCAAGGCGGGCGATGTACGTTACATCCAGTTTGCTGAAGAAGGACTGCATGGTTACGCCGTGCCCTCGGTTGATAAAGCGCTAGCAGCGTAGGTGTAAACATGGATGCGAAGACAATGACGATGAATAGCCTGACCACTCAAGACAAAGCAAAATCCCTACTCGGACGTGTCAGCCGCGACAACCTAGTGTTGTTTGGTTTGCTCGCTGGCTTGTCGACCATGATGGTGCTGTTCATCTTAATGCCGCTTTGGGCAATGTTGACCAAGAGTGTGCAAAATGCCAATGGCGAATTTGTTGGATTGGCAAACTTTGCGACGTACTTTTCCTCTTCAAGCTTGTGGGTGTCGGTGGGAAACACCTTCACTTTGGGCGTGATTGTAACCTCGGTGGTGGGTGTACTTGCGTTTGGTTATGCCTACGCGCTGACTCGTTCATGCATGCCGTTTAAAGGTTTGTTCCAAATCTTAGGTACTGCGCCAATCCTTGCGCCTTCGTTGTTACCGGCGATCAGTTTAATCTTCCTTTTCGGTAATCAAGGCATTGCGAAAGAGATGCTGTTAGGAAACTCGATTTATGGCGTGATTGGTATCTCGATGGGTTTGATCTTCTGGACCTTTCCTCATGCATTGATGATCTTAACCACTTCGCTGCGCACTTCTGATGCTCGCTTGTATGAAGCAGCCCGCGCACTGAAAACCTCACCCATCAAAACCTTCTTTATGGTGACGTTACCTGCGGCGAAATTCGGTTTGATCAGTACGCTTATCGTCGTCTTTACGCTGGTTATCACGGACTTTGGTGTGCCGAAAGTGATTGGGGGCAGCTACAACGTTCTGGCGACTGACATCTTCAAGCAAGTGGTGGGACAGCAAAACTTTGCTATGGGTGCGGTGACCAGCATTATGCTGTTATTCCCAGCGGTAATGGCGTTCGGTGCAGACCGTTGGGTACAGAAAAAACAGAAGAGCTTATTTGACACTCGCTCGGTGCCTTATCAGCCAGAATCCAACAAAGCGCGCGACAGCATTTGTTTGGTTTACTGCAGCATCATTTCTATCGCAGTGTTGGCTGTGCTTGGCATGGCAGTGTATGGCTCGTTAGTGACGTTCTGGCCTTGGAACAAAGCGCTGACGCTAAACAACTACAACTTTGCTGAAATGAGCACTTACGGTTGGAGCCCATTCTTCAACTCGCTAACGCTGGCAGGTTGGACGGCAGTGATCGGCACAGCTATCATCTTTGTCGGTGCATACTGCATTGAGAAAGGGCGTGCGTTTGGTCCAATTCGTCAGGTGATGCAAATGCTTAGCGTGGTGCCAATGGCAGTTCCGGGTATGGTGCTTGGCTTGGGCTACATCTTTTACTTCAATGAAGCGAACAATCCTTTGAACGTGCTTTATGGCACCATGGCATTCTTAGTGATTAACACGGTAGTGCATTACTACACAGTGGGTCACATGACTGCACTGACAGCGCTAAAGCAGTTGCCATCGGAGATTGAGGCCACGGCGGCATCGGTGAAGCTTCCTCAATACAAGTTGTTCTTTAAAGTGACATTACCTGTGTGTTTACCTGCGATTTTGGACATTGCGACTTACTTGTTTGTTAATGCATTGACCACCACTTCTGCGGTAGTATTCCTTTACTCAACCGATACGATTCCGGCTTCGGTCTCGATTCTGAATATGGACGATGCAGGTCAAACTGGCGCTGCAGCAGCGATGGCTGTGATGATCATGATGGCTGCCGCAATTGCGAAGATTGTTCAGATGACTTTGGGTAAATTGTTAGAGAATCGCACACAAGCTTGGCGCAAAAGATAAGGACACTTCGTGCAATACGTAAAAATTAAAGATTCGATTGTTGAACAGATTGAAGCGGGCATGCTATCGCCGCGTCAAAAACTGCCAGCAGAGCGTAAGTTGGCGGAGTCGTTCGATACTACACGCGTCACTCTGCGTGAAGCTTTATCACTGCTGGAAGCAGAAGGTCGAATCTATCGCGAAGATCGCCGAGGTTGGTTTATCTCACCCGAGCCATTGCGTTACGACCCAACCCAAACTCTGAACTTCGCGAACATGGCGAAAGCGCAAAATCGCGTGCCAAAAACGGAGTTGGTCGCAGCAAAAGGAACGTTGGCAAACAAACAAGCGGCACGCTTGCTGGACTTGCGACCTTTCACGGACGTGTATCGAGTCGACCGTGTGCGATACCTTGAAGATAGACCTGTAGTATTCGTAACAAACTATATTCGCCCAGAGCTGTTTCCGAATCTGCTGGACTATGATTTGTCAAACTCACTGACGGACATTTACCGCGAGCATTATGGCGTGACGTATCAAAAGATTCGCTACCGCATTTCAACCAGCACTTTGTTGGGTGAAATGGCTCAGGCACTGCGCGCGACAGCCGGTACGCCAGCGATGGTGGTGGAGCGCATCAACTATAACCAACACGGTGAGTTGATTGATTGCGATATCGAATATTGGCGACACGATGCCATTAGCATTGAATCTCTGGCGGAACTCCATCGTTAAGTGGATTTTCTCATTATCTAAGGCTCCATCTCGGGGCCTTTATTTTATTCAGACAGGAACATTGAAATGGATTTGTTGGCGATTGGTCTCGTCGTTTTTTCTGCTGTTCTCCATGCGGGTTGGAATATCCTTGGCAAAAGCAATTCAGGCTCTGGACTCGCGTTTACCATGGCGGCAAGCTTTTCTGCATGTTTCATTCTTACTCCTTATTTGATTTGGTATTTGGCGACCATTGGCTGGACATCATTACCGAGCGAGTTTTGGGGATTGCTGTTCATTAGCGGCATTTCACAAATGGTTTATCTGGTTGGTTTGATTGTCGCTTATAAGCACGCTGATGTGGGTGTGGTTTATCCGATTGCTCGGGCGCTGCCTGTGATGATGGTCGGCGCAATCAGTGTGGCATTGGGGCATGAGTTATCCAGTCAGCAGTGGTTTGGATTCTTGCTGATTACACTTGGTTGTATGCTGGTGCCACTGACGAATTTTCGTCAAATGACATTGGGCTCCTATTTGAACGTCGGTGTGTTCTGGGCATTAATTGCCGCAATAGGCACAACGGGTTACTCGGTGGTCGATAAAGAAGCGCTGAGTTTACTTACAGGACAAGCATCAGAGATCTTGAATGATCAGTACAGTGCGATCTTTTACTTAGGTGTGCAGTTTTGGGCAATTGGTATTCCTGCCCTTGTATGGTGCTTGGTTACAGGCAAGCCAGATGAGATTAAGACAGCGTGGCAGATCCGAAAAACAGCCAGCATGGCAGGGGTAATGATGGCATCCACCTACGGCTTGGTGTTGTTTGCGATGACCATGACAGACAACGTCAGTTTAGTGGTGGCACTGAGGCAAATCAGCATTGTGTTTGGACTGTTTATGGGGATCTATATCTTGGGAGAGAGGTGGTATCGAACTCGTTCTGTAGGAATCGTCCTAGTGATAACAGGTTTGATTCATGCTCTGAAATGACTAATTGGAGAAAGAAATGTCTAAACCTTTGTATGTATTTGATTTGGATGAAACTCTCATCAATGCCGACTGCTCTATGATTTGGAACGAGTTTTTAGTCGAGAAAGGTATTGTAACGGATCATAACTTTATTGACGAAGACAAGCGTTTAATGAATCTATATGCGAAAGGAGAGTTAGATATGCAGTGTTACTTAGATTTTTCTTTAGCACCGCTTACGGCTATTCCAAAAGCGCAAGTTAGTGATTGGGTTGAAGAGTGTGTACAACGCTATATTCTTCCCAAGCAGTTTACGCAATCTAAGGTACTAATTGAGAAACTAGTACGCGAACACGCAGAGTTGATCATTATTTCAGCTAGTGTCACTTTTCTAGTCGAAGTTATAGCGCGTTACTTAGGTATTAAAACTGCTCTGGGTATTGATTTGGTAGAGCAGCACGCTTGCTACAGTGCACAAATAAACGGCATAGCGACGTATCGCGAGGGTAAGGTCGCTCGACTAGAGCAGTGGGTGAAGGAAACGAAACAGTCTTTTTCGGAGATTCACTTTTTTACAGACTCCATAAATGACTTGCCATTGTGTGAGTATGCGGACTACACCTACCTTGTTAATCCATGCCCTAAACTAAGAACCATAGGGGTAGAGCGCAATTGGCCCATATTGTGTTGGGGGAGCCAATATGGGCGTAATACTTATGGTGTGGTTGCCAAATAATCGATGAGCGGCTGTAAGCATGCCGCTCATCGAATGGAGAAAAGCGAACCTACTACTCGCTTATTCTCAGTGGTGGCTCACGACTCTTCCAGTGGCTCATTCACAAGGCTTGACCCAACTTTGGTCATTGGGCTACTCTTCCCACATCACTTCTATCGGAGATTGCGCCGCGATGAACAACTAAACCTGCTTCCATATCACATCGGTTTTTTGGATTCACAGGGTTAGTCGGCGTAGCTCGCTATCAACTATTTGCTATTCGTGTCGTTTAGGATATCTAAACTCAAAGAACGAATTCGCTTATTGCACACATTCGGTTATCTATTGCTGCGGCGAAGGCCCCTGTTACAACAGGAGGCATTGTTATGCCATTTTTACAAGCAAGTTCAGTGAGTTACCAATTTGATAATGGTGAACAACTGTTTGATTCTTTAACTTTTTCTATGACCAAATCCCGCGTTGGTCTTGTCGGGCGTAATGGGGTCGGAAAATCCATGTTAGCCTCAATTTTGTTAGGTGAGGTAGCGCCTAGCTCTGGCCATGTGATGTCTCCGCAAAAGACAGCAATCTATCGCCAACACGCGGGCGGACTAGTGAGCGGGGAGCTTACCATTGCCCAATTTTTGGGTAAGCACGCCATTTTCGAGGCGCTTGAGCGGATTGAAAATGGCGAGTGCGGCACGCAGTGGTTTGAACAAGTCGGTGAGGAGTGGGACTTGCCGCAGCGCCTATCTGAGCAATTGGTTCTATTGGGCTTGCCACCTAAGCCACAGATGCTATGTGCTCAGCTTAGTGGTGGTCAATTGGCTCGTCTTCAGCTTTGGCAACGGTTTGAATCACAGGCGGAATTATTGATCCTCGATGAGCCCTCTAATCACCTCGATATCAAGGCGAAGCGATGGCTAATTGCGCAAATCAGGCAGTATTCAGGGGCGGTGTTAGTCATCAGTCATGACCGTTCGTTATTGCGGGAGATGGATGAAATATGGGCGCTATCGAGCCTAGGGATGAATATCTATGGTGGTAATTACGATCACTATGCCGAGCAGCAACGCGTTGAAAAAAATGCGGTTGAGCGGCAATTATCCCATCTCAAAAAGCAGCAAAAACAGCTCAAGGAGGAGGCGCAACGTAACCGGGAGAAAGCGGAGCAAAGAGCCGCACAAGGCAACCAGCTTCGCCGCGGTGGCAGTCAGCCTAAGATTTTGCTCGATGGTAAAAAGGACAAAGCGACGGCTCGTGCCTCAAACCGTAATAAAAATGAGCAGCAGCGACAAACCTATCTCGATGAGACGCAGCAAGCGCTAACTTCAAGGTATGAGGAGAACCGAGCGCAGACATTTTATCTCACCGAGAGAAAGGTTCGCGATAAATCGGTCGTGATGATGGAAAATGCCGTCTTAGCGTATGGTCGCTCAGAGCCGATGACGCTGCGCTTAACCGCTAACGATAAGGTACGGCTAGTTGGCGACAATGGCAGCGGCAAATCAACCTTGCTCAAAACCCTACTCGGTGAGTACGCACTGCGTGACGGGCAGCTTAGAATCAATACTGAGTTCTATTATCTAGACCAGCACTTTGCGGCGTTAAAAGGCGATCGCTCTATGCTTGATAACCTGTTAACACAGTGCCAGGGTATGACGGAAATGAAGGCTCGCACTCTGTTGGCTGGTGTAGGTTTTCGGCGTGACACTGTCTTTCGGTTGGCGGATGTATTAAGCGGCGGCGAGAAAATGAAACTGGCGATGTTAATTGTCAGTCACCAACTCAATCAGCCCTTTCTTCTGCTTGATGAACCTGACAACCATCTTGATCTCGACTCGAAACAAGATTTATCGCGTGCACTCAATGAGTATCCCGGGGGATTTTTATTGGTGACTCACGATGACGAATTTGCTTCGGACGCAGGGGTTGAATGGCAGATTGGTGAGTAGCGCGCCAAGTCAGAGAGCTGCTCATTGTTATACAAGGATAGGTCGAGTGTTCACCACACTGAAGGGCGGGGTATTGAGCTAAGTCATAGAAGTCAATTTAGCTGCTGCATTTATGCCAAAACAATCTACACTAGCGGCCAACGAGAGAGGAGAGAAGAATGAAATACGATTGGATCTTGTTTGATGCCGATGACACCCTGTTCCACTTTGATGCCTTCAAAGGCATGCAGTTGATGTTTTCGCGTAAGGGTGTGGTGTTTACCGAGCAGGATTATGACCATTACCAAGCCATCAATAAGCCGCTTTGGGTCAAGTACCAAGAGGGGCAAATTAACGCTGATGAGCTGAAACACACACGATTTGTTGAGTGGGCGCAAAAACTGAACACCACTACCGCAGAGCTTAACCGTGCGTTTCTTGAAGCGATGGCAGATATCTGCACATTACTTCCCGGCGCAAAAGAGCTGATGGAAGCGCTGAATGGGCGCGCAAAGCTTGGCATCATCACCAACGGTTTTACCGAGTTGCAAGCGATTCGACTTGAGCGCACTGGCATGAGTGAATACTTTGAACACGTGATCATCTCGGAAGAAGTCGGTGTAGCCAAACCTGATCTGGCGATCTTTGCGCACGCCCATGAAAAAATGGCGCAGCCGTGTAAAAGTAAAGTCCTTATGGTGGGCGATAACCCCCATTCAGACATTTTGGGCGGAATCAATTTTGGTATTGAGACTTGCTGGCTCAACACACATCGCTTGCCAAACGTAGAAGGCATTACGCCAAACTATACCGTAGAGTCTCTGTTTGATCTCAAAGCGATATTGTTGGCGTAATAGGGTATTCAGAGTGGAGACTTAGCCTTAGGGCTATTCACACGGCGCCATGTGAATCACAGCCAAACCACCGAGTGAGGTTTCGCGATATTTACGATTCATATCCTTGCCGGTTTGATACATGGTTGCGATCACCTTATCCAGAGAAATCAGGCATTTGCTGGTTCGCTTGAGCGCCATTCTGGAGGCGTTAATGGCCTTCATTGCGCCCATAGCGTTGCGCTCGATACAAGGGACTTGCACCAAACCGCCAATCGGGTCGCAGGTCATACCCAAGGAGTGTTCCATCGCTATTTCGGCCGCAATGCAAATCTGTTCATTACTGCCTCCTCGAAGTGCGGTCAAGCCCGCTGCCGCCATGGACGACGATACGCCGACTTCACCTTGGCAGCCCACTTCTGCACCTGAAATGGACGCATTGGTTTTATACAAAATGCCGATAGCGCCGGACACGGCCAAGAAGTCTTTGATCTGTTTGAGGTTTAGTTCCTTGATAAAGCGGTGGTAGTACATGAGTACGGCGGGAATGACGCCTGCAGCGCCGTTGGTCGGCGATGTCACTACTTGGCCACCGGCGGCGTTTTCTTCACTGACAGCAAAGGCAAACAAGTTGATCCAATCCATGATTTCCATTGGGTCATTTTCAACGGCGGCGTTGGCTTCCAGCTTTTTAAGCAAGTTTGGCGCGCGTCGCGTTACGTTCAGGCCACCTTCAAGGATGCCTTCGGTATCAAAGCCTCGTTGCATGCACAGCGTCATCACTTTCCAAATTTGCTCGGCTTTTTCGTCAATCTCTTGCCCAGAGAAGAAGCACAATTCATTTTGCAGTACCATTCCACCAAGGCTCAATCCATGTTGCTCCGCCATCTGGATCATTTGATCGGCGCTCTTAAAAGGAAACGGCACGGTAACGGGGGTTATTTTGCTGCCGTTGGTCAGTTCATCTTCCGTTGCGATAAAGCCGCCGCCTATCGAGTAGTAGGTCTCTTTAAGCAGTATGGCGCCCGTTTCATCGAAAGCAGAGATGGTCATGCCATTTTCATGCAAAGGCAGGCTGTCATCGTGGAACAGAATATCCCCTTGGTAATGAAACGCGATGGTTTGGCGACCCGCAAGTAATAGCTGTTGCTCGTCCATCGCTTGTTGCAATAAGGCTTTGGCGCTGGTCATTTTTATGGTGTCGGGGCGGTTACCCAGTAAGCCGAGAATGACGGCCTTATCCGTGTGGTGGCCTTTGCCCGTCAATGAGAGTGAGCCATATAAGTCCACTTGCACCCGAGAGGTGTGGTTGAGCTGCTCGTCTAACGCTTGGGTAAATTGATACCCCGCGAGCATAGGTCCGTTGGTGTGTGAGCTCGATGGGCCCACGCCGATTTTAAATATGTCGAAAATTGACAGCATGTTCATCACTTCCTATTGACCTGTGGTTTCAGGCTCTCTTATTGTTGTACTCGTTGTGCCACGTTCTCCAGCGGTGCGCCGTGAGTAAGCTGTACGAGTATCACTGATCTTTACTTATTCTAGCTACTTTTAGAATAGTCTGCTTTACGCTACGTAATGAGCGAAACTTTGTACAGAGATTATTAATATCTAGAATAAAAAGTTGAGAAGTTAACGATTGATGAATATATCTCATGCCGTCATTGTGTTGGGAAAACGCTTGGTCAACAATCAGTTGACGCTCGAAGGGCAATCAAGAATCGATGCGTTGATCCATCAGGTAGAACGATTGAACCTTGCGCAGAGTGTCGTGGTGCTCTGTGGCGGTCGAACGTCAGGGCAAACGGTCTCAGAGGCGAGCGCGATGTGCGAGGCACTCGAGCAGCGTGCGCCCGATTCGTTTTGGGCCAGCCTGCCTAAAGATCGGCTCTTGGTTGAGGATACATCCACCAATACCATCGAAAATGTTGCCAATGCCGCGAACACCTTGGTGAAAAGTGGATTAGTAGGGGGAAGTACTCCTCTCAACATTTTATTTGTCTCCACCGATTATCACCTCAAGCGTATTTTTGAGATTGAACACTGGCTCCCTGAGCAGGGTTTGCTGGGCATGATGACGCGAGAGTGTGCTCGGCAAGGACTAAGCATCACTATTTGCCCGCAAGCGGACGCTCATGTCTTGGCACCTTACCCATACCCTACACAAGGGATCGGTTTTTTGCTCTGTGATGCGTTGACGACCTACCGTGTTTACTTAGAAGGGGTAGTGGCAGGCAAGATTGATTTTCATCCATCTCCAAGGCGCCAATATTGTGAGCATCAGGCGCATCAAGTGCTCGAACAGCTCCAATCGTTGACGCAAGACAGAGTTGGGGCTGCGCTGTTATCTCAGTTAGAGGAGGCGCTGCGCTTCACGAGAGAGGCGATCTCTATTTTACAGCTTAATGGTGCGTTAAATTGCTTTGATCAGTCCCTTAAAGCGCTCAATCGCCATTGGGATCCAGAACAATCACATGACTTTAGCGAGCTTTCTTTCCCGGGCAAGGGCGCTTAAACTGACAGCGAGACGAAGAGGGAGAGAGAGTGCAGTACGCAACCATTAAGCAGGCGATTGACCAGCAGGTAGAGAAAGCTACGCCATTCGTATGAGCGCTCTGCATGGTGAGATCGCTCAAGCCCTACGCGCAACGGTTGGTACGTCCGCGTTGGTGTTAGAGAAGGTTTATCTGAATAGTGCAGGAGAGCCGGTTTTCACTGATATTGAGTATTGGCGTCATGATGCGATTGAGTCTAGCTTGCCCTATTAAAATAAAAAGAGCGCCTAATCTAGCGCTCTTCTCCTAAGGAGGCGTTTACTGGCTTTGCTGTTGCTGACTCTCTCGATAGTATTCCCATTGCTCTTGTCGACTGCCATCTGGCAACACACAGTAGGTAACGCGTTTGTCGTTTTCGCTCACGGTATCTAGTTCACCTTGCTGCTGAACACAGTAGACAGCGGCTGGATTTGCGATGGATGTGTACTCTTTCACTTCATATTCGTCGGGTTCATTGGCGCAACCGGTGAGCACAGCGGCGCCAAGCAATGTCAAAAGCAAAGCGGCATTTCTCATGTAATATCTCCAAATTTCAATTAGATGCATATCGAGTATAGAAGATTACCTAAAGAAACGTGTCTTAACTTTGCCAAAAGGATGCTTTACTCCAAATTTTATTGAGTTAACGGTTTTCAACCTTGCTCTGTTGGTACTAAAGTTTAAGAAGCAGCAGGGAAGGTCCTCCCATTTAGACAGTAGGCAAAGGAAACCAAGATGTCCGAACAAACATATCGACTTGTTACTCGCAGTGATTTTGATGGTCTAGTATGCGCGGTGTTATTGAAGCAGCTTAATTTGATTGATGATATCAAGTTCGTACACCCTAAAGACATGCAAGATGGTCTTGTTGACATAACTCCAAACGATATTGTGACGAACTTGCCCTATGTGGCAGACGCTCATTTGATTTTTGACCACCACTTGTCCGAGACGATTCGCAACGCGGGCGAGCGCCCCAATCACATTATTGACCCTAATGCGCCTTCTGCCGCGCGTGTGGTTTGGGATTACTACGGTGGGGAGGCGGTCTTCCCATCACACTGGACAGATATGATGGAAGCGGTCGATAAGGGTGATTCCGCTCAATTCAATCGAGATGAGGTGTTAGATTCGACCGGATGGAACTTGCTCAACTTCCTCATGGATGCCCGCACGGGCTTAGGTCGTTTCCGCGAGTTTCGTATTTCCAATTACAACCTGATGATGGATCTTATCGAATACTGTAAAAATCACACTATCGAAGACATTCTGGCACTGCCAGATGTCAAAGAGCGTATTGATTTGTATCGCGAGCACGAAGCCCTGTTCAAAGAGCAGATCATGCGCTGCGCCACGGTGTACGACAACTTGGTGCTGCTTGACCTCACCAATGAAGAGACCATCTATGCGGGCAACCGCTTTATGATTTATGCGCTATTCCCACAATGCAACATCTCGATTCACAAGATGTGGGGATTCAAAAAACAAAACACCGTCTTCGCGACGGGAAAATCCATTTTTGATCGCAGCTCTAAAACCAACGTTGGTGAGTTGATGCTGAAGTACGGCGGTGGTGGTCATAAAGCGGCCGGGACTTGCCAAATCGATAACGACAAAGCCGACCAAGTCGAACAAGCACTGATCGCGGCGATCACCGCAGACGGTTAGGCTAAAACGTTGATCACAATAGATAATTGATACAAGCCCCGCTCAGTTGAGCGGGGCTTGTCATTAGGCGTGCGTGTTATCGAGAATCCGTTGCCAAAAAGATGAACAGTGTTCAGGACAAGGTGCACACTTGCTCGTCATCCAGCGCTTAAAGCGGCATCACACGGTTGCGTCCGAGCTGTTTGGCTTCGTAGAGTAGCCCATCGGCTCGGCCAATTAGCGATTCAGCACTTTCACCCACTTCAAACTCTGCAACGCCGAGTGACATGGTAATGTTGCCCACCGGTTTGTTAGAGCGCTTGTCACGGATAGAGAGCTTTTCTACCGCGCGGCGTAAGCTATCGGCGAACTGTCTGGCGATCCTCAGTGACTTATTGGGGACAATCAGGGCAAATTCTTCGCCGCCAAAGCGATAGGCATGGATTCCTTCGCGGCAGCTTAATTGGATGCGCTTTGCGATGCCTTTGATGACCGTGTCACCAAACAAGTGGCCGTAGGTGTCGTTATAGCCTTTAAAATGGTCAATATCGGCCAGAATGAGACACATACTCTGCTCGGAGCGAATAAGGGTACGAAGGTCATTGTCAAAAGCACGGCGATTGTAGAGGCTCGTGAGCGAGTCAAACAGCGCGTCTTGCTGCACTTCGGCCAGTTGCGCTTTGAGCAAATTAATTTCAGCGGTCGCTGTCTCAAGTTGGCTGTTTAAAAAACGGGTTGAATGACGAATTTCATGGGAGTCCGACACCAATTGGCGCACCACTTTCATCACTTCGTCGATGGTCATCGAGTTACCATCGACGCGCTCTAAGCTCTCAAAGCTTTTATCTATCATCTGCGAGAATTGAGAGGTATCGGTGAGCGTATCGCTGACTGAGCTCGCTACCTCATTGACCAATATTTCGATATTGGCTCGCAGGTTGCTCATATCGGTTTCGACTTGGCTTGCCACATGGGTTTTGTAGAGTTGCTCGCAGGTAGCGGGTGGGCAGATGCCATAGTTTTCTAGCACGGCATCGAGTTCACGATTCAATCTGGGAATCGCATTATCTACATAAGTGTACCAAAGCGCATAGTTTGAGGGTGTGGCCGCAACATGATGTTTCATCATCAGGGGCACCGCTTTTTTCAAATTCGCCGTCGACTTTTTGAAATCTTCGTCTGTCATCGTTGTTGTATAGTTTTAACCGTAACAGGAGTCTTAAAATAAGATTAGTGGATATTGATGAATGATGCCTAAATTTATTAAAATTAACGAGTTTTTATTTAGGCCATTCATGCAAATGCGTGATGTATATCGTGTAAAAATATCAGCCGAATTGAGCGCTTGGTGTTTAAATCATCACTTTGCCTAGATGCCGGCCGCGCCTAAATGCTAACCGCATCGGCGTTGCGCACGTTTCCTTCTTCCAGTTTGGCCGCCCCGCGCAGCATCGCCTTAATCAGGTCTGCGGCATTGAACTTCTCTAACGCTTCATGGGCGCCGACTTGATGCGCTCTGTCGACACAAATTTCACTCGATAAAGAGGTATGTAAAATGATATACACTCGGCTAAGCTGCTGTTCGCTTTGAGTTTCAAACGCCAGTTCGTAGCCATCCAGGCCCGGCATTTCAATGTCGCTCACCAAGAGTTCAATCGGTTTGCCGCGCGCGGCCTCTTCACGCATCAACTGCAATGCATCGAGTCCATTGTTACAAATCTTGTAAGGGATATTTATGCTGTCGAGCGCATCCCCCAGTTGCTTACGTGCAATGGAAGAGTCATCCACCAACAAAATATTGAGCGCTTTTAGGCGCTCGCGCTCAATGTCTGTGAGCATTGGAATTTTGGTTGATTCGTACTGCGGGTAAATCTTGGCGAGCAGCAGCTCAACATCCAACATCTGCACAATTTTGTCTTGATAGCGTGTGATCCCCGTGACGAACACATTGTTGCCGGCACTTTTGGGTGCCGATTCGATCGCTTTCCAGTCACATTCGATAATTTTTTCAATCGAGCGCACCATAAACGCCACGACAGTACGCAGACAATCGGTCACGATCAGGTAGCAATCGTTGTATTCCTCCGGCTGAATAGGACGAAAGCCAATCGCGGCCGGCATATTAATCACAGGTATGGTCTTGTCGCGAATGGTCACAGTGCCAATCACATGATGATGCGAGTAGGGTATTTGAGTGGTTGGCTGAAAAGGTACGATTTCGCGTACTTTCAGTGTGCCGATCGCAAACAGTTGTTTGTTGCTGGTCAACGTGAACATCAACATGCCTTGTGACTGATTTGCTTTACTCGGAGTTTTCGCCATTTACTTCATACTCTCGTTGGGTCTCTATCTATATTAAAGGGTAATGGATCTTGAGGTAGGTTCAATGATATCGGGCAAATTTAGTCTTACTTGAATGGCATTCGCAGCATTAATGACACTCAAGCTTCAAACATGGGGTGAAGATCTCACTTTGTTTGGTTACAATCACGCTCCGTTGAAATCTACCTAACATTGAGGTTTGTACTATGGCCAACACTGCCGCCGCACTCCATATTCTGGTTAAGCACAAAGAGCAAGCCGAAGACATCATTAAACAGTTGAAAAAAGGCGCGAAATTCCAGACTCTGGCAAAGAAATACTCCACCTGTCCATCTGGCAAACGCGGCGGTGATCTCGGTGAATTCCGCCGCGGTCAGATGGTGCCTCAGTTTGACAAAGTCTGTTTTCAGGGTGAGACACTGGTCCCGCACCTAGTGAAAACCAAGTTTGGTTGGCATGTGGTAAAGGTTCTATACCGCACCTAATACTTTATTAATCGCTATTTTCATACCACCGCTGTCCGTAAGCTGAGATCTTTCGAGCGCTTTGTAAACAAGTTGATTGACCGGGGTAGGAATATCGGTTATTCCCATTAACGCTCAGATGAGAATTAGACTAAATGGTCTAAATTTCTAAATATTGTAATGAGTGTTGGCATGAAACGGACTTTGAGTTGCTCATTATCAGTTCTAGCAACTTACATGAGATGTTTATGCGCAAGTTTTCGTTTTTATTCGCTTCTGTTCTTCTTTCGACCGGGCTTTCTGCTCAAGAGAAGCACCATGAAGATCCAACCAAAATTGTCACCAAAGCTGGTTTTGCCTACAGTGAAGGGCTGAAGTTCTCTGGTTCGATTGGCCTTGATGATGCGCGCATGATCAATGGGCGTATCAACGCGGATGGCGATGAGTGGCGCGTCGGGGGCTCTTGGTTGTTGCCGATGGGTATTCTCAACTTCAACTTTAGCCGTACCGAATTTGATGATGAGGCGTACAAAAACAACTACAGTATCGGCACGTTTGTTCCTTTGAGCTATTTTGATATCGAACCAATGGGCTGGCAGATATTCCCAATGGCGGGTTATAGCTACAACGACGGTGAATTTGCCGTGCGTGATGAGAGCGACATTGAGAACGACTACGTCTTAATGCCAGCTTCGAGCCATGGTGGCTACATCGGTGCGTTTGCCCTCAAGCCGTTGACTCAGAAATGGTCGATGATGACGTTTGGCGGTGCATCACGCGGTTCGGACAGTTACTCGGGCTATTGGGGCGGTGCAGGTGCGAGCTACAAAATTTCTGAGGCGCAGTCGTTCAACTTCTTCGGCATCATCGCAGACGATGATTTTGGTAAAACCAACAAACTCGGCGCGTCGTACACTTACGAGTTTAAATAACGCCCGAGCCCATATTCGGGTTAATCAGCTGCTTGGTGTTGTCTAAGCTTTGCATTACTTGTTGGCGAAACCATTGATGCGCCGGGTCTTTACTGTGCTTCTTATTCCATATCAGATAGTTCGACATCTGAGTGTGGGAGAAGGGCGGGTTGATCACTTGCAGTTGCAAACGCGCTTTAAACTGCAAAGCGACCGACAGCGGGACGATGGTGATGATGTCTGACTGGCTGCACAGCATCATATTGTTAAACAACGAACGACCGTGATAGACCACCTTACGTCGAGAAATGTCTATGTTGGTGTAGTGGCCTAAGCTGTAGGTTTGATTACGCGTGCGCTCTAAGACGGCATGGCTCTCTCCAAAATATTGCTCTTGAGTCATGCTGCCTTGAATTCGCGGATGCTGCTCGCGGCAAACAATCACAAAGCGCCCATCGAAAAGGTGGGCGCTTTCAATACTGGGTGACTCAGAAACTAAGATGTCGATCATCGCATCAAACTTTTGCGTCACTAACCCTTCATAACTCTTATCGTCATTATCCGGTTGATCGTAGATCTCAAGGGTCACTTGTGTGTCGCTCAACTTAGAGAAACCATCAAGCAAAACCCACTGCAAGTGCTCTGGCGCGGCCAAGACAAATTTACGCTGTGAGGTGCGTGGATTAAACTGTTCGAGCGCATTAAACACCCCACCGAGTTGCTGGATGGGGTCTCGTACTTGTTCGTAGAGGCTTAACGCATAAGTGGTCGGTACCACCCCTCGACCTTGACGGATAAACAGCTCTTGCCCGAGTTCTTGTTTAAGCCTTGCAATCGCCGTACTGATGGTGGATTGGTTGGTGCTTAAATGATCCGCTGCTCGGCTCAGTGAGCCATGCTCTATCACGGTGGCGAATACAGCCAGCAGGTTGAAATTAGGGATGTCGTTGTTTTTCATGAGCTTACTTACCTATCGTATCCGCCGATTCTACTTTTAATTATATATCGTAATTTCGATGGATTGAAATCGTATTGCTCTGTGTTTGCGATGGGTATCAAGTCATACAATCACTGCGAAAGATTAAATGTTTCCTGACAAAATTAAGGTCGTGAAAATGGCAATGACATTGAAAAAACTCGCGCTCCCACTGGCTATCGCAAGTGCGCTCTTCGCAACGGGCTGTGCGACGGAATCTAACACGCCAACCGTTGAAGCAACGTCAACGGTTGGTAGTGAGCTTCGCACTTCTCAAGCGGCTCAATACCAAAATATTGACTTACTGGCTCGCTACAGCAGCGATGTACTTTTTGAACACGAGTCGAACATGTTCTGGGGGCCAGGTGAGCGTATTCAAGTGTTGTCAAAAACGGGTGAATCTTTGGCGTTTACCCAGGAGTCTGACCATGTTCACCCAAGCCTCACCAAGCACGGCCTGAAAATGGACCAAGCCATTATCCAAGTGGATCACAACATCTACCTAGGTTACGGCTTTGGTCTTGATACACCAGTGATGATTGAAGGTGATGACGGCATCATCGTGATCGATCCAGGCGAATCGGTACAAATGGCACAATCAGTGAAAGAGCAATTTGAAGCTATCACAGATAAGCCAGTGAAAGCGATCATCTACACACACAACCACATTGACCATATTGCCGGCGTTCGCGCTTGGGTAACCGACGAGCAAGTGGCGTCTGGTGAAGTAAAAATCATCGCACAAGAAACCCTGACTGCGGCAGTGGCAAACTGGTCATCAAACCTAGGTCCACTGTTTGGTCACCGCACATCTTACACTGGCGCAAAACACGTTCCTGAAGGTGAGTTCGGTACTGTTAATGACGGCCTAGGTCCACGCTTTATGCAAGGCGACATCTCATTCATCGAGCCAAACCTTGAGTTTAAAGATCGTCTAGACATCACGATTGCGGGCGTCAAGCTTGAAATCGTTCACGTACCATCTGAAACGGCGGATGAGCTGGTCGTTTACCTACCAGAGCAAAAAGTACTGCACGCAGCAGAAGTATTGCAAGGTGAAAACTTCCCTAACCTGCATACGATTCGTGGTACCAAATTCCGTGACCCATCGGTATGGTTCAAAGGCATCGACATCATGCGTCAGTTCGACACTGAAGTCATGATTAACTCTCACGGTCGTCCTGTGGAAGGCAAAGAAGCGGTATCGAATGTCTTGACGGCTTACCGCGATGCGATTCAATACGTGCACGACCAAACCATCCGCAACATGAACAAAGGCCTAACACCTGATGAGCTTGTTGAAGCAGTGAAATTGCCAGCACACTTGGCTGGACACCCTTGGCTTGGTGAGCACTACGGTACCGTTGCACACTCAGTTCGTCAGATTTACGTGGGTTACAACGGCTTCTTCGAAGGTGACCCATGGCAGCTAGAGCCAATGGCGTACGAGCAACGCGCGAAAGCGTTTGTTGAAATCATGGGTGGCCGAGACAACATCATGCACACAGCGCAAGCGGCTATCGATGCAGGTAACCACACCTTCGCAGCAGAAATTTTGTCTTACCCAATCACCGTCAACAAAGACGACATGGGTGCGCGTGAACTAAAAGCGACCGCTTACAAAGCGTGGGCTGCTGAGCAGGTCAACATCAACTGGCGTAACTGGGCGCTAAACGCGGCGGCTGAACTTGAGGGTACACGCGACTTCTCTAATATGATCAGCTTTGCATCCGTTGACGTATTGACGGCGCTACCAAGCAAGCAAATCTTTGACATGATGACGGCGACACTGATTGCGGAAAACACGCTTGATGTGAACATGGCGATGACGTACCGCTTTAGCGATACCAACGAAGCGTTCACCATCGAAATCCGCAACGGTATTGCTCAGTTGCACACTACAGCGCTTGATAACGCGGACGTTCAGATTGATACCACTCGTGCTGTATTGAATGAGATTCTTCTTGCGGGACCAAATGCACAACAAGCGATTGGTAAAAATCTGCAAGCTGGTAAATTTGCCTTCGCAGCGGGTGATATTCAAGGCTTTGGTCAGTTCATGAGCTACTTTGATAAGCCAACAGCGCCGCAAGACTTGATGCTGATTGTTCGCTAAGTCGTACATAACGTAGAGTTCATTCATCACTCTACTCAAGGACATCATTGACGACAAAGGGACCTTCACGGTCCCTTTTTGTTAATAGAGTAATGGTTTAATGAGGAATCTTATGCGTACCAAGACGTTCACGCTTTACTGCACCACGCTCGCAAAACGCGGTTTTAGTCTGGTGTTATTGATGCTGTCACCGACGCTACTGGCGTGCGGTTTGCACCAAGCGGCGGGGTTTAACTTTGTCTCAGAGCCAGGCTCGCTTGGAGTGTTTGATAAGGTGATCACCGCACGCCAATCCAACCAGTTCGCCAATCAAGCGAAACCGGAGCAGTTTTACCTGTTTGCGTTTACTCAAGCGTTATCGAAATCGGCGGACACACCAATCCCATTCTCCCTCTTTGAAGCGGTCAAAGGCCACTACAGTGAGGTCGTGTTGGGCGAAAAAGTGTCCATGAAAGGCCGTGATACGCTACCAAGCGAAGATGACCTTTTGTTGGTGACCGAGCTGGATGTGCTGGATGCGTTAGCAACAGGCGTGATCGATTGGCCGCAAGCCAAATCCCAGGGTTGGGTCGTCATCAATGGACAGCCGGCAGAGGTGAAGCAGTTAGATGATTGGTTTACTGCTGTCTTTAAGGGTCAAAAAACAAATTGATGGATTAAGTTGAACGATCGTTCTTGTTGTGCTTGAATAAGTGTTCAAACAAGGAGAGCGAGTCATGCTGACATTCTATTTTCACCACACGCCAAACCCGATGAAGGTGGCGCTATTTCTGCAAGAGGCGGGGCTAGATTTTGAACTGGCGTCCGTTGATACCCTCAAAGGCGAACAACACACTCCAGAGTTTCGTCTCATTAACCCCAATGGCAAGACCCCAGCGTTGCAAGACGATGGCCAACGTGTGTTTGATTCCAACGCGATTTTGCTCTATCTGTCGGAGAAAACCGGTCAATTTGGCGGTGAAGCGAACGATCGCGCGGAACTGCTCTCTTGGCTGATGTTTATCGCCTCTGGTCTTGGTCCGTTCTCGGGTCAGTCGGTGCACTTTAAACGCGCCGCACCAGCAGGCAACGACTACGCGGCAAACCGTTATCACCGCGAAGCGCAGCGTCATTATCAAGTATTGGATTCACATCTTGAGGGGCGTGAGTTCATTGTCGGCGATAGCTACACCATCGTTGATATGGCGGCGTGGGGTTGGATTGATAAAGCGCCGATTGTGTTAGGTGACGACGCTGCCTTAGACTCATACCCGAATCTGAAGCGCTGGTTCAACGCGATCAATGCCAGACCGGCGGTAGAGAAGGCACGCGCGATAGCAAAAACGTGTGAGTTTAAAACTGAGGTGGACGATGTGGCGCGCCGAGCGCTATTTCCGTCTAACTTTCCTAAAGAGGATTAATTCGTTTTAGGCGCGTAATGAAAAACACGGCATCGAGCGCCGTGTTTTTTAGTTTTGGATCACGTGTTTTTAGTTTTGGATCAATGGTGGCTTACGTTCGTATGGGGGACTGGCTAAATACCGCGTCAATCATGTTTTCTATCAACAAGCGGTCGTCACAGGCGCGCGCGTAAGTGCGCAGGCCAATGATTTGCACTTGTAAATAGCGAGCCAGTTCCGCTGGATCTTGCGCCTCGCTCAGTTCACCTTGCGCTTTGGCGTCAATGAGCACCTGCTCAATCGCACTTTCTACCCGTCGAAGCAGCGTTTTCGCTTCAGCGAGCAGCTCAGGATTATCGGACTCGGTCAATTCAGCGACAGATTTTACGATCATACACATCGCGCTTGGCGCGCTGTCCCGGCTATCAATGATTAGGGCGCGCACAAATTGTTTTAGCCCCGCAAGAGGAGTATCGCTTTGCGCGACGCAGCGCTGTAGACGTTCACGACCCAACTCTGCATAGCGGTGCAACGCTTCACTAAAGAGCTTGTCTTTGCTGCCAAATGTGGCGTAGATGCTTCCAGGGCGCATATCAATGGCCTCTTGCAGCGCACGCATGGAGGTGCCGTGATAGCCCTTTTCCCAATAGAGGTCTTTGGCTTTGTCAATGACATCATCACGATTGAATTTGGCTCGGCTTGGCATAGGGATCCTTGATGTTGAGGAATGCGAGTTTGCTTTAGTATAGCGAAGGGAGTAACGATCGTTCAACTTGAGTGATTATGCGCCATGTCGCCGTGCAGAATCTTTCCTTGGTTTACTGAATCAATCAGGCGGTTTGTGTTAGCTTAGTCATATATGAGCTACAATTTGTTTATAACCTTCTTCAACTTGCTGATAAACAACAGAAACATGTGGCGATAATGCGAAGCGCACACTAGACATAGGCTAGGATACTGTTTATCTTTCGTTACAGTTAAAACCAGATGGGTCATTTTTAATGAGAGACTACAACTCACTCCAAGTTTTTCTCGTGTTGATGCAGACACATTCCACCCAATCGGCGGCGCGTAAACTTGGACGTTCTCAATCCTATGTGTCGAAAGTGTTGGCGCAGCTGCGTGAAGACCTCGATGACCCTCTGTTTATTCGCAGCGCAGACGGCCTCACCCCCACTTCCTATGCGATGAGCATTGAGCCCAAACTGCGCAACGCATTTGCGCAAGTCAAGCAGGCGCTCAATCCAGAAGAGTTTGACCCTAAAAACGTCCAGAAAGTCGTGATCCATATGGTGGAGCCATATGTGGTGCAAGCGGGCAAAGAGATCATTATGGCGATTCGAGAACAAACCGACGCCATCATCGAATTACGCGTTTGGAATAAACTCAGCGAATCCATGATCGAAGAGGGTGAAGTCGATATTGGTCTGCACATGCTCAATGACAAACCCCAAGTGTTCTATCAAAAGCGTATTCAGAGTGTGACGGGCGAATTTTCAGGCAATGTCGCTGGCGAATACGTCAAGTTTTTGGTCTCTGGCATCAACGACTACCACAACTACTTTCAGCGCCTTGACCCAAGCATCGAAGCGAGCATTTTTGTCGACAACTATGATTTAATGAATCAATTGATGGATCGTTGTTACACGGTTCGCTATCGACCTGTAAGACCTGATGACGGCCACGCCAAAGTGACGTTGGAAGCGGCGTTGATCACCAAATCATCACGTCGCAATTCGGCTAAAACCAAATGGTTGATGAACATCATTGAGCCCATCATTCTTAATCAAGCGTTGAACTGGCAGCAGTAACGTGTCAATCAAATAGAAAGCAATAAAAAAAGCGCGCTGTGATTCACAGCGCGCTTTTTTACGTCAAGAAATCATTACAAAGCAGAGAGGTAAGCTTTGTATGCTTTCAAACGTACGGTTGCACCACCAATGATGTCCATGAAACCGAGCATCTGGTGCGGCTTTTTCGCCGATACCCAACCTGAACCGGTTGCACCGATTGGGATGTTGTAACCTTCTGGTTCTACAAATTCGATGACAATGGTACGGCCGTGTGAGCCCATATTGTTCCCGACGTGCTGACGAACATGTTGGGAACCGTTGAAGACAGACACTTGCGCTTCACCGGTACCGGTTGTGATGCTGTGTACGCGGCCACGGAAGATTTCACCTGGGTAAGCATCGACGTAAAACTCAGCAAACTGACCAATTTCGATGCCGCTGTATGTTTGATCGGCGATACGCATTTCAACAAACTTTTTGCTGGTATCGTACAGGTGCATGTTACCAATGCGTGTACCTTGAACGATGTTGGTGATGCCTAGCTGACCATCAAACGGCGCGCGGATTTCACGGCGATCGTTTTGCCAATCAGCGGTGGCGATCTGTGCTTCAATATTAAGGATTTGCGCATTCACCGAGGCGATCTTCGCTTCCGTGGTCTCAATGCGAGTACGGGTGTCGTCGCGCTGCGCTTCGTTAGCAAAATCTTTCAGTTTATTGAGACGGTCGAGCGTTTTACGATCGTTGTCCATCTGGCGCACCAGTGCAAGAATTTCCGCTTCCGCCGCTGATTTTTGCGCGTTTAGGCTTTTCATTTGAGACACGGTATCTTCGGTTCTCAGCGTGTAAATCAAGTCGCCTTTTTTCACGTGTTGGTTGTGCGTGACATACACTTGATCGATCTCTTGACCAAGCAGTGGGCTAAGTACCGCGTGCGGCGCTTTAACTGTGGTACTGTCAGTCAGGTCCGCAGGCGACCAGAAGCGGTGAGCGGTAAACAGCGCGATCGCGATGAAAAAGCCTGTCCCGATCATGATAGCCGCGTTGCGTAGTGTCCATTGCACCACACCCGCCTTCACCAAGATCCAACAGATCAGAACGTAAGGTAGCATAATTTCTTTCATGGATTAGTCCTCGACGCGTGCTTGGCTTTCAGGCTTGCGGCCATTGCGAATAATGTTAGAGATTTCGTTGGCTAACACGTCCCAACGAGCGAATGCGATGATGATGGCAAGAACCCACCATGTTTTGTCGATGAACAGGCCACAAAGAGACAATGCAAAAACGATTTGAGTGTGCGCGCTCGACATCTCCGCCGCTTTGTGAACCGCGACTTCGTGAAGTTGCCAAAGTAGGTAGGCGACATAGACGATCAACGCGACGGTAACAAAGAAAACGAAGCCCATGAAGATTTCAGAATCGAGTAGGCGCAAAATGGTGGGATAACCGCCAGAAAAGTACTCTTCAGGGAGTGATTTACCGTGAATGCGACCCAGCTTTGAGAGAGCAAGCGAGGAGCCAACAAGGACGGAAATGGCGACCACAGCTTTGATAATGAACAAAGCTATGTACTTGACGATCCTAATGAATTTTGCACCCGCTCCTTGATTGGATGCTTCGCTTTTTGATGGATTCATGAGCTATATTGCCTTGGTAATTATTCCATCAGCGATAATACAAGAATCTTATGTGCGATTCGGAATAACGGATATTCTGAATCTATATCACAGAATAACACATTGTTTTCACCTCACATACACAGCGATATTTATGAAATACATCTCTATTGGTTATGTTTTAGCGCACAGCAGTATGGTCAAAATGGTCATGGCGAATGAAATGATCGATTTGCTGGGTCACAAAGCGGCTGAATATTAAACTGGTGTGACTGTAATCTTTGGCAATGTGATCAGTCATACCATCGATTTTGGTCTCTTCGAGCGTCACCGTACCATCGGAGGCGACGCTATTGTCCATCATCAACAAGGGGCGTGCGCCGACGGGCAAGGTACCGGCGATGCTGCCTAGTTTTTGTGGTACTCGCCAGACACTCTCCTCATGTTGAGTGAGCCCAAATTCAGGTGCGTTGCCTAAAATCGCGCCGATACCGAGCTTCTGTATTCGCGTTGCGATAGAGGCGCCTTGAAGCGGCGAGCCAATGGCGACAACGTGTGAGATCTCATCTGTGCTCGGTTGGGTCGATTCTAGGTAGTGTTTGACAATCAATCCTCCTAAGCTGTGACCGACCAACACATTTGGTTGATGGCGGCTGAGCGCTGAACTAATGTCAGAAAACACAACTTGCTCATTGATTGCCACACTGTTGTAGCTGACCGTCTTTGTGTCATAGCCAAGGTCTCGTAACCGCTGACTGAGTGGCAGCATTGCCAGGCCATGCATATAGAGTCCATGTAATATCACGATGTTCACAACTGCCTCCCAAGAGAAATCCGCGAAATAAAATGAAGAGTAAAAAGTGGGCGGAAAACAAAATGATGGCCAAGGACTATGATGACGCGCCCGGCCGCCAGAGACAAGAGTGAGCGGCAATGAATGTGTGTTGAGTGATTAATTAGCGAGTGGTTTGCTTGATGGTCATATCGTTGCGCTTACTTGATCCAATCAAAAAGCCCCTTGCGAAGCAAGGGGCGGAAGCGGTTATTTGGCGGCTTTTTTAGCTTGCTCAACCCAAGAGTCAAACAGCGAGCGGTTGGCTTTTATCCAACCTTCAACGTGGGCCTCTATGTCCGCTGAGCTGTTTTTACCTTTGCTCATCATCATATTTTGTGCACTGATATGATTGATATCGAGTTTCATGATTTCAAACAGCTTGGCCGCAGCAGGATTTTGATTGGCGAACGTCTTGTTGGCGACGATTTTCATCGAGTTCATCTCGAACCCGTAGTTTTTGCCATTCGGCAGTGAGGTGTCGACGTCTTTGCGCTCGCCGGGTAAGGCAGAGAAAGGGACTTCCAGCCAAACGACATCTTTGCCTGGGACCAGAACGCCACTTACCCAATACGGTGTCCAAGTGTAATATAGGATTGGCTCACCTTTGTTATAGCGTGAGATGGTGTCGGCAATAATGGCAGCGTAGTTACCTTGGTTGTGCGTCACCGTATCACGGAGTTTATAGGCGTCGAGTTGCGCTTCGACCACCATTTCACAGCCCCAGCCTGGGTTACAGCCAGTAAGGTCAGCCTTGCCGTCTCCATTAGCATCAAACAGCTTAGCAATTTTCGGATCTTGCAGCTGGCCGATGTTGGAGATATTGAACTGTTCCGCGGTCTTCTTATCAATCAAATAACCTTGAGCCGCACCACTGACGTATTCGCCTTGACGGTAGAACACGTCATCGCCGCCCGCCATGGTGTATTTATCGGCATGTAGAGGGAACCAACCGACGGCAAGAAATGTGGCATCGCCTTTTGCTACCGAGGTGTAAGCGACGTTGTAATCCACCTCTTTTGGTTCAGCCACTTCGTAGCCAAGCTCTTCGAGGGCACGGCTGACAACCAGTGTTTGAAAGGTCTCTTCTGCGACGGTGGATTGCACCGGTTGTACCGCGATCCCTTCGCCCGGTAGCGATGCAGCAAAAGCAGCACCTGATAATACCAAGGCCGAGGCCGATGTCAGTTTGAATGTCTGTTTCCATAGATTATTCATTATTGTTTCTCCCTAAGTGAAGTTCCTTGTTTTTGACTGCGTGGGCTGAGTGACTGCCTCGAGCAAGCTTGAACACTGCGCCAACAGGACCAGTGTGATACCAACGGCGCTTGGTATTGCCTGCGTTTTCGCCCAGTGCTTGAGTAATGCGATCAAGCAGTATGGCAAGAATGACGATGCCCAATCCGCCTACGGCGGCTAAGCCCATATCTAAGCGACCAATTCCGCGCAGCACCATTTGACCTAGACCGCCGACTGCGATCATCGATGCAATCACCACCATAGAAAGTGACAGCATTAAGGTTTGGTTTACGCCGGCCATAATCGTAGGCAGCGCTAGCGGCAGTTGGATGCGATACAGCATTTGCTTCTTGTTGGCACCAAAGGCGTGCCCTGCTTCAATCAAGTCTTTGGGCACTTGAACGATGCCGAGTATGGTGAGCCTGACCACAGGTGGCAGCGCGAATATGATCGTCACCACAACGCCGGGCACATTACCTATACCAAAGAGCATGACAATCGGCACCAAGTAGACAAAGGCTGGGGTGGTTTGCATCGCGTCGAGCAGTGGCCTGACGACTTTCGCGGCAGTTGGGTTACGAGCCAATGCGATGCCTAAAGGTAACCCTATGAGCAAACAGAAAAAGACTGAAGTGAGTACCAAGGCCAAGGTGGTCATCGCTTGGCTCCACGCACCAATCAGACCGATAGTGAGCAGCGAAACCAAGGTCGCTACGCCCAGACGCCAATTTGAAAACTGCCATGCCAAAAGAAACAAGGCGAGTATCATGAATGGGGCAGGAGTGGAGACAAGCGCCAGTTCGAATGAGCTCAGGATCAAGTCGATGGGAACGCGGATCGCTTGGAAAAGCGGGCGACCGTGTTCGACCAGCCAGTTTAGGCCCGTCTCAACCCACGCATCGACGGGCAAGAGCGCCTCGTTGAAGGGGTGCATTAAATCGAGCGCTTGAGTTTGCGTCACTTCGGATGTAAGCCAGTCTGCGCCCTCGTCGGATGTCGCCGTTGCCCAAGGATCCGATGGTGTTGTGTTGTCTGCCGTGGTTTGCGACCACGGGTCCGTTTGAGAAGTTTCTTCTGACACCGCGTTACTCCTTATCTAGCGTCTGTAATAGGCGAGATTTGGTGATGACTCCATAGTAGTGGCCGTCTTCTCCAATGACCGGTACGGCATATGGTGAATCGGCAACGATACCAAGAATGTCATTGATGGATTGCTCGGGTGACAATGTCACCTCGTCATCTATTTGAGCACTGGTTAAAGATCGCTTCTCTTTGTGCGCTTGGCGCAGCGAGTCGAGAGAGACGATGCCGGAGTAGCGGCTAGCACGATCGACCACAATGCCAAATTCGCGGTCGTGATTCATCAGCATTTGCAGCGCTGAGCCGGGACCATCGTGCTCAGATTTTTTAAACACGGCGGTCGGCTGTTTTCGGGCGATGTCTTTCGCTGTGAGGACGCTGGCCACATTGACGCCTTTGAAGAAGGCTTCAACGTAATCATTGGCAGGGTTGTTGAGAATATCATCTGGTGTGCCGACTTGGACCACTTGTCCGTCTTGCATGATGGCAATGCGATCTCCAATTCGCATCGCTTCATCAAGATCGTGCGATATAAATACGATGGTGCGTTTATCATCGTTTTGAAGACGAATCAGTTCGTCTTGCATTTCGCTACGGATCAGCGGGTCAAGGGCGGAGAAGGCTTCGTCCATCAACAGAATATCAGGGTCACAGGCTAGCGCCCGAGCCAGTCCGACACGCTGCTGCATACCGCCAGAGAGCTCATCGGGGAAGGAATCCGCATAGCTTTCTAAGCCGACGCGCTCTAGTGCCGATAGAGCACAGCGATTTCGCTCTTCCAAACTAATACCAGCGAGTTCTAGGCCAAAAGCGGCGTTCTCAACCACAGTCATGTGAGGCATTAGGGCGAAGTTTTGAAACACCATGGAGATGTTGTGGCGACGGACTTCTCGCAGTGCCTGCTCTGAAATCGAAGCGATGTCATTGCCTTTAAACAGAACACTGCCACGTGTTGGCTCAATCAATCGATTGAGCAGTCGCACTAAGGTGGACTTGCCAGAGCCCGATAGACCCATGATGACGAAGATCTCGCCTTCATTGATCGAGAGTGAGACATCATTGACCCCGACAGTGAGGCCAGTTTTGTCGAAGATAGTGTCTTTATCCAACCCTTTTTCCAACAGGTCGAATGCGTGATTGGGTTCATCACCAAACACTTTGTACAGTCCCTTTACTTCCAGTATGGGATCCATCAAAGATTTCCTTTTTTGCTCAAAAACGTTAGTACACTAAACAATATTTAATGGAATTTCAAATCGGAGGTGATAAAAATCACATAACCAAATCGGTCTGTTAATGAGTTTTTTGTCACTACATGTCGGTTTTTTTTTGCTTTTTTTGTGATGATTGATAGGTTGTGAATAGGGCCGTACGCCAGTGTTGAATAGCGATGTACAACCCTTGAGAAGCGGTTTTTATTTGAGGTGTAATCAATCTTCTTGGGCAGCGTAAAACGCAGCAACATCGCGCAAGTCTTGTTCGTTGAGTTTGGAAAGTTGCGCTTTCATCATCTGCGCGAGTGGGCCAGTTCGCTCATCTCGTTGATAGGCACGCATCGCGTTGAACAGGTAAGTGGCATCTTGACCGTTGAGATTAGGGTAATTGGGATTGGCGCTTTGGCCGGTGCTGCCGTGACAAAAAACGCAACTGGGTGATTTGACTTGTCCAAGCTGCGCGTCGCCGAAAGGTTTCGCATGTGCCCCGCTAGCGAGTGTTAACGCGGTGCTAGTGGCCAGCAGGCATACGTGGCGTATCCATCGATTCATTTGTACTCTCAATGTCGGTGTGTGTGGACTGAGAATAAAGCTTCCCCTAGGGGGAAGCTCAATGGGCGAGATCAAAGCACACGTTGAATGTGCGCGCAGAGTGTGGAAATGTCGTCTTGGGTCACATCTTTGTGAGTAACAAAGCGGATGGGATTGGATGGTGTGATGAGAATATTCTCTTTGGCCAACGCTTCTGCGATGGCATCTATATCAAGGTGTTTCTCTAGTTTGGCAAAGACGATATTGGTTTGCACGAATTCTGGATTGACTGAAAAACCGGGCAATGTATTTAGGGTATGCGCGAGCTGTTTGGCGTTAACGTGGTCAATAGAAAGCTGAGCTACCTGCTCAGTCAGCGCTAATTTACCGGCAGCGGCCAATATGCCGGCTTGACGCATGCCGCCACCGAGCATTTTTCGGATGCGTCGTGCTTTGGCAATGTAGGCGTGACTGCCGAGCAGCAATGAGCCCACAGGCGCTGCAAGACCTTTAGAAAGACACACGGTCATGGAGTCGAAGTGACGTGCGATCTCAGTGACATCAACATCCAACGCGACGGCGGCGTTGTATACGCGAGCCCCGTCTAAATGCAGGCTTAAGCCGTGTCGGTCGACAAATTCTCGCGTTTGTGCCAGGTAATCGAGTGGCAGAACTTTACCATTAATGGTGTTTTCCAAGCTCAGTAAACGGGTTTTAGCAAAGTGACAATCATCGGGCTTGATGGCGGCTCGAAGTTTGTCGAAATCGAGAGTGCCATCCGGGTTGTTTTCAATCGGCTGGGGCTGAATTGAGCCAAGCACCGCAGCGCCACCTGCCTCAAAGCGATAGTTGTGCGCTTGTTGTCCACATAAGTACTCGTCGCCACGTTCACAGTGTGCCATCAACGCCAGTAGGTTGGCTTGCGTGCCAGATGTGGTAAAAAGTGCCGCCTCAAACCCATGACGCTTGGCCGCGAAGGACTCAAGTTCGTTGACGGTTGGGTCATCGCCGTATACATCATCGCCAACAGCGGCGTGGGCCATCGCTTCACGCATAGCTGGAGTGGGTCGAGTCACGGTGTCAGAGCGAAAATCCATAACCTATCCTTGTTAATGAGGGAAAACGAAATTCAAGAGAGATAGCCGCACAGTTTCGCTTTGCTGATGCATGCGATGGTTTTGGCGTCGGTGATCTCACCTGAAATGATGCGTTGTTCGATGTCGCGCAGCGATAAAGTCAGTACTTCAATCACTTCATCATCATCGCACGTTAAGCGTTTAGAAGCCGTGAGATCTTTGGCCACAAAAAGGTATTGAATCTCATCACAAAAACCTGCGAGCGGTGTGACTTGCCCTAAAGAAATCCACTCTGAGGCGCGATAGCCCGTTTCTTCCTCCAATTCACGTGAAGCGCAGTCGACTATGGCTTCGTTCGCTTCTAGTGTGCCTGCTGGGAGTTCAAGTAGCCACTTTTTAAGTGACGGCCGATATTGGTTCAGCATGACGATATCACCATTGTCATCGATAGGCAGCATAACCGCCGCGCCCGGGTGAGATATCGTGGTATGGGTAATCTGTTGACCATTGGGTAAGGTCACGGGTTCTTCAATAAGAGCAATCCGTTTCCAGGTGTGAATCGTGGTTTGTTTGTCCATTGGGTATGTGGTGTCCCTAGCATGTTGACCCTACCTTACCCATTTCGGCACCCGATGAAAAGTAATGAAGAGCGATGCGTTGGAATGGATTAATAACTCGGTGTGATGAATCGCGCAAATATGCAAACATTGATTACAGAAAATTAAGTAAAAAGCGAATCTGATATAACAAAGGGCTGATTATAATAAACTATACTTGTAACAAAGTAATAACAAATGTATAAAGCACGTTATACATTACGCTCGCTTAGCGCCCCGAGGATCGCCCAATAATGTTCAGTCAAAATAGAGTCCCCCACTCGCAAAAAGCGTTACTGTCGGAACGAATCAATAAGTTGGCTCACGCCCTATCTGACGGTGTCTACGAACGTGAAGATACCATCAAAATGTGTTTACTTGCGGCCCTGGCCGGTGAAAGCGTTTTTCTACTGGGCCCTCCAGGCATAGCAAAAAGTTTGATTGCTAAGCGCTTGATTCAAGCGTTTGATAACTCGTCCTATTTTGAATATTTGATGACACGTTTTTCTACACCAGAAGAGGTGTTTGGCCCGCTAAGCATACAAGAGCTGAAAGACAATGGCCGCTACGTGCGTCTGACTAATGGATATTTACCTACCGCGCAAGTCGTCTTTCTCGATGAGATATGGAAAGCCGGCCCCGCCATTCTCAACACACTCTTGACCGTGGTGAACGAGAAAACGTTTAAAAATGGCAGTGATATTGAGAAAGTGCCCATGCGTCTTTTAGTGTCGGCATCAAATGAATTGCCTGATGAAGACAGTGGTCTCGAGGCACTCTATGACCGCATGCTGGTGCGTTTGTTTGTTAATCGAATTCAAAATAAGCAAAACTTCAAATCCATGCTCACCGTTGGCACGACGCAAGAAGCCAAAATTCCAGAAGGCCTGGCGATTACCGATGAAGAATACCACCTCTGGCAGCAAGAGCTTGATACGCTTGAGCTGAGCGATGATGTGTTTGAAAAGCTGTTTGAACTCAAAAGCTTACTTGAGAAAGAGACTGGCGAAGTGCCCGGTTCGAGTGTGGATAAGGACATGTATGTGTCTGATCGACGCTGGAAAAAAGCCGTTAAGCTGTTGAAAGCCAGTGCCTACTTTAACGGCCGCGATGCGATCAACGCATTGGATCTGTTGCTGCTACAAGATTGCTTATGGAACAGCCCTGAATCTCGTGATGTGGTGCGCCGCGTCATTCGTCAGTTTGCGCTCAATTACGCGTTTGATCAGCAAGAGGTAGAGCAACAAATTACCCTCTGCCGTGAAACGCTACAAGACGTTCAAGAAGAACTCGAAGAGACGTTTGCTATCCAGCTCTCTCTTGAATCTTCAACGGGATTACTGAAGAAGCAGGTTCAGTCGTACGATTTCTCCGATGCACGTTTGTATAAAGTGGGTGTGACTCCGGGTCTTATCAAGTTGGTCCTTCTTCAGGCCAATATGTCGGTGTCTGAATCCGAAAAAGGTGACAGTCGCTGTGTGTTCGTCAGTAAACCCGATCTCGAAAAACTGGTTCGTGATGGCCACGGCGAAGTGAGTGGTTATGTCAACCAATCTACGGCGATTTGTCGTCTTCGTTTTGATGTGGATGCAGCCAATAACTTAGTCATTAAAGACATTGCGAATCGCGCAGTATTGTTGACCCCTGTCACGAGTGAAGGGCTAGACCACGACCGCTTCCAAACTTGGTTAACGCGTTCAGAGGAGGCGTTGAAATCGTTAGAAGAAGCAGAGCACCGCTTGCGTAAAGCGCGCTCCAGTTTCCACGCCGCACTGCCACACAACTTTATCGACGAGGCGATCCCTCGTGAGATGGAAGCTGGGCTACAAGGCTTAACCCAGGCATTGGAAGCGGCCAAATCAGAGAGCGAAAAAGCGCTTTATCGATTGCAAACTTTGCCACCGGTTTTTGAGTAAGGGGAAACGTTGTGCTGGGTGCAGATGGACTTAATTTAGCATTAATGATCGCCGATTCGGGCATCGTTGAAAGCGCGATGAACGATATTGTTGCGCGCTCACAAGTGATGATCATGGCTGAGAACCGAGGAATGAAATCCTCGGTGAAAAATCATCTGTTGAAATGGCGCGGCAGTGTCAAAAAGCGCATCACTAAGGTGTGTGAAACGGAACGTTTTCAACAAGAGCTCGCGCTGTATCAAGAAGTCATTTATTGGGACGAAGCCACGTTTCACGCTCAATTGCCTGAGGTCATTAAAAAGTTGGAGTGGCACTCGGCTTTCTACATGCAGGCGAGGCGTCTTGTAGAGAAGAATAAAGGGGTTAAGAACCCAATGTTCGCTCACTATTTTTGCGATCAATGGTACAAAAGCTTGGTGGATGCGATAAAAACTGCCCAGTTAAGTGAGCTAGAAGCGAGCAAAGAAAAAGCCCTCAAAGATCTCTATCAACGCATGGAAACCATGAAAAACATGGATAACGTTGCGAAAGAGGGAGACGAAGCGAGTGTCGGGCGTCTGTGGGATATGGCTGCGGCGAAGCTGAGTAAAACTGATCTCGGCACCATGAAAAAACACGCGGAGTTTTTGAAAAAGAACAGCGGACTACAAAAAATTGCAGAGCAACTCGGCCGCATGGCGGGGCAAGTCAATGATCCTGATTTAAACCAAGCACCAGTGGAAGCGATTGAAGTCGTGGAAGAGAAAACCGACGAAGCGACAGATGACATTGTCGGTATCCACGAAAGTGATGATCTCAACAAGCTACTGCCCAACGAGACGATGTTTTTGGCATACCCAGAGCTTGAGGTGGTTTTTTACAAGCACCTAGCGGATAAGCGTTTGATGAATTATCGCGTGCAAGGGAAAAATCGCACGTTGCGTAAAGTAACGGCTCAACAGCCTGACAGTAAAAGTATTGAGATTGAAAAAGGACCTTTTATCGTCTGTGTGGATGCCTCTGGCTCTATGAAAGGGGCGCCAGAGCAATGTGCCAAAGCGATGGCCTACGCCTTAATGCAAATCGCGCTGGCGGATGATCGCGATTGCTTTGTTATTCTGTTTTCTACGGAGCAGATTACCTACGAACTGACACGTCAAGATGGTTTGCGTGAAGCGAGTGATTTCTTGTCGTACAGCTTTCACGGCGGCACGGATCTCGAGCCTGTGATTCTTAAATCGATTGATTTGATGAGCAGTGAAAAGTACAAAAACGCCGATATGGTGGTGATTTCGGACTTTATTGCCCCGAAACAGTCACAAGAGGTACTGGATAAGGTCGCGGGCTTAAAAGAGAACAAAAACCGCTTCCACGCCTTGAGCGTGTCAAAGTATGGAAACCCAGAGCTGATGAGCATGTTTGATCATTGTTGGTCTTACCATCCAAATCTAGTCGGTAGATTGATGAAGAAATGGTAACGCCATAGTCTGCCCCAGATCATTATCCAAGTTGATTGAACAATGCCTCGCTTTCGCGGGGCATTGTCGTTTTATGACTTGCTAATTTATATGTGTATGGAAAATTCCGCGCGGTGATCCATTTGTGATATAAATCAATTTATGTGCAATTTAGCGGACTACTTCTCGCCAAGGCAATGATAAGTTTGTATATTTATCAGATAATTATTCGCTGAATGTCACATTTTTTTGCCTTTTTATGCTACCAAGGGGAAATGAGACCACTCAGTACGTTTGACGTATTTTCCTTGCGTGGTTTTTCACATGGACAGTAAAGAAAAAAAAGTAGTTAGACATTACCTGTTCTTCTTTTTAGCCAGTTTATCGTTTGCGCTTGTGACTTTTGCCATCATTCGCTCACCGCTAAATCAAGCCTCTTTCCAGGTACTAGGCCACGCAAATATTGCGCCGCTTACCGCAGGAAACAATGACGCGGGTGCTAAGTTACTCAATGTCTCTGAACGAGGTGTGTCGATACGTTGTAGTGATGCACCTCAAGCAGAGCTTGACATGTGCGGCATCGTATTCCCATTACCTCATGACGTACAAAATGGCCATTTTTTGTCCCTCAGCAAAAAAGCAACACTGAATGTGGAGGTTGAGTCGCTTTGGTCGGGTAGCACAGAGCAGCCGGGGGTCACGATCTTTGCTAAATCCTTATTAACTAAGGAGAAGTCCGAGCATTACGCTGTCAAAGATACCAAATATCAAGCTGTACGGTTTGAACCTAAAAGTACCCAGTCTATCCCTTTGAGTCGATTTCGGGTCGAAACGTGGTGGGAGGAGCTGTTTGATATCCCTTATGAGCAAGCCGATTTAGATTTTAGCCGACTCGTTGCACTTGAGTTCTACACTGGAGGTGTTCCTGTAAAAGCGGACGGAGAGTGGGGGATGACGATTAAAAGCCTCTCGTTTAGTTGGCAAATCCACAATGAATCAACGTTTGTTAAAGTGATGTTTTTTTATTGGCCGCTTCTTCTCGTGGGCTGTTTGGCACATTACCTTTTTTATACTAAGTCACTCCTACTCCTTGCCAAGGATAATGTTTATAGAGACAAGAAAACAGGCTTTTACACGGTAGAGCACTTTGTCAAAAATTATTCAGCTCTAGCCCAATACAATGAACCCGTGAGACTGTACTTGGTCAAGATCAGCAACTATCACGCCTTAAACCACCATTTTGGTAATCCTGCGGTCATCAAAGTTATGGAACGAATGTGGCAAAAAATGGTGCGAGAATTATCTAATCATAAGCTGACGATTTATCGGGTGACAGAAGATGAATTGTTGATCGAGTGTGTGGGTGAGAATTTAACTTCTCAGCAGTCTCAGTATGTACTTGATTTGAATGATTTAGGTGTCAATCTTGATGGGATTGGTCATCTAATGCTGGAAATCGTCATTGGCTACGTATCCAGTGACTTTTTACCTGAAACGGGCGTGAAAGCATTAGAGCGAGCGCGATTTGCTGTCAATATTGCCAAGCGAAATGAGCAGCGATCCGCCGAATTCAACTTCGATACTATGATGGCTCATGAAGAAGAGTATCAAATTGCAGACAGTGTGCGTATGGCGCTACAGAGTGAGCAGTTCTACTTGCTGTTTATGCCGATATACGATGCCGAGAAAGAGCAAATTGTTGGCGCGGAAGCACTGTTGAGGTGCCATTCGGAGAGTTTACGTCAACTCTCACCTGAGGTGTATATTACGGTCGCAGAACAATATGGATTGATTCGTGACATTGATCTTTGGGTTGTCGAAGCGTGCTTTAAAACATATCAAACCTATCGTGATAAATTGCCGGATGATTTTCGGTTGTCTATCAACATTTCATCACGAGAACTTCTTGATAAACAATTTATCAACGATTTTAAACGCCTACTTCGCCAGTATCGTGTACCAGAGCGTTTAGTTTGTTTAGAAATCACGGAAACCTTCTTTGTTCAGATGAAAGATTTCCATCTCAAAAGTATTGAGATTCTGCGTGAAATTGGCTGCCATGTTTCTCTGGATGATTTTGGTACCGGTTACACCTCTTACAACCATCTGGTTAATATCCCAGTTGATGAAATTAAAATTGATCGTAGTTTTGTCAATCAAATGGACACTGTCCAAGGTAAGGCCATTATCGAATCCATGATAAAGATAGCAGACTCGTTCAAATATGATGCTGTTGCGGAAGGTATTGAAACACAGAAACAATTTACTGAACTTCGAGCCATGGGATGTCGTTACTATCAAGGTTACTGGTTCTCGAAGCCGATCTCGATTGACGCGCTATGTTGTTTTGTAGATAAACCGGTTCACCTCACTTCTTAAATGGCCTGTACCCATAATTTTTCGATGGTTAATAGATATGTAATTCATTGAATTAACGAATGAAAAAACTACTATGCATTTGGTTTTATAGTCTAAACTAAAGCATGAGTTGGCTATGGAAGCAGAGCAATGAGAATTACAGATAAATCCTTGGTTGAGCAACAACAGATCTCAGAATCTGAGCTCAAACAACGGCTTCAGTTATTTCGCCTAACGTCGAGTGAGCTAGTGGAGCTACGTTCACTGAAAGGCGTAATAGTTCGCCAGTTAGATTCAATCGTTGCAGGCTTTTATGAGCATCAGACGAATACACCTGATGTAGAGACTTTAATTGGCGATGCCGGCACTCTGCAACGCTTGATGAGCGCTCTGCGTCAGTATGTGATTGATTTGTTCTCTAAAGAAGTCGATCTCGACTACGTTGAACATAGATTGAGAATCGGGTTGGTACACAAACGCATTGGCGTTGATCCAAAACTCTACTTGTCTGCCGTCAGTTACCTCAAAGAAGTGCTTTCATCGACGATCCGCTCGAATATTTCTGATGCCACCATAGCCAATTATCAATGCGAAATTTTAAGCCGTTTGATGGATTTTGATGTCTCTTATGTCTTTGATACTTACATTAAAAGCATGATGAATGAAATCGAGATGGAGCGGAATAAATCCTACCAATACGTCAATGAATTGGAGGAGATGGTCAGGGAAAGGACCAAGCACATTGAACTGATGGCAAGCCAAGATCCTCTCACCAATTTATACAATAAACGCGCATTTGAAGAAGTGGCAGAAAAGCTCTTCACAGAGTGTCATGAGCACGGAGATGGTATCACCGTGCTCTATATGGATATCGATAATTTTAAGGCGTTTAACGATAACTTTGGTCATGAGGAGGGGGATAACGTTTTGATCGCGGTGGCGGATGCTATTCGAGGGATTTCTAGGGGCATTGACAAAAGTTTCCGCTTTGGCGGCGATGAGTTCGTGGTGTTGATGCCAAGCTGTAAAAAGCAAGATGCTCAGAAGACCTATGTGCCACGTCTGATTGAACGTTTGGCGGAAATCCGCGATGACGTCTCGATCAGTATTGGTGTCTCTGAATCAACGGCGCAGCACCCAGTGTCGATGCGAGACGCGGTGAGACTCGCCGATCAACAAATGTATCGTGATAAAAAAAAGCACAGTGAGGCGGCCAGATCGCAGGTCATCACCAGTATTGTCAGTAAGCAAAAGTCGACATAACAGCGGCGTTCACTGAATGGCGAGTCGCGCTATTTCACAAACGACATATCGAACTCGGTTGATCGGTTTCGTCCGGATTCTTTGGAATAGTAGAGCGCTTTGTCTGCATGTTGTAACCAAGTTAGGTGGTTGGGTTGTTGTTCGGTCAACTCGCACACCCCGAGGCTGATGGTGTAGCGAACAGCGTACCCTTCGCACTCGACAATCGACTGTTCGATACGTTTTCTAAGGCGCTCGGTAAAATAGAGCGCTTGCTCAGAGCACGTACCTGGTAAGATAACCGTAAACTCTTCACCGCCGTAGCGGCCACAAATATCACTGCCACGAGAGGCTTTGATGAGCTCTTTTGCCGTGTGGCGGATCACCATGTCCCCGACAGTATGACCATAGTTATCATTAACTCGCTTGAAGTGATCAATATCGAAAATAACCAGTGACGCTGGTTTCCCGGTCACTTTAGCGTGATCAAACTCTTGCTGAAGACAACTTTCCCAGTAGGCACGATTGTAGAGTTGAGTTAAGCCGTCTGTGCGACTGAGATCCGACAGTTTTTGATTGGAATCGATGAGGTGGGTTTTGTTTTTCGCGACGTCCGTGACGTCATTGATGATAAGACTGACATGAGAGACTTCGCCGTTCACTGACGTTAAAGGGGAGAAGGTGATGTTTTGGCGCATCTCAGGTAAGCCGTTGGAGATTGGGCTGAAGTTTTTAAATTTGAACAGGTAAGGGCGGTCTTCCCAGCAAGAGAATCCGCGGCTGTTCAAACGAAACGAGGTGTCGACTTTATTACGCAGCCAAGTTTCAGGTAAGTCTTGCATAACGTCAAACAACACTTGGCCAATGATTGCTTCGGCGCGAATGCCACTGTACGACTGCATAAACGAATTCCACGCCAAGACTCGGTAGTGCTTATCCAAGACGATAAGTCCTGCATCCAGCTCGCCAATGATCTGCATCGCCCAGTGAAAATCCCCCATATCATGCTTGATCACATTACACACTCCAATACGGATTCGATGGACTTCATTGAGTCATTGTCCATAAGGAAAATCACGTCACAGGCGACATCGAGATTTTCGGCGTGATAAACAAACTCAATGGTAAAAATCTCTTGCTCGTAGCCGTTTAAAAACTGAGAGCAGCTTAGCGCTCGTTGTAGCGGCTCTTTTTCCAGCACGATGGGCTGGCGTAAAGAGATAGCAATGTCGAGCTGCTTGCTAAATGACACCAAAAACGAGGAGACTAATAAGTTAGCAATATCCAGGATCGCTTCGTTGGTTTCGGCATGAAAGTTGTCAACCGTAACAGCCGAAAATTGATCAATGCCTTGCCCGTGTAAGCAGACGAGCGCCTCACCATTGATGCCATTGCCAACAAAGCGCTGTGACACGGCGCGATATTCTGCATTGTTGACGATGTCTTGAATCGTCATTTTGAGTTCCGATTGATGCAAGGAGGCAACGTTAGGCAAAGGCATTTCAATAAATCGCCCGGTTTGTTCTGCGATGAGTGAGGCACTGGCACCGAGAGCGATATTGCTGATCTCTTTGATGTTATTGAGTAGCTCGTGAGCGGAGAGCTGCCGTGTGGGCTGTGTGTGCACCGAAGGGCACAGTGGGATCCCATAGCGTTCAAATACCGCGTGAAGATCCATCGCGCTGAACGGCTTCTCAATGAAGTCGTGGGCGCCGAGCTCCCGGCAGCGCTGTTTTGCCTGATTTTGAATATCCCCTGATACCACGATAACCTGGGTCGGGTGCGCATGGACAGGTAGCGAGGCAAGCACTTCGAAACCATCCATGACAGGCATGGTCAAATCGAGGAACAGGACGTCGATAGGCTCAGATGCAAGGCGCTCTAAAGCGCTCTTTCCATTTTCTGCTTGGTAAAGAGTGATTGCCTGTGTATCAATGTTCGATAAAATCGCTTTGCGCGCGATTTTAGAGTCATCACAAACCAGAATCTTCATAAGATGATGGTTGACCCAGTCGTCGTTGCCATAAAATCAAACCCTCTCGGCTTGCATTGGTGTCAATAATGAGACATTGCTTCAAAATTGCTGCGGGTTAGTAAACCCTTTTGCTATTGATTTTTCGAGTTATTTTTTTCTATCAGTAAAAGAAATTAGACTTTACGCACATATTACACTTGCATAAGTGTTTGGTTGGTTATGGTTTTTGTGTGTTTGATGTGCCACATGAATCGTGTCTATTTTGAAATACTGAGTGATTGGTTCATCTTCTCCTTTTGCCATCGAGGACGATCCCGTAGACTTGGCCCTTTATGACATAAGGAGCTTAACCAAATGGAACTCACCACCTTCATCCACACCCTTGAACACTCTCCGGAGACGATAGAGTTTGATCAGACCATGGCAATCATTGAGCGTTACTACACGTTTACGCCTACCGCGTTCACCAATGGTGACACCTTTAATGAGGTGAATCAGAACAATGGGTCTTGCAAGATTTTTGCGTTTGGCCAAAAGAATCAACTGTCAGAGTCACAAACCCTCGCTTGCTTTGGGCGTTATTATCGTGAAGATGTCCTCAACCATCCGGCAGGGGATGATCACGCGAACATCCGCAATTTTATGCAAACCGGTTGGCAAGGTGTGAATTTTGAAGGTCAAGCATTAGCAGATAAAGGGTAAGCGTCGTCAAAGACAGGCGAGAGGTGGACGACTATATTGGATGACCATTTCGAACAATGTCTGCTCTAATTGGCGCATTTGTCAGCGAACACGCCTAAAATAGGGATTTTTGTTTGACTCCTCGTGCTGAATACGTAAAGTAAGCGCCGAACACAGCACTGAGACTCAGTGCTGTTCTAAAAAGGCGCGTTGGCAGAGTGGCTATGCAGCGGATTGCAAATCCGTGGACCTCGGTTCGACTCCGGGACGCGCCTCCATTCTTTCTCTATCTTGTTATTCCATCAACTCAGACAATAGCTGATAAGAACGCAGTTTTTCGCTCTGATCATACACCATTGCGTTGACCATAATCTCATCGGCACCAGTCCGTTCAACCAGTGATTCAATAGCGTGTTTAACATGAGCTTTGTCACCATGAATCGACTCTCGCAACTGGGTTTCAACGTGCAGTTTTTCTTGCGCCGACCAAAGCGGTGCCATGCTGTGTACCGGAGCGGGCAGCTTTTCACGACGGCCGCGTACCATTTTCAAAAACTTCTGTTTTTCTGTCGTCGCCAAATACTCTGCGTGCGATTGGCTCTCTGCAACAATGACGTTAGCACCAATCATCACGTAAGGTTTTGCTAAGTGCTGCGACGGAACAAACTCATCACGATAATAAGCTAACGCTCGAGACATCGCGTCTGGTGCGAAGTGTGCGGCGAACGCAAAGGGCAGTCCTTTCTGCGCGGCCAAACGAGCGCTGTACGTACTCGATCCCAGCAACCAAATCGGTATTGACGTGTTGTTACCAGGATAAGCCGCAACGGGTTGGTTTTGGGATACGGGACCGAGAAAAAATGTCAACTCTTCTAGCAGCTCAGCGAAGTCGGGATCCATACGCTCTGGATCGCGCCTTAGCGCATGCATTGTCGGATAGTCGGTGCCAGGCGCTCGTCCCAGCCCAAGATCGATCCGCCCTGGGTAGAGCGCGTCCAATGTGCCAAATTGCTCTGCAATAACAAGGGGCGCATGGTTGGGCAACATAACGCCACCGGAGCCTAAACGGATCGAGTGAGTGTGAGCGCCGATATGGCTGAGCAACACACTGGTGGCGGCACTGGCAATATCAGGCATATTATGGTGTTCCGCCATCCAAAAACGGTGATAGCCCCAAGATTCGACGGCTTGCGCCAATTCAACTGAACGTTGAAAAGTCTGAGAGAAGTCTGTGCCGTCAGAAACGGGCGCCAAATCAAGAACGGATAAGCGTGGGAAAGACATAGATGAGTATGGCCTGTTGATGAATGTTATCTAACACATGGTGTCGAGTACGTAGGTTTAAAAGGGCAAATTTGCCCTTTCACAGTGGACAAATTTGTCCTTAATCTCCGCTTAGATGAGACGCGTGATCGCTGCTGCGGCAATACCTGCTGCGATTGCTGGCAACGGTTTTTTGGTGGTAAAGCTCACGATGGCAGTCACCAAAAGTGCAACGCGAGCCCCTATGTCACCTTCCACCGCTAAGGGGGCCAACAGCGCGATTAACACCGACCCCGACATAGCGGTGATAAATTGCTGCACTCGGTAGCTAATTGGTACAAACGACATGACGAACACGCCACCCCAGCGTGTGAGCAGGGTGATCAGTGCCATGGCGATAATAATGATTAACGTGCCTTGCCAATCGGTTGAGATCATCATGCTTGTTTCTCCGTCCAAAAGGCGCCGAGCAACCCTCCTGCGAGCGCGCCAACCACAACATGGCTATTGTCGGGCAAATAATAATAGGCCAGCAAGGATGCGCATGCGGCCACGCCCCAAATAACGAACATACGCAGGCTCTTAGGTCCAATTGCTACCATAGAGAGTAAAAAGCAGCCCATGACCATATCGAGGCCTAAACTGATTGGGTCACTGATCAAGTTGCCAAACGCATAGCCAAGCCAGGTGCCTAGCATCCAAAAAGACCACAACGCCACACCGCCACCGAGCAGAAGGCCGAGTCCTCTCTGATGGCGGCCAAACGCATTCATCGACATAGCCCAGTTGGCGTCTGAGGCAAATAACATAACGCCATAGCGTTTGCTGGCCGGAAGGTGGCGTAGCCAAGGGTAAAGGGTCGCCCCCATTAACAAATGACGCGCATTAATGGCAAAGACGGTCACTAAAACGGGAATCAACGCGACCTCTTGTCCCCACATCTCTAACGTCGCGAACTGTGACGCCCCTGCGAAGACTAATCCACTCATCAGCATAATGGATAACGGTTCCAAGCCGACTTGGACCGCAGCGACACCAAACGCAATACCGAAGATAATCACAAAGAATGACAGCGGAACCAGCTCTCGAAAACCGTTCCAAACATCATGACGAGTAAAATGGTGCAGCTCAGTGCTGTCCACTTGTTGAGTTTGAGTAAGCATGACTTTTCCTAGCCCAGTGTGCAGTGAAGTGATTTGCCACTGATTTATTATAAGAGCGTCTATCAGTACCATGAATATGTGCTAGACGCAAAAGGGTTGTGACGATGAATATTTGCACGGATTGATGGCTTTTTATCTAAACGGTTCAGCGAGTTACAGTTTTTTGTTGACCGCTTCTCTCAATTCGTTAAAGTACACCTTGTTCTCACGGCAATCGCCGAAGAGAAATGGTGTAACCTTCGCATCTATTGCGTTGCCCTGGTGGTGGAATTGGTAGACACAAGGGATTTAAAATCCCTCGGCGTTCGCGCTGTGCCGGTTCAAGTCCGGCCCGGGGCACCATTAACTCAAGTAGAGCAGGCTTATCAAGTTGTAGATACAAAGGCGCGTTGGCAGAGTGGCTATGCAGCGGATTGCAAATCCGTGGACCTCGGTTCGACTCCGGGACGCGCCTCCATTCTTTCTCTATCAGAAACTCTCTTCTAAAGTTGGCGCAAAAATCGGCTTGTTGCGACTCTATTTTCCAATATTTTTCTTTGTGATTGATTTTTGAGTGACATACTCTTATCGAGCGACGTGTTAATCGTAACGTTCTCTCAAACAGATAAATGGAAAAAGCGCCGAGAGTATCGGCGCTTTTGTCTTATTCTCAGTAATCTAAAGGCTGCTGATGCGCACCTTATACTAGTGAGGTCAGCATCTCTTCACTGTACGGAGTGAGCGCTTGGCCCGATTTCACTTTTTCAACGTAATCTGGGTTGGCAATCAGAGGACGGCCAATCGCAAGTAAATCAAACTTGCCTGCTTCAATCGCCTCATTGCCGGTTTGAGCATCAAAACCACCCACGCCGATCAAGGTTTTCGAGTATTGAGCGCGCATGTATTGCGAGGCGGTACCGCCTAGGTGCTCAAATGCCATAGCGTCATCGAAAATGCCCACATGTAAGTAGGCCAAATCACGTACTTCGAGTTGCTTTAGCAAGTAATCGAATACGTCACGATCACGTGGGTCGGCCTCGACGTTAAAGTAAGCGCCAGGGGAGAGACGCAGACCAACGCGATCCGCGCCGATCGCTTCCACGACAGCGTCCATCACTTCTAGCGCAAAACGAGACATATTTTCCGCTGTTTGGCCATACTCATCATCACGTTGGTTGCTGCTGTAGTGAAGGAATTGGTCGATGAGATAGCCGTTTGCACCGTGGATCTCGACACCATCAAAGCCTGCTTCGATGGCGTTTTGAGAGGCCTTGGCAAAATCGGCGACTAAGCGCTGAATCTCTTCTTTGCTGGCTGGGGTTGGCGTTAGATAGGTGAGGTGGCGCATGCGTGGCACGGTGCCTTCGACACCAATCGCAGAAGGGGCAATCACTTTATCGCCACCAAAAAACGACGGGTGCGCAACGCGGCCGGTGTGCCATAGCTGAGCGAAGATCTTTCCGCCATTTTGATGCACACGCTGAGTGACTTTTTTCCAGCCCTCAATCTGCTTATCAGTAAAGAGCCCAGGGGTGTTAGGGTAGCCTTGACCGTCAGCACTGATCAAGGTCGCTTCGGTAATGATTAAGCCTGTGTCGGCGCGGCGGCCATAGTATTCCACCATTGCATCCGTTGGCACCAGATCCTCGTCAGACATGCAGCGAGTTAGGGGAGCCATCACAATGCGGTTGTTGAGCGTTAGCGTCTCATTGAGCTTGAACGGTTGAAATAGGGTATTCATCGACGTGTCCTTCGAGAGTATTTGAATGCCTATTCAAGTTAGAATATTTTGAATGCTCATTCAAGTATTTTTTGAATGCACATTCAACATCAGTTACTATGTGGGTATTCCAACCTTAAGAGTGATGTTATGCGCAGCGCAGAATTTGACCGTCAAGTGGTATTAAGGCAAGCAATGGCGAAGTTTGTCGAGAAAGGCTATGGCAAAACCAGTATGCAAGATCTTAAGTTGGCAACCGGGCTACATCCCGGGTCGATTTATTGTGCGTTTGACAACAAGCGTGGTCTACTGATCGCCGCATTGGAGCAGTATCAACTCGATAGACACCAAGCGATGGAAGCGCTGTTTGCGTCTTACCCAACGGTGTTTGAAGGGATTGAAGCCTACATGGAGTCGGTGCTCGAAGAGTGCGAGCAAGAGCAGATTAAAGATTGCTTGCTGCAAAAAGCGCTGAGCGAGCTGGCTCATCAAGATGAACAAGTTGAGGCTTTGATCAGCGACATGTTGCGCCGTTGGCAGCAATGGCTGGTGGATAAGATAGCCGTTATGATGGAGCTTGGGGAAATTGCCAATCATCGCTCGCCTGAGCTGGTGGCACAGTTTTTAGTGATGGGGATTTATGGCATGCGTACCTTGTCTCACACTCAGCCCGATTCTGGTGTACTTCGCGCACTGAACGACGAGCTATTGCGCTACATCAAGGGCTAGTTGCTAAACAAACCCGCACAACATTAATACGCGCGGCGTCTCGGCCGCGCAATGGTTAAATGTCGAAGACGTCAGTCAGTTTACTCAAACAGACTCTTTTCAATCTTGATCACGACTTTACGCACCGGCGCTGGCTGGTTGTTGACAGCAACCAATGGACGGTGAGGTTGGCCCGGGTAGAACACCACAAATTCACCGGCTTTAATGGTGACAAATTGCTCTTGTTGTAGCTGTTCACTGAACGCCAAATCTTTATCCGCTAGGTAATCTTCATCCAACCCAGTATACGGCAGTAGGCTGTAGCCAAACGTCTCTTCACCTTCGAGCAGCAATTGCACGTCAAGGTAGCGTTGGTGGCACTCTGACTTACGCTGTTCAAGTGGTTGAGTGTTGTCATCCATCACCAAGAAAAAGGCGCTGTCACCTTCCAGATCATGACGGCCATTTTCGATAGGTTGAGCAGTTTGTTCCATTACGCGTTCAATCAGCTCGATGAGTTTAGGCTGTAAGAAGCGGGCAAAGGAGAGCTCTGCAGTGCTAGCAGTAAACATAGTGAATCCTTAATATTTGTATGACAATAACACCTGAAATATAAAATAGCTCTTCAAAAACAACAATCACTATTTATGAGAGTGTGATTGAGTGCGCGTTCGTCAACCGTTCAGTGAGCGAAGTAGAGACGCGCACTGTGAGGATCCTGCTCCGCACATAATTGGTGCAATTTAGGGTGTTGAAAATATTTAATCGTCTGATTTTATTAATTTTTCTATTTGGCATCTTCATTGCTTTACCCTAAGTGACCTAAGTAAATTCGTGCTCAGTCACACAATACAATAACAACGTCAACGGCAAAGGAGCCTCTTCCCAACAGGAAGAGGCTTTGTTGTTTTTAGAGGAAGGAATCATGGCAAAGGAATGTATCAAATCGGCCTGTCCGTACTGCGGCGTCGGCTGCGGAGTCGAAATTGGCCCACTCGGTATTGTTGGAGACAAAGCCCACCCAGCCAACCAAGGCGCACTGTGCGTTAAAGGCGCCGCGCTTGCAGAGAGCATGAAAATGCCGTCGCGCCTGCTCTACCCCAAATTTCAGGGCAAGGAAGTGAGCTGGGATGAAGCGGCAGAGCGCATTGCCGGTGCGATGGCGGAGGCGATCCACACGCAAGGCGCGGATTCGGTCGCCATGTACGTTTCAGGGCAACTGTTGACAGAAGATTATTACGTTGCCAATAAGCTGATGAAAGGCTTTGTTGGCAGTGCCAACATCGATACTAATTCACGTTTGTGCATGTCTTCGGCGGTGGTGGCACACAATCGCGCGTTTGGAGAAGATGTAGTGCCGGTCAATTATGATGACCTTAATCATGCCAATCTGATTGTCATTTGTGGAGCGAATACGGCGTGGACACACCCTGTGCTGTTTCGTCGAATCCAACAAGCACGCGATAAGAATCCAGAGATGAAATTGGTCGTGATTGATCCACGCGAAACCGTCACCGCGAGCCAAGCAGACTTGCATATTCCTATTGCCAATGACGGCGATGTGGCGCTGTTTCACGGACTGATTCGCTATCTACATCAACATGACGCGTTGGACCATGACTTTATTACCAACCACACAGAAGGCTTTGAGGCATTGTTGACTGAAGTGAACGCTAGCCAATATCAGTTGGATGCGATTGCGGAACGTATCAACGTCGAGTCGGCGAAAATTGCGACCTTCTATGGCTGGTTTGCGCAAGAGCGCAAGGCGATCACGCTGTTTTGCCAAGGCGTTAACCAATCGCAAAGTGGTGCAGACAAAGGCAATGCCATCATCAACGCGCATTTAGCTAAAGGGGCGATCGGTTATCAGGGCGCAGGGCCGTTTTCTATCACCGGGCAACCGAATGCGATGGGCGGACGCGAAGTCGGCGGGCTCGCCAATCAGTTGGCTGTGCATCGCGGCTTCGATGATGACTCCATCGCACTGGTCGAAGACTTTTGGCAAGCGCCTAATATCGCCAGAAAGCCTGGTTTAAAAGCGATCGAGATGTTTGAAGCGGTTGAGCGCAACGAGATCAAAGTGATTTGGATCATGGCAACCAATCCGGTGGTCTCGATGCCAGATAACCACTATGTGCGCCGCGCACTTGAAGCCTGTCCTTTGGTTATCGTGTCAGACATCACCGCCGATTCAGACATCGCTCAATACGCAGATCTGCTGTTACCCGCCGCAGGTTGGGGAGAAAAGCAGGGCATGGTGACCAACTCAGAGCGCACCATGTCGCGCCAAAGACAGTTCACGCCACCACCGGGGCAGGCTTTACCCGATTGGCGTGCGATTAGCGTTGTTGGCGCGCTTTTGTGTGAAAAACTCGGTGTGAGCAACGGATTTGATTTTCAAAGCGAAGCGGACGTGTTTCGTGAGTATGCAGCCATGACGGGCATCAATGCAACGTCTCCACGTTTACTGGATATCAGCCAATATGCTGAGCTAACGGATGAGGAGTATCGTCAATGGCAACCTAAACAATGGGGCGGGGAGAGACCTTACGCCGAGCTGCGTTTTAGTTTCGCCGACGGTAAAGCGCGTTTCATTGCCGCGAAAGAGGGCGCATTGCAACGAGGCTGGTGGCTCAATACCGGCCGTCAGCGCGATCAATGGCACACCATGACGCGCACAGGGCATGTGGTTCATCTTGCCGCCTCAGAAACGGAGCCGACGGTGTACATGAACGCGCTATCGGCAAGCCATTTGGGTATTGAGGCCGGCCAACTTATACGTATCTCACCTGTCAAACTTGCATCGGCGCAAGGGCCGCACACCACTATTGTGGCGAAAGTGGGCTTGGATGAGACCTTGAGTTACAAACAGCTCTTTATGTCGATGCACTGGGCGGCGGCGTATGGCGGAAAGTCACAAGTGAACGCCGTCGTGAGTCGAGATGCCGACCCACACTCTGGTCAGCCCGCGTTTAAGTCAAGCGAGGTCGAACTTCTGCCAGTATCGGTTAAGACCTATGGCCTCTACATTGGCAGCCAATTTGACCCTGACGATTGCCTATATCACTCCTTTCAAGTGGAGAATCGTGTCGGAATTTGGCGCTTTGCCCATGATAAGCCCGCAGATAAGCAGACGTTGTGTGTGGGTGACAGACCTAGCCGCCTCAACCATATCAAAACCCGCCGAGTTGTCCTTGATACCTCTTCTGGATGGTTAGCGGTGGATTTTGATGAGGTTGGAGATGAGCGCATTGTCCGCTCTTTATTGGTCACATCAGAGCAACCTATTCACTCCGATTACACAAAATTAGTGGAGTTGGTTGGCAAGGCGCTCAATTTCAGCCGTCTTATTTCTCTTGCAGCGCAAGAAGGGCAGAGCGAGCTTATTTGCAGTTGCTTTAGAGTGACCGATGAGCAGATTTTGCAATCGCTCAGCGAAGGGGAGTGTTCGAGCGTAGCGCAGTTGCAAACCAGATTGAAGTGCGGCACCAACTGCGGCTCTTGTTTACCACAAGTCGCACGTTTGGTGGAAGAGTTCGAGCAAACGCGGGTTTCGCCTGGCACAACGACACAAAGCATCACAGTAGTAGATACGTCGCCGAACGCGACAATGAGGTAAGTGCTATGGATAAGTTACAGCATCAACACAATGACACATACCGACTTCGAGAAGGGGCTGGCAAAAGCCTATCCAGCGCTGGATTTATCGACCACGATGCCCAGCGTGGCGCATCGCTGAAATTGGCGACCCCAAAACCCGGCACGGGTCGCGTCTTTTTGACGGGCGCAGGGCCCAATGATCCGGAATTGCTGACCGTCAAAGCGATGAAGGCTATTCAGAATGCAGACGCGATCGTCTACGACCGATTAGTGAACGTCGATATCTTAGATTTGGCTAAACCGAGCGCGACACTCATCTACGTGGGAAAACGCTGCGGAAAACCGAGTCTAAAACAGGAAGAGATCAGTCAAATCTTAGTGGATTTGGCGATGCAGGGATTAGAGGTTGTGCGCTTGAAAGGGGGAGACCCTTTTATCTTCGGCCGTGGCGGTGAAGAAGGGTTGCGACTTGCCGAGCAAGGCATTGAGTATGAGGTGATCCCAGGCATCACCGCCGCCATTGGTTGCGCAGCGAGCAGTTTTATTCCCCTCACGCACCGAGAGGTCGCGCGCAGTGTAACCTTCGTGACGGGGCAAGTGGTGTCGGGCGCACTGCCGACCTGGGCACATTTGGTCGGACAGGGGCAGACATTAGTGTTTTATATGGGGCTTGAGAAATCCGCCGACATACAACAAGGGCTGATGGCCAATGGGTTGGCGGCAGATTTCCCGCTTGCGATCGTGACGCACGGTTGCAGTCGTCAGCAACAAGTCCATATCTCAACACTCGGGGCGCTGTGCGAGATGGCTCAAGCGTTAAAAGGCGTGAGTCCAACGTTGATTATCTTAGGTGAAGTGGTCAAACTACGAGAACAATTAACGAAGACCATAGCGTCTGTGGCTTATGAGGCTGTATGAGCACAATAAAGGAATGTATTCGCACGGTTGGGCGTGGGGAGAGGGGGCGCAAACCTCTGAGTTTTGAGCAAGCCTATCAGGTAATGGATGAATATCTCGATGGGCAGGGCGCGGACGATCAAATGGCCATGCTGCTGATGCTGATTCGCGTGCAAAATGAGACCAAGCAAGAGATTGCCGGTTTCGTCAAAGCGTTTCAGTCACGCATGCCACAGCTTGGTGCCGACATCGATTGGCCTTGTTACGCCGGTAAACGCCCAGCCAGTGGTAAGCCGTGGCATGGACTAGCGGCCAAAATTCTTGCCAACGCTGGGCACAAGGTGCTGCTGCATGGCTATCATGACCTTGCCGCGGGGCGAGAGCATGTTGAGGATTATTTGACCGTGCTTGGTATCGAGATAGCGCAAACGCCAGAACACGCCAAAACAATGCTCGAGCAGCATGGTATCGCTTACTTGCCACTGCGCCATTTTGCGCCCAAAGCGCAAGAGATGATCGGTTGGAAAAATCGCTATGGGCTCAGAACGCCGATCAACACGGTGGTTCGCGCCCTGAACCCAAGTGGCGCAGCGATTGGTATTCGTGGCAGTTTCCACCCAGGTTTTCAGCAGTTGCATGCAGAGGTAGAGCATGAAATTGGCTTGACCAAACATGCGGTGGTCTCTTTCAAAGGCCAATCGGGAGAATCAGAATATAACCCCAAGGTAAGCCAAACGGTCTGGATGAGCTCAGAAAACGGCGTGACCTCCCACTACCAGGCAGAGCAGCTGCTCACCGATGTGCCACTACCGAAGGCGTGCCCTTTAGAGACGCCGCAAAGTGATTGGAACATGATGGCGAACACCATTATCGCGACCATGGCGACTGTGTTGTTCCCGCGGCACAACGATTACAGTCAAGCGTTTGCGTCGGCCTATCAGCTTTGGGAGGACTACTGCGCCACTGCTTGAACCTGAAGCATCTAAAAAAATCGAATCTATTCAAATAGATAGGGTCTCATTTCTTTCTGTCTGACAACCTTGGCACATTCCTTGTTTTGAAAAGCTTAGCTGGAGCAATAAAACAAGGAATGTCTATGTACCAAGCCATGTCGAAAATTCCGATCATCGTCTGTTGCGATTCACTCAAAGAGCAAAGCCGAATCAGTGCAATACTCGCCCAAGATTTTGATGCAATTTTAGGCTGCCAACTGGCGCAATTTGACGCGCTCATCACGCAGCACCCCAACTCATTTGTGGTGGTCGGATGGCGACAACCGTGCGCTGAGCTCACCTTGCTGATCGAACGTTGCCGCGAGAAAAAATTGCCACTACTGGTGATTGTTCAGTCATTGAGTTCTATGGATATCAATCGCTTACCTAAAAAAATGGATTATGTGCTACTCCCAAGCGATAGTGGTTGTTCGCTGGCGCCTTGGGCACTGCACGCCGCTTCCGTTCGCCAGTCGATGTTAGATATGGAACAGGAAATGGCCGAACTTGCCAGCAAATTGGAAGAGCGGAAATGGATAGAAAAAGCCAAAGGGTTATTGATGAAGCACCACGGTGTGGACGAGTCTGCCGCCTATAAAGCGATGCGCCAATCGGCGATGCAATCGAGTCAATCTATGGTTCAAGTCGCGAAAAACGTACTGATCACCTTAGAGACGTTAAAAGGTTAGGCTACCACTTTGGGGTTACAAGAAAAATTCCAACTCGGTGCGAAGTGCACTAAGGCAAAGCAGAACCAATAGGAATAGTCAGTGATATTGGGTTAAGCCATTGAATTTTAAGTATTAAATAAGTTGGCATGCTACTTGGAATAGGAATAACTAAGGTTAGAAGCGTGATTCATTACGACTTTGCGCAACCACACAATTTGTTCAATTGTACTTAAGGTTTATCAACGGCGGTAAATCGTTAAGTCAGCATCGGCGCTACTGCTCATCACGAGCAGTAGCGCTTTTTTATTGGAGAAAGAGTATGAAATGGAAATCAACCCTGAACACCGCTGGATTGCTTAAAAGCACGGCGTTAGCTGTCACGCTATCACTGTCTGCCTACGTGCCAATGAGTGCTGCCGAGGTCGGTGAGCCTGAACTGGAAGATCTCAAGTTCGGTTTCATCAAACTGACCGATATGGCACCGCTCGCGATTGCGTATGAAAAAGGCTTTTTTGAAGACGAAGGCTTATACGTCACGCTTGAGGCGCAGGCCAACTGGAAAGTGCTTCTCGACCGAGTGATAGATGGTGAGTTAGATGGCGCGCACATGCTATCAGGTCAGCCGCTCGGTGCCACCATTGGTATAGGTACACAGGCGGAAGTGATCACCGCATTCAGTATGGATCTCAATGGCAACGCGATTACTGTCTCCAACGATACATGGGCAGAGATGAAACAGTACGTGCCTAAGCAAGAGGATGGCCTCCCTGTTCACCCGATCAAGGCGGATGCGCTCAAGCCTGTGGTTGAGGGTTACCTTGACCAAGGCAAGCCATTCAATATGGGCATGGTATTCCCTGTGTCCACTCACAACTATGAACTGCGCTATTGGCTTGCCGCAGGGGGCATTCACCCTGGCTATTACGCGCCAGAAGCAGGAGATAACAGTGGCCAGCAAAGCGCGGATGTGTTGTTGAGCGTGACTCCGCCACCGCAAATGCCCGCCACAATGGAAGCCGGCACGATCAAAGGTTATTGCGTCGGCGAACCGTGGAACCAACAAGCGGTGTTTAAAGGGATCGGCGTGCCTGTGGTCACCGATTACGAAATCTGGAAAAACAACCCAGAAAAAGTATTTGGCGTCTCAAAAGAGTGGGCAGAGAAGTACCCGAATACGCACATTCGTGTGGTGAAAGCGCTGATTCGCGCGGCCCATTGGCTTGATGAGAACAACAACGCCAACCGTGAGGAAGCGGTTAAGTTGCTGGCGAAAAGTGAATACGTCGGTGCTGACTACGAAGTGATCGCCAACTCCATGACTGGCACATTCGAGTATGAAAAGGGTGACAAACGTGAAGTGCCTGATTTCAACGTTTTCTTCCGCTACAACGCGACTTACCCCTACTACAGTGATGCGATCTGGTATTTAACCCAGATGCGCCGCTGGGGACAAATCGCCGAAGGTAAGTCAGATGACTGGTACATGGACGTAGCGAAGAAAGTCTACCGCCCTGATATCTACCAACAAGCGGCACAAGCCCTCGTCGAAGATGGTGTTCTGACGCAAGGTGACTTCCCTGATTTTGGTCAAGAAGATGGTTTCCGTGCGCCGCAGACGCATTTCATCGATGACATCGTTTACGACGGTCGTCAGCCTAATGCCTACCTAGAAAAATTCAATATTGGTCTAAAAGGCAGCGACAAAGTCTAACGCCCAAGATTGGGTCAAATCGGGGGGAGGTGGCTCCCCCCCACATTAGGAAAGCCCGATTGAGCGCTGCGCTCAATCACACAGTCAACAAGACGTAACAAGGATGTAATAGGAGTGCTTATGTCGAGTAATGTCATTTCCCTCATACCGAGTAAATCGGTGGTAGCGAACAAAAGCAAAATCGTTCTGCTACCGCTTATCGGCATATTGATGTTTTTGATGATGTGGCATTTAAGTGCACGTCAGGTCGAAACGTCATTAGGCACCTTGCCTGGCCCGGTGCAAACGTTCGAGCAATTTAGCAATTTAGTGGACGATCATTGGAATGAGCGCCAAAAAGAACAAGCCTTCATTGAACGCCAAGAAAAGCGCAATGCGAAGAAGCTCGCCAAAGATCCCAACGCCGAGGTCAAAATTCGCCCCTACACAGGCAAACCGACATTTTTTGATCAGATTGTCACCAGTTTAGTGACGGTGGCAAGTGGCTTTATTCTCGCTACGGTGATTGCTGTACCTCTGGGTATTGTCCTTGGGCTAAACCACGGTTTGTATCAAGCCTTTAACCCAATTATTCAACTGCTTAAGCCCGTTTCGCCCCTTGCTTGGTTGCCTATTGTGACCATGGTGGTGAGTGCAACCTACGTCAGTGATGACCCGCTTTTTGCTAAATCTTTTGTCAACTCACTGCTTACCGTTGCGCTATGTAGCTTGTGGCCCACCTTGATCAACACGGCGGTTGGCGTGACAAGTGTGGACAAAGACCTGATTAACGTCAGTAAAGTGCTGCAGCTTTCTTGGTGGCAACACATTCGTATTATTGTCCTGCCGTCGGCGATCCCGATGATCTTTACAGGGCTTCGTTTGTCGCTCGGTATTGCGTGGATGGTCCTGATTGCCGCTGAAATGCTGGCGCAAAACCCCGGTCTTGGCAAGTTCGTTTGGGATGAGTTTCAAAATGGCAGTTCCGCCTCACTTGGGCGCATTATGGTCGCCGTTATTGCCATCGGTTTTATTGGTTTGTTGCTCGATCGCGGCATGTTGCAGCTACAGAAGTGGCTCTCATGGAACAAACAGCAAGCATTGCGTTAATAGGAGTTCATCATGTCTAAACCGTTACTCGATCTTACTCAACTTGGCATGCGATTTCCGACGCCCAACGGCGAATTTATCGCGCTCAAGAATGTTAATTTACAAATCCAACGTGGCGAGTTTATCTCCCTGATTGGTCACTCGGGCTGTGGTAAATCGACCGTGCTCAATTTGGTTGCGGGTTTGCATATGCCCACCGATGGCGGCGTGATTGTCGATGGGCGAGAAGTCAGTGGCCCTGGCCCCGAGCGCGCAGTGGTATTCCAAAATCACTCGTTGCTGCCTTGGCTAACCGTGCACGAAAACGTGGAAATTGCGGTCAAACAGGTGGCCGCAGGGCAGAGCAAAGCATGGATCAAACAGCAAACCGAGCACTATTTGGAATTGATCCACATGTCTCACGCTGCAGACAAAAAGCCAGATGAAATTTCCGGCGGCATGAAGCAGCGTGTCGGTATTGCGAGGGCGCTGGCGTTGCAACCGAAAGTGCTGTTGATGGATGAGCCGTTCGGCGCGCTCGATGCGTTAACCCGCGCGCACTTGCAAGACTCCTTGATGGAAATCCAAGCTGACTTGAACAACACCGTCATCATGATCACGCACGATGTGGACGAAGCGGTGTTGCTCTCAGACAAAATCGTCATGATGACTAACGGACCGGCGGCCACGATCGGCGAAGTGCTTCAGATTGATTTGCCAAGACCCCGTGACCGAGTGGCGTTGGCGGATAACCCGCAGTATCAAAAATATCGCCAGTCAGTGTTGAGATTCCTCTATGAAAAGCAGGCCAAACCTGAGCCTACGGCATCAAAAACCAAGACAGCGTTAAGAGCAAGCGCGAGCTCGTCCACCCAAGACGATGCGAAATCAGCGGCAAAGACCGCCTAAGGAAGTGAACATGGAACGGATAGTAATTGTTGGCAATGGCATGGTCGGCCACCATCTGGTGGCTCAATTGGTCGAGCGCGGCGCGCATCTCGAAAAACGCATTACCGTGATTGGCGAAGAGCGCTTTATCGCTTATGACCGAGTTCAGCTCTCGGCACTGTTTTCGGGCAAATCCCATCAAGATTTGATGCTGAGCAGCGAAGAGTGGTATCAAAAACATGGCATCGAGTTGGTGCTCGGTGCCAAGGTGACTGCCCTGATGCCAGAGCTCAAACGCATAGAGCTCGATGGAGAAACCGTGATGGGGTATGACCAATTAGTGCTCGCCACCGGTTCTTACCCATTTGTGCCACCGATTGAGGGGCATGATCGTGAGCAAATTTTTGTCTATCGCACCCTTGATGATCTCTCTGAAATCAAAACCGCCTGCCAAGGGGCGAAAACCGGCGCGGTGATCGGCGGTGGTCTGCTCGGGCTTGAAGCCGCGAACGCTCTGCGTTTGCTCGGGGTGGAAACTCACGTAGTCGAATTCGCCCCAAGGCTCATGCCAGTGCAGCTCGATGACGGTGCAGGCACTGTACTGAAAGAGAAAATAGAACAGCTTGGCCTATCAGTGCATACCTCGACCGCAACGGAGCGCATTTGTGATGGTGAGAGCGCAAAGCATCGCATGGTCTTCAAAGATGAGGACCCGCTTGAAGTAGACGTGATCGTCTTTTCCGCGGGGATACGTCCACAAGATGCCTTAGCGCGCGGAGCCGGGCTGACCATTGGTGAGCGCGGCGGGATTGTGATTGATGATCGCTGCGTGACCAGTGACGACTCCATTTTTGCCATTGGCGAATGCGCCCTTTGGCAAGAACGCATTTTTGGCCTGGTTGCGCCTGGCTATACGATGGCGCGTGTCGTCGCTGACGTTCTGACCCATCGTGACACCCAAGGGTTCACCGGTGCAGACATGAGCACCAAACTGAAACTGCTTGGTGTGGATGTCGCATCAATCGGTGATGCGCACAAAGCGACCCCGGGCGCGCAAGAGATGGTTTTGCAAGACGCGGTCACAGGCGTCTACAAAAAGCTGGTGGTCGATGCGACGGGCACCCAACTGCTTGGCGCTATCTTGGTTGGCGACAACAGTGACTACGACGCCTTACTGCAATGTTACTTAAACCAAACTATGCTGCCCGATCACGCTGCAAATCTTCTGTTTGATACCAGTATGCTCGATGGTGAAATGAACGACACCGCGGTGATTTGTTCCTGTCACAATGTCACCAAGGGCGATTTGGTGGCGGCGATTCAAGCGGGCGCGCAAGATTTGGACTCTCTTAAAGCGCAGACGAAAGCGGGCACCGGCTGTGGTGGTTGTAGCAACATGGTCAAATCGGTGCTCGATGCTGAATTGGTAGCGATGGGCGTTGAAGTCAACAACCATGTCTGTGAACACTTTGCGCTGTCACGCCAAGAGTTGTTCCATATTTGCCAAGTCGAAGCAATCAAGGATTTTGACACCTTAATCGCTCGCCACGGCCAAGGGTTGGGGTGCGATCTGTGTAAACCGACCGCCAGTTCGATCTTCGCCTCGCTGTGGAATGAACACATCATGGAGCCTCAACACAGCCGTTTACAAGATTCCAATGATGCCTTTATGGCGAATCTGCAAAAAGATGGCTCTTATTCGGTCGTACCTCGTGTTGCCGGCGGCGAGATCACACCAGATAAGCTGATTGTCTTAGGAGAAGTGGCCAAGAAATACGATCTCTACACCAAAATTACGGGTGGGCAGCGAGTCGATCTGTTTGGCGCACAAGTTGAGCAGTTACCGGATATCTGGCGCACGCTGATCGACGCGGGCTTTGAAACCGGCCATGCTTACGGAAAATCGGTCCGAACAGTGAAATCTTGCGTGGGCTCAACCTGGTGCCGCTACGGTGTCGATGATTCGGTTGGCCTCGCCATCGAACTTGAAAACCGCTACAAAGGGCTACGTTCGCCACACAAACTGAAGTTTGCGGTGTCAGGCTGTACCCGAGAGTGCGCTGAAGCGCAAAGTAAAGACATCGGCGTCATCGCCACGGAAAACGGCTGGAACCTCTACGTGTGTGGGAATGGTGGCATGCGCCCGCGTCACGCGGATCTGTTTGCCTCCGATCTCAGCAAACATGAATTGATCACTCTGATTGACCGCGTGTTGATGTTCTACGTTCGCACCGCAGACAAATTGCAACGCACCTCAGTGTGGATGGATAACCTGGAAGGTGGGTTAGCGTACCTAAAACAAGTGGTGATAGAGGACTCTCTCGGCCTTTGCGAGTCATTGGAGACGCAAATGCAGCACGTGGTGGATACCTACCAGTGTGAATGGAAGAGCACGTTGGATAACCCTGCCAAGCTCACTAAGTTCCGTCCATTCATTAATTCAGGAGAACCGAGTCAAGCATTGCCTTACCAACGCATTCGTGGCCAACGTATTCCAGTCAAGGAGGAGAATTGATGGACGTACTCGAGAAAATCAAGGTGTGCGACTTAAGCGCACTGTGCGCCTACGAAGGGCGAGTCGCCTTGGTGGATGGCCAACAAGTTGCGCTGTTTCTCATCCCTAATCAAGGTGTGTTTGCGGTGCAGAACTGGGATCCTATCGGCAAAGCTTTTGTGCTTAGCCGCGGCATTGTCGGAGATGTTAAGGGCAAATTATGTGTCGCTTCCCCTTTGTACAAACAGCATTTTTGCCTGCGCTCAGGCGAGTGCTTAGAAAACAGCGACGTGCGTTTAGCTCATTGGCCCGTGTTGCTGGAAAACGATGAAGTGTTTCTTGAATGGCACGCGAAGGCGTAACAAGGTTTTCGCGAGTGACTCGTGTTTCACCCTAGCCCTATCCTTCCAGGGGGCAAATACCAACCTGTTGATCAGGTTGGTATTTTTTTGTGCGATGTTTTAATTAACGCGGTACTAATTTATTCACCGATCGCTGCTTTGCGTTTACCCCGTATCGAGGCAAGCAACATATAGATGCTAGTAGCAAGCAGCGCCGCGAACAAATAGCCCATCAATCCTTGAGGGCCAGAAAGAAACCCATCTGCTACCACAGGTCCCACTACAGAACCGACACTGTAACTGAACAGCATCACTTGTGTTGCGCAGACGATGTATTGGGCGTTCAAGCCATCACAGCCTAAGTTGATCGCAATGGGGTAGAGTGCGAAGGTCGCCATACCAAGTACAAATAGCCCTGCACCCAGTGCTCGCAGACCCGGCACCATAGAGGTAAAGGCAATCGCAGCCACGCCCACCAAGCACAAGAGTGCCATTAATGGTGTGCGACCGAACACTTTCGCCAATGCTGGCACTAATGGCTGAATCGCCATACCGCCCAAAACGATCAGAGCCATTAAGCCGCCAATGTCATCATGGGCAATGCCACGTTGACTCAACTCGACAGGCATCAGGCCGTACACTGCGCCGAGGGTGAGACCAGACACAACACAGCCAATGATTGCGGCATGGCTTAATTTGCTCATCTGCTTAAAAGAGAGTGAGGTACTCTCTCCGTGCTCGGGTTGATCAGAGTCACCAAACATCAGCACGATGATGGCGAGCAATAAAAGGGTAGTGATAGTAATAAAAGGCACACCACCCGATACGCCAATGACGCCAATACCTAATTGGCCTAGCGCCGCGCCGCCATACAACGCGCCCATGTAAAGGCCAAGGCGTTTAGCGCGTGACTGTTCGTCACCGTGCAGCAACCAAGATTCGACCACAACAAAGACGACTGCAACTGCCGCGCCCGCGACAAAGCGAGCGATCAACCAGCTACTTGCATACGGCATTAATGGCAAGGCCACAATCGTGAGTAGAAATAGTGCTAAACACCAGACAAACGCGGCTTTGTGCCCTGATCGGCGCACCAAAGGCTCTACACCCATCGCGCCAATCAATAAACCTGCGTAAAATACGCTCGCAAGCCAACTGGCGAGTGAGGTATCCAGATCGTAGTGAGGCAGCATCAGCGGAATCAAACTCATCAAATAGCCCGATGCAACGGCGTATAGCGCCAATGCAATCACAGGAACCGTGACACGGATAGTGCGGGTAGGAATAAGAGTGTTGTCCAACGTCGTCGCCTCAAAACGGACAATCCTTGGCCATAAGGGACCAAGGATTGAGAAATTAACCAGTGAGTTTTCGCGCGAATATGGACTGAATAGTGGCGTGGGTAAAACGAAAAGAATTAATCGACTCGACAAGAGATTTTTGTCGAGTCGTTAGTGGGAACTAAGGTTATTTATTGATGGCTTGAGTTAGCCATTGGCTAAATTGCGAGCGAGGAAGCGCACCGTTAATCACATCCACGCGCTGGCCGTTTTTGAATACCATCACAGTCGGAATACTACGGATCTGAAACTGAGCGGCCAACGCTTGCTCAACTTCGGTGTTGATTTTGACAAATCGTACTTCGCCCTGTCTGGCGGCGGCTTCGTCTTCAAAGACAGGTGCAAAGCCCACACAAGGGTTGCACCAAGGCGCCCAAAAATCGACCACCACAGGTTGGCTGCTTTGCAACAGGGCATTAAAGTTCAGCGACGTGCCTTCTATCGGTTGGCCATCGAGCAACGCCGATTGGCATTTACCACATTTAGGGCTTTCCGATACGCGCTCGAGCGGCACGCGGTTGACACCAGAACATGATGGGCATCGTGTATTGAAGGTAGACATGACTTTTCTCTTTATTAATTATTTCAACTCAATGACACACTAGTTATACTCTGAAAACGCCAAGTGACTCAAATAAGAATGTAAAAAGGCACATAATGACCAGCTATTACGCAGAAATTACCGGTTGGGGTAAATGCCTACCGCCAGCCACGCTCTCCAACGATGACCTCAGCACTTTTCTAGATACTTCCGATGAATGGATTAAGACGCGCACTGGTATAGAGCAGCGCCGCATCAGCCATGTGAATACGTCAGATCTTGCAACCGTTGCCGCCAAACACGCACTCGCGTGTGCCAATGTCAGTGTTGATGAGGTGGATCTCATTATTGTTGCGACCTGCTCACCCGACTCACTGATTCCCAATACCGCGTCTAAAGTCGCCCAAAACCTCGGCGTTCAAGCCGCCGCAGCGTTTGACTTGAACGCAGCGTGTACTGGCTTTGTTTACGGATTAGAAACGGCGACTCGTCTTATTCAATCAGGCAATTACCGCCATGCAATCGTGATCGGCGCAGAGCGCCTCTCTTTCTTTATCGATTGGACCCAGCGTGATACGGCGGTGTTATTTGGTGATGGCGCAGGCGCAGCGGTGTTGAGCTGCACAACGGAAAAAGTGGGCTTGCAACAGGCGCAGCTTGGCTGTGATTCGGCTGGGCGTGATATTTTGGCGGTGCCCAAGTTCGGTACCTCAATGGATCGTTTCGCTGCGGACAACGGCTACTGGGCGTTTGATTTTGTCGGCAAAGAGATCTTTAAGCGTGCGGTGAAAGGCATGGGCGCAGCCGCTCAATCGGTGCTGGCGCGCAGCGAACTGTCGACTGACGATGTTGATGTGGTGATCCCGCACCAAGCAAACATCCGCATCATTCAAACCTTGTGTGATCTTTCCGGGATTGCTCAAGACAAAGCGTTTGTTAACATCCAGAACTATGGCAACACCTCTGCGGCCACTGTGCCGATTGCCTTGTGTGAAGCGCTGGAACAAGGCTTTATTAAGCCTGGTGACAACCTACTGCTCGCCGCCTTTGGCGCAGGTTTAACTTGGGGCGCAGGCCACATAAAATGGGGTGAGCGAGTTACGCCACTAGGCCAAAGCGATGCCACACTTCCTCCAGTAGAGGCGTCTGCACTTGAGTTATTGGAACAAGCGATCGCGTTTTGTAAAACACACGCAGAGTAAACAGGCCTAAATTTACAAGGCAACGCAGCCTCAACAAATACGCTTAGGTCAATACAATGAGAAGTCGCGAATTGTCGCGACTTTTTTCATGATGGCCGATGGCTGGTTGGCAGTATCACATAAGGACAACGACGTAAGATGAAATTTCTTCACACCTCGGATTGGCATTTAGGACGACAGTTTCACAATGTGTCGCTGATTGACGATCAGCGTGTGGTGCTCGACCAGATGGTGGAGTACATGGCGCAGCATCCCGTCGATGCACTGGTGATCGCTGGTGACATTTATGATCGCTCGGTGCCGCCGACCGCGGCGATTGAACTGCTTAATGAAACGCTAAATCGTGTTTGCCAGGAGTTAAACACGCCCGTCATTTTGATTCCGGGTAATCACGATGGCGCGCAGCGCCTCGGGTTTGGCTCTGCGCACATGAAAGGCGCTGGGCTGCACATTATCAGTGATTTTCAGCAGATGCTAGAACCTGTTGTGTTGAGCAGTGACCAAGCCGGAGAGGTGGCATTTTATGGCATGCCGTTTAACGATCCAGAGACAGTGCGCCACTACTTTAATCACACCTTTCAACAGCAAGATGAAGCAACGCCTGAGGCGCAAAAGCCGATTGCTACTCACGATGACGCTCATGCTGAGTTGGTTGGTTTGATCACGCCTCATCTTAATTCTTCACAACGTCATGTGTTGATTAGCCACTGCTTTGTTGATGGTGCGATCAGCTCAGAGTCGGAGCGTCCACTCTCGATTGGTGGATCTGAATGTGTCAGTCATGAGCATTTTGTCCATTTTGACTATGTCGCCCTCGGCCATCTTCACCAGCCACAATACAAAGGCGAAGCCCATATTCGCTACAGTGGCTCATTGATGAAATACAGCTTTTCAGAGCAGCACCATAAAAAAGGCATGACTTTAGTGGAGCTTGATCGCAACGGTTTGGTTGCGACCACGCACATTCCGCTGCAAGCGCCGCATGAAATGCGAATCATCGAAGGGGAGCTGGAAGCGATCCTCGCGGCGGGTAAAACCGATCCTCGCGCCCACGACTATTTGTTGGTGCGATTAACCGACCAACACGCCATTCTCAATCCGATGGAGAAGCTGCGTACTGTCTACCCAAATGTGTTGCATTTGGAGAAGCCCGGCATGTTAGTGGGGGTAGAGCAGTCGATGGCGCAAGCGACGCTATCGCGCAGCGAAGTCGATATGTTCCGCGACTTTTTCAAAGAAGCGCAAGGCAATGAGCTGACTCAATCGCAAGAGAGCGCGGTTTCGGCCATTATCAAACAACTGAGCCAGCAGTAAGGGGCGCTCATGAAACCCATCACCTTAGTTATGCAGGCCTTTGGGCCGTTTTCGGGCACCGAATCGATTGATTTTCGTCAACTGGGCAGCAATCCGCTGTTTTTGATCAATGGCCCAACGGGTTCAGGAAAAACGACGCTGCTTGATGCGATCTGCTTTGCGCTTTATGGCGAAACCACCAGTAATGAGCGACTCGGCGCCCAGATGCGCAGTGATAGCGCTAAGTTGGATGTGCCGACAGAGGTGACGTTCGAGTTCAGCTTGCACGACAAACGCTTTCGCGTAACGCGTTCCCCAGAGCAAGAAGCGCCAAAAGCGCGCGGGGAAGGCACAACGACACGCAAACACAGCGCTGCGCTCTATCAGTTGGGTGACGAAGAGGTACTTTTGACGAGCAAAACGGCTCAGGTCAAAACGTTGGTCACCGAACTGATTGGTCTTAATGAGACCCAATTTCGTCAAGTCATGGTCCTGCCACAGGGTAAGTTTCGTGAATTGCTGCTTGCCAGCTCGAAAGAGCGCGAAGAGATTTTCGGCCAACTGTTCCAAACCGATATCTACAAAAAAATTGAGTACGCGCTCAAAGACAAAGCCGCCTCGATCAGCAAAAGCAAAGATGAGTTTGACAACCAAATTCGCGGCGCGCTTGAGGTGGGCAATGTCGCAAGTATCGAAGAGCTTAATACCTGCTACGAGTCTGCGTGTGTCGCTCTTGATCAGCGAAAACAGGAAGAAGCCGCAGCGCAAGCAGCGCTTAGTGCATCGAGCTTAGCGCTTCAGCAAGGGCAGAAAATACGCGATGATTTCGCCAAGTTGTCTCAGGCCAAGCAATCTTTCACGCAGCATCAAGCGGCAAAGTCTCAGATAGCGGAGACTCAAGTCCGTTTGCAGCGTGCAAAGCAGGCGGCGAGTATTGAACTGCCTTATCAAAATCAATGGCAGAGCGCACAAGACGTCATTCGTTTTGAAACCAAGTTGACCGAACTGCAGCAGAGCAAACAGGCGCTAGATAACGACTTAGCAGCAGCGAAAGTCGCGCATGAAGAGGCAGAAAAAGCAGCTGTACAGTTGCCGGCACTCAATGATGAGCGTTACAAGCTCGAGACCATCAAACAAAAATGGTTGGAAAGACAAACGCTCATCTCACGCCAGAAAGAGGCGCAGCAGCACAGTAGGGTACTTGACGAGAAGCTCGCTCAGTACCTCTCTCATAAAGAGAAACTCCAGCGTGATTTAACGCGTGCGAAAAACGATCACAAGCAAGCCAGTGAACAGCGACTAGAGCAATCTAAGCTTCTGCAACAAAAGTCGGAATTGACGCGCGCGGTGAGCGATCTGCGCAAACTGACCCAAATGGAGCAAGACGCGGTCAATCAGGCTGCAGAGCTTAAATTGGCACAGGCGGCATTGGACAAAGTCACTCAAGCGTTTGAACAACAACAGCAGGCGGCGAATCGTGTTGAACTACGCTGGCACCAAGCGCAAGCGGCCATTTTGGCGCAAACACTCGTAGAGGGGGAGCCTTGTCCGGTTTGTGGCAGCGAGGCGCACCCGAATATTGCGCAAATTGACGGCGAGTATGTAAGTAAAGATCAGGTGACTCAGGCGCGCAGTGAAGAGACGCAGGCGCACTCACAGTGGGTGAAAGCTCAGGCGCACGTGTCACATCTTAAGCGGGCGTTAAACCAAAGCCAGCAAGCGGTGGAAGCGTTTAAAGCCGAATTAGGCGAGGTCGCCGTTCAGGGGCTGTCGGCAACACAAGTGAGCCTAAGTGAGGTTGAGGCTCGCTTAAAGGTGCTGATGTCATTGGATGTAACAGTGCTTGAAGCGCAGGTGAATGAACTGACGCAGCGCTGTGAAACCGGCGAGCAAAAAATCAATGAGATCAAACAGCAGATAGCGGCCAATCACAATACCGTCAGTTCCCTCGCGGCGAACATCGAAGAGATGACGCAACAACTTGGCGGCGCAACACAAGATATTGAAGAAATAGAGGACGCGCGCTCTGCGCTATTAAGTCAAATCGAAGCGATAGAGAAAGAGCAGCAACGGGCAAACCAGCATTATCAAGCTAGCACGCTCAAGCAGTCTCAGTGCGCCTCTGAAGTTGGCACACACCAATCGCTGTTGCAAGAGGCCAAAGTGCGATCCGAGCAAGCGAACGCACAGTGGCAGCAGGCCTTAGAGCAAAGTCAGCTGGCAACGCTTGACGCTTTTGTCAGCGCGAAAGCCACAGCCGAGCAAATGGCGCAGTGGCAAAGTGAATTGGACGACTATAACCAAGCCACGATTCGTCTTGAGCAAACCATTCAAGACATCACCACCGCGTTGGAAGGGCAGTCGACGCCGGATCTTGAAGCGCTGCAAAACGAACTCAATCACCATCAGCAACATCATGCGCAGGTGAGAGAGCAACTCGATGGCGAACGAGCGACAGTTGAGACGTTGCAAAACGTACAGCGCAAGATCGAGCGTCTAAAAGAGAAAAATGCCGAATTGGAAAAAGAGTATCAGGTGTTCGGCACCTTGTACGATGTTGCCAGCGGTAAAACGGGCAGCCGCGTCAGTTTGCATCGCTTTGTGCTCGGCGTCTTGCTTGATGATGTCCTGATTCAAGCGTCACAACGTCTGTCGCTGATGAGTAAAGGGCGTTACATACTCACGCGTAAAACGCACGGCTTTCGCGGCGCCGCCGGTAGGGGCTTGGATTTGATGGTTGAAGATGGCTACACAGGCAAAGCGCGCGATGTCGCGACCTTATCCGGCGGGGAGTCTTTTATGGCTGCGCTCTCGTTGGCGCTTGGATTATCCGATGTGGTGCAGTCTTACAGTGGTGGGATTCGACTCGACACCTTATTTATTGATGAAGGCTTTGGCAGCCTTGATCCTGAATCGTTGGATTTAGCGGTGCAAACGTTAATCGACTTGCAACAAACGGGTCGCACAGTGGGGGTGATTTCACACGTCAGTGAGTTAAAAGAGCAAATGTCTCACAGAATAGACGTGGTCAGTGCAAAAACGGGGAGCACGATTCGCGTTGTTGGCCCAATGTTGAGCTAAACTTAAGTTGTGCAATTGGTTTCTTCTTTCACTGTAGTAGGATGTTTTGTATGATCATTGTACTCGTTGATGGTTCATAGTGACCAATTGAGTAAGTAGTACGATAGTTGAAGAGTGAAGACAACACGACATTGGATGTGACGACACGATATGGATGCGGTTAAAAAGGTCTACCAGTATGCAGAGCCCAATCTCTCCCTTGTTGGGTGGATGGGGGCGATTGGTTTTCCTCTCTACTATCTGATTTGGCAATACATTTATCCTCAGCCTTATGAAGATCTGTTGCTGAGAAGTGTCTGCTCCGTGATGCTGCTCGTACTCGCTTTGCGCGAGTTTCTTCCGGCCACATTGCAGCGCTATATGCCCTATTACTATTTAGGCTGTGTGGCTGTCTGTTTACCGTTTTTCTTCTCCTACATGCTGTTTAAGAACCACTGGTCAACGGTGTGGGCGATGTCGTTTATGGCCTCGATCTTTTTGCATGTCTTACTGGTGCACGAAACAAGGGTCATGTTGGCGCAAGCGTTTGTCGCTGTTGGCTTTGCCTATTTGTTCGCCGGCGACTTGAACATGGTCAACTACAACCCCGCACCGGATGTGGTTTGGCCATACATTCCCATCTTTTTGTTCACTTATGTCTTTGGCAACCTGTTCTATTTTCGCAATCAGGTTGAACATGAAGCGAAAGTGGCGATTGCGAAGTCGTTTGGCGCAGGGATTGCTCATGAGATGCGCAATCCGCTCAGTGCGCTGAAAGCCTCCGTGGATGTGGTGAACTCCTCTTTACCGGATGTCAGTCATCAAGATGAAGAGGTCAAGATGTCAAAACAGAATGTTCAAGTTATCAAAGAGATCCTGAACAACGCTGACGTCATCATCAATAACGGCAATGAAGCGATCGATCTGTTGCTCACCTCCATTGATCAAAATCGTGTCTCTCGCTCTACCTTTGTGCGCCATAGCGCCGCTGAAGTGGTAGAGGACACACTGGAGAGTTTCTCATACCCCGGTGTGCACTCCAAAAATCTCGTCTCGCTCCATATTGAGCACGATTTTGACTACTTTGGTAGTGACGTATTGCTCAAGTATGCCTTGTATAACCTATTGAAAAATGCCTTTTATTATCAAAATAGTGAAGATTTTTCGATCACTGTGACGCTCGCCGTTCATCACGATGTCAACACCATCACCGTGAGAGACACCGGGGTCGGGATAGAGCCGAAGAAGCTTCAGCATATTTTTAAAGACTTTTACACCTCAGGGAAGAGCTCCAGTCATGGGCTAGGCTTGCCGTTTTGTAAACGGGTAATGCACTCATTTGGTGGCAGCATCAGTTGCCAATCTGAGTATGGTGAATGGACGGAATTCACGCTGTTTTTCCCTAACTACGTCTCTGAGCAAGTCAGTCATATCAAACACGATCTGATGAAAGACAAAGCGATTGTCTACATCGGCGAAGACGCCAAAATCATGCGCAAACTGAACGAGGACGCCTTCTACTCCGGTTTCAAAATGATCCGATGGTCGTACAGTGAAGCCAGCGCGCGTGAAGAGTTTGAATTTGAGTACGATCTGATTTTCGTCGATCTGGATGGTTTAAACGAAGCGCAGTTTAAGCACTTGGAATCCAAGTTGCACTTTACCGAAGCCAAACTGGTGTATCTGTTTGAACCTAATCGCGTCTATCACGACGCGTTTAATCGCTACGTCACCTTTTATCCTCTGGAAAAGCAGCGTGTGATCTCAGAGGGCATCGCGCTCATCGATGAAGTGATTTTTGATTCAAGAGAAGGGAATCGCAACCTTATTCCTCGCAAGCGACCTACGGCAGTGAAGCGCATTATGATTGCTGATGACAACAGTTCGCTACGCTCGCTCACCGCGATTTTGTTGAGCAAACAAGGTTATCAAGTCATTGAAGCGCAAGACGGTAATGATGTGTTGGAGAAACTCTACCAGGAGCCGGTTGATTTGGTCATCATGGATATTGAAATGCCCAAGTTAGATGGCTTTGATACCACGCAGAAGATTCGTCACTCTCAGCAGTCTTACGCCAATGTGCCGATCGTCGGCCATACCGGTGATAATCGTAAAGAAACCATGGCGCGCATAAAAGAGGTGGGTATGAATGACTACCTCATTAAACCGGCCGATAAAGAACACTTATTTGATAAAATATCTGAGTACCTATAAGAATAAAAATAGGGCGAATTTATCGCCCTATTTTTATTCGAAATGACACCTTTCCTCGTTTAATTTGAATAAATACTGTTTAGATTAAACGTAATTTTTGATCGTGAAATGCCGATTCAGCCACTAACGCAATTTTGTGCAACTCCTCTGCTGTTAATGCACTGTGCAGCGACAGGCGAAAAATATTTTTATTGTCGGGCGTTGCTGGCGTACAGAATACCGATCCGAACACGCCACGTTGCTCAAAATAATCACGAACTTTGCGGGTATTGGTCTTATCTCCGGTTTCTAAGCCGATGATCTGTGATTCGCTACGAATATCAAATCCGATATCTGCCAGCGCTCGGCGCATCCAGGCCGCATTTTGATGCAACTGTTTACGCGCTGGATCACTTGCCTTGATCACCGCGAGGGTTGCATCTATTCTGTCGAGTTCACACGCCATCATCGCCGAACTAAATATCGATGGGAACGAGACATAGGGCATCACTTCGCCTGTGTCGTTGTTACACCAAACGGCTCCAGCGCGGTAGGCAAAGGTTTTGGCAAGGCTGGCAGTGAGAAAGTCAACCTGCTGCGTTAAACCGAGTGAAGCCACCAACCCTGCGCCTTTCGGGCCATGTGTACCCAATGAATGGGATTCATCGACAACAATGGCGCAACCCAGACTTTTCGCGGCCTCAACCAGTTCTGTAAGTGGGGCAATAGTGCCAAGGGTGCTGTAAATGGAGTCTATCAGGACGATGCCTGGACCGTGTCGTTTGATTAAGCGCTTAAGGTGTCTCACATTGTTGTGCATGAAAGGATGGATATCAGCACCGGCGATTCTCGCGCCCTCCCAAAGCGACATATGGGCGAAAAAGTCGATATAGACCTTGGTATCTGAATCACATAGGGTCTGTAATAGACCGATATTCGCGATCCAGCCAGAAGGGGCGATGGTGCAGTGTTCAAAACCGGTATAATCCGCCATTCTCTGCTGCACCGTTTTGTCGAGGGCATCACTATGAAGAAAGACGTTCGACATAAACGCACTCTCTTGCCCCTGTCTGAGGGAATTAACTTGCGCGTCAATAATCTTAGGGTGATTGGCGAGTGATAAATAATCGTTGGATTGGAGAAGAATATCTCCTTGTTTAGGCTTCTTACCCAACACTAAATTACGACCATTATCTTTTGTTTTAATTAGGTCATCAACATAGTGCGAAATACGTTCATTAACGAACGTCGGAAGTGGCGAACACTTATCAAGTGTAAACATAATCATATCCTTTTCTCAAAACAAGTGAATGGCCAGCTGACAAGGATATGTATGAACCTAATAGATTATTCCGTCTAGTAAAATAGTTTATTTTTTGAGCGTATTAGCAAACAAAAAAAGTGTGTAATGACTATTAATTAATATTTATTACCCTTTTGGGGTCTAACTCATGCAAAATCATTAAACGTTAGCGTATCTCAGTCTCTATATTTAGGTGACGCTTGAGGGTAAATTCAAGATTGTGAGGTGTGATTGCGATCCAGTTCTGGCCAATACATCTTGATGTAGCCAATGCAAACCCAAATCACCAATACGGTCGCAATGGTGAGCTCAAACAGACCAAAGTTATGCAGCCAGTGCCAGTGTGGGTGAGCTTGTTCAAAGAATGACGTCAAGCGGTGCATAGCGATAGCGCTGATAACCGAAGGAAAAGTCACCGCAGCAATGGACGGTTGGAACTTGAGCCTGAGCAAACGGATGTAGCACAGGTAGATAAGCAGGGTCATGGTGATAGCAATCCCCGCTAGCGCGCCGGTGAGGATCGGGTCTGGCTCGCTGAAATTGACCAAATAGGTGGCTAAGGTGAGGTTGATAGGCGCAGCCATAATTGCCAAGGTGGGCCTGGCTCGGCGCGGTAACATCCCCTCGAACACTAGGCGATAGAGTACGAGCGGCAGCATAAAAAAGTAGATGGTGATACAGATGGCAACAATGGTTTCAGAAAATAGCGTTAAACCAAATTGGGAACCTGCGAGCGAGCTACTGATCACGCCAACAGGATAGAGAAACCAACTCGGCACAATGTTGGACATCTTAAAGTTGCGAAGTTGAAAGCCAAAGAACAGCACCATCATGGTTAAGTGCAGCATTAACGCTGCGAACCAAAGCGGGTAGGCGATAATAGGAGAGATGATCGCCAGATAGTCACACAAGATGAGCAACGCCATACTCATCGGTGCCATTAGACTGCCACTAAGAGGGTGGCGAATGTCATTCATGAAGGTATGGTAGTTCGAATACTTGATCAGAACGGGAGTCAGCAGCAGTGCGCCGGCAAACGCAAAATAGGGCCTAAGTATGTCACCAACGTCGGGCATATAGAGTGCCCATGCTTGCCCAAGGCCTATCATGCCAAGTGCCAAAGAAGACTGAGAAGGGGGGACGTTGTGAAATTGTGTTAGGCGTTTCCAGTTCACCGGATTTCCGTTTCTATTGTGCGTGAGTATTGCGGATTGATTGAGGGCGAATGGTATCAAGCCAAACAGTTGCCAAGCAAGTGTTGACGAACGTTAGCGTGATTTCGCCGCACAAGTGGTCATTATACCTGTGGTTAGCGTTAGCCCAATCGATAATCGTGCAAAGTTGAATTGCAATTTTGTGAGAAAAGTTCAACTTTTAATCGATACACGAGAAAATAGTGCCGCAGAAAACTTGCGAACTGGCCGAAATCGACCATAGTTAAAGTGTAAGGCAAATGACCCGACCCGCATGGAGGAATATACCGCCTTACCTACAATTTGGATGGATTCAACAAGTCAATTCAGTAGCCTCGTTTTTAGATCTCGAAGCAGACATAGACTTCAAGATTCGCAGACTCACGATTGAGTAACGAGGGATAGGGCGCACAACCAAGTGCGCCTTTTGTCGTTTAGGAACCCGTTAAACGAATGTTCTCGTCAATGGCGATATGGTAACGCAAGTGCGCCAATTTGTGACCACTGTGCTTGTGTAACCCTCCCCAAAAAACTGGTCACTATCTTTTTTCACTAAATGTTCTCTCTTGCGAATCATTTTTTAATCCGCGTATACAAACGGGGCTTTTTAGTTACTTTGGGTTTTGGCGGCAGTTTAAGGACGCCTTTTTGCAAAATCAGGTTGTTGGGGTAGGTGATGATGTGGCCCTTTTCGTGTTTGATGTGAACATGAAAAGTGGTGATGTCGACGATCACTCCGGTGACGTCCTCATCTTTATCGATCACTTTGACCAAATCGCCGACGCGGTATGGGAAGACAAAGAAAATTAAAAAGCTGGCAGTGACGTTACTGAGTATCGACCACTGAGCAAACAAGGCGACGCCGAGCACAGCGAAAATCGACGAGAGAAACAGCGAGACATCGCCATATCCAATCCCTGAGGCAATCAAAAACAGCGAAATAAACACAAAGTAGAGGGCAATGTTCAAGCCGCGAATGATAAAAAAGGTACGATTATTCTTCGCCTGCTTTTTACGCGCCATGGCGTGAATGGTTTTCACTAGGATGTGTTTGATGAGCTTTAAGGCGATGAATAGAAGGAAGGCGAACAGAAGTTTACCAAGAAGCGATTCAGAGACGTTGAAGCCGAAAATTTGCATAGTGTCAGTAATGTCGTTGGGTTAAGCCGTGAGCACAGTGGAGCCATCATGTGGTAATCCGGTCTCCTTGTCTAGCGATACTGGTTTGGCTCACAAACGCTGAATAAATATAGCAGAGTGGAAGTTCAAGGTTGCCATCACTGAGCGCGGTGTAACCATGCGCTCAGTGATGGGCAAAAGAGACGACTCTCAGCGAGAGATCACGACTCGTTGTCGGGTTTAATGAAGGTGCCGTAAATATCACTGCGGCGATGTTTGAGGTTGGTGACCGAACCTTCGGTGTTAAGCTGCTTAAGCTTGGTCAAATCGACATCGGCAAAGATGATCATTTCGGTGTTGGCGCTCGCTTCGGTTAAGGTCGCGTCGTGAGGGAAATAGATGTCGGACGGCGAGAAGACCGCAGACTGAGCATATTGAATATCGACATTATCGACCCTTGGCAAGTTGCCGACACTGCCGCCAATGGCGACATAACATTCATTTTCAATTGCCCGAGCCTGAGAGCAGATCCGCACTCGCTGGTAGCCGTTTTTGGTGTCGGTCCAGAAAGGCACAAAGATGATTTGCACGCCTTGTTCGGCCATGATTCGGCCCAGCTCTGGGAATTCACTGTCATAGCAGATCAAAATGCCGACTCGACCCGCATCGGTGTCGAATACTTTCACATTGTCGCCACCATCAATCACCCAGTCTTTTTGCTCGTGCGGGGTGATGTGGATTTTGTATTGCGCGTCAATGTCGCCATCACGGTGCAGCAGATAGGAGACATTGTAGAGCTGATCGTCTTCCACCACTGGCACACTGCCGGCAATGATATTGATGTTGTACGTGACGGCCATTTGTGAGAAGCGGTTTTTGATCTCTTCACTGAAACTGGCGAGAAAACGAATCGCTTCGACGGAGTTTTGGCCAGTCTGCAAGCCCATTAACGGGGCATTAAAAAACTCTGGGAATAGCGCGAAGTCCGCTTTGTAGTTAGAGAGTGAGCTGACAAAGTACTCGGCTTGGTCCATCAAATCGTCGAGATCGCGCATGGCGCGCATTTGCCACTGAATCACGCCGATGCGGACTAAGGTTTTTTCAATGTCGTGAACAGAGATGATGTCCTCTTCATAGAAGAAGTTGTCCCACTCAAGCAGGGTAGCGTAGCCTTTCGATGCGTCATCTTCAGGCAGATAATTACGCATCAAGCGCTTTACATCAAAATCGTTGGCCAGCTGGAAAGAGAGAATCGGGTCGTGCAGTTTGCGACGTTTGACCTGATCGATGTACTCGGGCACGGTCATTTTGTCGGCGTATTTGTGATAGTTGGGGATACGTCCCCCCGCCAAAATCGCCTTGAAATTCTTGTTTCGGCACAGTTCTTTGCGCGCGTCATAGAGGCGGCGTCCCAAACGTAGGCCTCGATAATCTGGGTGGACAAATACATCCAGCCCGTACATGGCATCACCCGAGGACTGGTTTTGAATCACGTTTTGCTCGGTAATGATGTCTGTGTAGGTGTGCGGCAGAGAGAAGCGGTTGTAATCGACTTTAATCGTCAGCGCGGCGCCAACAATTTTATCGTTATCAACAATACAGATTTGCCCATCAGGAAATTGGTGAATCAGGTCCATGATGGTCATTCGTGGCCATGCGCCACCCACATCGGGAAAGACGAGGTCCATCAGCTCTGCAAGCTGAGGGTAATCACCCGATTCAATTGTACGTAAAGAGAGTCTTGGAGTAGTGCTATCCATTTAATCATGTCCTTGTTACCACAACGAAATCAGCATGCCACAAGCGCGAGTTAACATAAACATAACTGATGTAAAAAGTCCCTTTAACGCTTTGAAATAAGTCACATAAAAAATATGGTTATTGCGGCATGCTGAATCGGTATCCCAGTTGAAGTCCCGATGTATTTGCCCTTAGGTGGTCCTATGCAGAGCGTTATTCGAAAACTCACATGGAAGACGATTCGGCGGTAATCCCGCCCACACTCCCACGCCGATGACCCCACTCTAGGGGATATGACCACGTACAGAAGCTAGGAGGCGTTATGCCACTTAATAAGATACGCAATATTGCATTTGTCGGTCAGGCAGGTAGCGGTAAAACCACGCTGATCGAAAAACTGCTCTTCACCTGCGATGCCACCACACATCTTGGCAGCGTTGAAAAAGGCGATACTGTCACTGATTTCGACGCTCAATCGATCCAATATCAACACAGCATTGAAGCGACCCCTGTTACCCTCAGTTGGCAGCAGCACAGACTCAATATTATCGACACCCCAGGACAAGCAGAGCTGCTTGGGCGCACATTCAGTGTCTACCCTGCGGTTGAAACCACGGCGCTAGTGATTGACCCGCAGATGCCCATCAACCAAACCGCTGACCGTCTCTACGCCTTTGCTAAGGCGCAGAAAAAATGTCAGATGATCATCATCAACAAGCTGGATAATCATGGTGATAGGCTTGAGCAAGTGATGGAGATGATCATTGAACATTTTGGTGATTACTGTTTGCCGATTAACCTGCCTTCCCGTGATGGTAAGACAGTCGTCGATTGCTATTTTGAGCCCAACTATGAACAATCAACACTGCTTACCGATGTCGAAGCGGCGCACGAAACCTTGATTGATCAAGTGATCGAAGTCGATGAAGAGCTGATGGAACTCTACCTTGAGCAAGGTTCAGAGTTGACGGCGGGTCAACTGCATGACCCTTTTGAAGAGGCATTGCGCACCGGGCACGTTATCCCGATCTGTTTTGTTTCTGCCCAAACCGGAGCTGGTGTGGAATTGCTGCTGCGTACGCTCAGTGAAATTATGCCAATGCCAAACGAAGGTAACCCGCCGCTGCTCGTCAAACACGGTAAACAAGTGCGCGTCGATTGTGAGACCTTGTCGCACAGCGTGGCACACGTCTACAAAGTGAGCGTTGACCCTTATATGGGCAAACTGGCCTATTTACGAGTGTTCCAAGGTGAAATTAATGCCGGGAGCCAACTCTTTATAGGCGATGGTAATAAACCGTTCAAAGTTGGGCATCTCTATCAGTTGCAAGGAAAAGAGCGGCGCGAGATTTCAAAAGCGTTAGCAGGGGATTTCTGCGTGCTCGCGAAAGTCGATGAGCTGGAGTTTGATGCGATTGTTCATGACTCTCATGATGAAGATGGCGTGAGCCTAAAAACGCTCGATTTCCCTGACTCTATGTACTCACTGTGCCTCAAACCGACCAAGCGTGGCGACGAGCAAAAACTGGGTGACGTACTGAGCAAAATCGCCAGTGAAGATCCCTCTCTGCGGATTGAGCACCGCGCCCGCACCAATGAGACCATCATCAGTGGTCAAGGCGAGTTCCACCTTAAAGTTGCGCTGGAGAAAATGGAGAGCGTCTACAAGTTAAAAGTGGAAACCAGTCAACCTAGCGTTGAGTACTTTGAAACCATCACCAAGCCAGCGCAAGGCCATTACCGCCACAAAAAACAGAGTGGCGGCGCGGGGCAATTTGGTGAGGTGAGTTTGTCGGTTCGACCGCTGCCGCGCGGCGCAGGTTTTACCTTTGTCAATAAAGTGGTTGGCGGCGCGATCCCCACCTCGCTGATCCCTGCGGTTGAAAAGGGTATCCGCCAAGCGCTAGAAGAGGGTGCGATTTCAGGCAATCCTATTCGTGATATCGAAGTGACTGTGCACGATGGAAAATATCACTCGGTGGACTCCAAAGAGATCGCGTTTGTCATCGCAGGGAAAAAGGCGTTTCTTGATGCGGTCAATCAAGCGGATCCGATTGTGCTTGAGCCTATTGTCCAGATGGAGTTGCAAATTCCTACTCAAAACGTCGGCGATGTGTCGGGCGACCTGTCGGGTAATCGCGGTTTGATTGAGGGGACGGTGCCGATTGACGGTAACTTCACGCGCTTGCAAGCGAAGTCACCGGTTAATGAGCTGCAAGATTACGCGCGCCGTCTACGCGCCCTCACCGGAGGCGAAGGCAGCTTTAGCATGACGCTCAGCCACTACGAGCCAGCGCCGGTTCAAGTGCAGCAGCAGGTATGCCAATCGTCGAACGCCTAAATGGGGGGAGTTTAAGTTGAAACGAGCGCCAACCTGAGTTGGCGCTTTTTTTGATTCTGAAGTTTTGGTTCTGAAGTGAATGCGGTTACCGACAAGCCCTTGGGTTGGCTAGGCGTGATTACTCACACGGCACATCGAAAATCAGCGCTTCCACGCTGGTGGGGTGGAGTATGTCTTGTGGATCCACATGGAACTTACGCGACATCATGGTATTGAACATGCGCCAGTGATTGAGTAAACACTGCTGATAATCACTGGTTTCATCTGCCCAAGTTTCTTTCATAAATGGGGTCAGGCTAGCGGCGCCGTGGGCAAACATCATCATCAGCCACTTCATTTCCAAAATCTTAATGGGTGCCTCAGGGTGCGCTTGGTTGTACTCGGTTTCGAGCGATTTGACGATGTTCTCAATTTCACCACTGTTATCGATAAAGTAATCAAACAGCGCATCTTCTTGGCGCACGGCGTCTGCGATCAGTTGGATCGGTTGCTTGAAGTGCAACATATTTGCCAACAAGTGGACCGCAAAACGATAGAGCTGCACATTCGGCGGTGCCCCTTCGGGCATGTTGTCCAAGATGGCACGCATGTACTTTTCCATGTAACGGTGCAGGCCGTCGCTGATGGCGTACCAAATTTGTTCTTTGCTGCCGAAATGATGGCGGATCAGGCTATGAGACACGCCCGCTTTTTCACTGATATTACGTAGCGACACGCGTTCGTACCCCAGCTCGCAAAACAGCTCAGTGGCGATGTTCATGATTTCACATTTGGTTTGCTCAGCGTCTTGTGCGCTGCGTCTACCTTGTTTTCTTTCTGTCATCGTTTTCTTTCATACATCTGCAACAGTGCAGTTTTACCAGATCTTAGTTCAACTTTCATTAAGCGGCGTGACAAACCGAGACACTATAACAAATTTTATATTGTACGTCTGGAAAATAAATATTGATCCCGCCAATAAAACTCATATACTGCACGAGTGTGTAATAAATCGTGATGTGATAATAATGGATACATCGATACAGTCTATGCCTACCTTGGCAAAGCTCGCGCTTGTCGCTGCGGTGAGTTCGTGGATAGCCGGGTGCAATCCCGCTAATTCAGAGGTCACCAACCCCGTGGTCAAACCCGTCAAACTGTTGGAAGTGCCTGATTTGGACAAAAAGCGTTTTGACTCGTTTATTGCCAATATTGATGCCACTGACCGCGCAGAGTTGTCCTTTCAAGTGGCCGGTGAAATTGACACCTTGGCAGTACGCATGGGCAGTGAAGTGAAAAAAGGTCAGGTATTGGCCGAGCTTGATGACACCGATTACCAATTGGCCTACGACGCGAAACTGGCCCAATACCAGTTGGCGAAAACCGCTTACTTGCGCGCCAAACAATTGCACGAGAAGAAGCTCATCAGTGTGGATACGTTTGATCAAAGTGAGACAGAATACAAAGCCGCCTCCGCCGCCCTAGAGCAGGCAAAGACAGATCTTCAATACACGAAGATCGTCGCCCCTTTTGATGGGGTGGTGTCCCTTACGTTCAGTAAAGAGAATCAAGTGGTTGCGGCGAACCAAGTGGTCCTCAATGTCATCAATAACGATGTGCTGGATGTGGTGTTCACCATTCCTGTGAGCTACGCCGAGCGCTATGGTTTGTCTCATATTGGTTCTTCTGACTTTGTGTTAGTGATGGATAGTCACCGTGACGTCATGATTCCTGCCAAATTCAAAGAGATTTCGACCGAGCCAGACAGCGACACCAACAGTTACCGCGCAAGCCTGACATTCACTCGCCCTGAAACGCTTAATTTGCTGCCGGGGATGACGGGTCAGGTGAAACTGCACAACGCGAAGTTGCAAGGTCAGTTTGCTATTGATGACAGTGCCTGGGTGAGCCGTGATCAGCATCATGGTGAGTTATATCGTTTTGATGAACAAACCCAAACGCTGGAAATCGTGCAAGTGATGGTGGATGCGCAAGGCCATATTACCTCGGGTCTTAACCAAGGAGACTTGATTGTGCAAGCCGGAGTGGAACGCTTGATGCCCGGCCAACAAGTCAAAGCGTGGACCAAAGAGGGAGGGATCTGATGAAGTTTTCTCATCTTTCATTGGTAGTGATGGCGGCCAGTCTGACGGCAGCATGCACGCCAGACAATGCGCATCGTCCGCGCCATGATCTGTTGGTTGAAACATACGAAGTGAACCACTCCGTCGAGAGTCAATTTCGCAATTTCAATGGCCAAGTGATGCCCGCAGAACTGACACCACTCTCTTTTCGTTTAGATGGCGAAATCAGCGCCATGTTGGTGAAAGAGGGTGACAGTGTCACTAAAGGTCAAGTGGTCGCGCTGCTCGATGATTCGAAAGCGAAACAAGCCTTGATTGATGCTCAAGTTCGCTACGAATTGGCGCTTAAACAGCAAAAACGCGGTGAAAATCTGCGCCAAGAGAACATGATTTCGAGCGCGGAGCTTGATCAACTGAGCGCCAACTTACAACTGGCGCAGGCAAACTTGGGCTTGGCAAAGGCACAAATGCACTATACACGCTTGAAAGCGCCGTTTGATGGTGTGATTGCGTCGGTTGAGAAGAAGAAATTTGAAAATGCCACACCGGGCGAGTCGGTGGTGTCACTGTATCAGTCGGATAATGTCTACGTGAAAATCGAAGTATCCGATTCTGTGCTCGCCATGCTAAATCCGACCGTGAACGCTAAGCAATATCAACCTGTCGCGACCTTTTCTGGCTTAAGTGGCAGTTATCCGATGCGCTATCTTGAGCACACCAGTGAGCTACACCCGCAAACACAAACTTACCAGTTATGGCTCAGTATGCCCGCTTTGGATCAGCGGTTACTTCCGGGCACTAGCGCCAAAATATCCGTCGATTTGGTCAAAGCGGGTTTGAGTCAAATCAACGCGTACCAAGTACCGATGACGGCCATTGATGCCGGGCGCGATCAGCAAGCCTTTTATGTCTGGAAACTGGAAGATGGCAAGGCGCATCGCTACGCCATCAATGTGGACCAAATTACAGGACAAGGCGCGCTGGTGGCCAGTGGTATTGAGCAAGGGGATGTATTAATTAACTCCAACCTACGCAAATTACGAGAAGGCATGGACATTTCAGGAGCGCAGCTGTGAGTATTGCCGAATATTCAATCAAGAACAAAGTGATCAGTTGGTTGTTCCTGATCATCTTAGCCGTGGGTGGCTACACCTCTTTCATGGATTTAGGCCGCTTGGAAGACCCGGCTTTTACGATCAAAGACGCCATGATTATCTCCACCTATCCGGGCGCGACCTCACAAGAAGTCGAAGAGGAGCTGACGTATCCGCTGGAGAAAGAGATTCGTCAACTGCCGTATATCGATAAAATCACCTCGACCTCGTCCATTGGCATGTCACAAATCACCGTGAGCATGGAAATGGAATACGGACCGGATGAATTACCGCAAATCTGGGATGAAATGCGTCGCAAGATCAATGATTTGAAGCCCAATCTGCCCAGTGGCGTCACTTCTGTTCAGATCATTGATGATTTTGGTGATGTCTACGGCGTCATGTTGATGTTGACCGGTCAGGATTACGACTACATCGAACTGAAACGTTACGCCGATTATTTACGTCGCGAACTGGAGTTGGTGCCTGGGGTGGGCAAAGTTGCGATCAGTGGTGATCAGCAAGAGCAACTGTTTGTTGAGATCTCTTTGGAGCGATTGGCGGCATTGAATCTTGATTTGAACTCCGTGGTGAGCTTGCTCGATCAGCAAAACAGCGTGCAATCGGCGGGTGAAATCATGGTCAATGGTCAAGTGCTGACCATTCGACCGAACGGTTCATTGACTTCTGAGCAAGAACTGCAAGATTTGATCATTCATGGCCGAGATACGGGGAATCTGATTCGTCTCAAGGATGTCGCGACCATCAGTCGTGGCATTGAGGAGAAACCGACCAATGTGCTGACCTTCAATGGTGAACCAGCGATCAACTTAGCCATCTCTTTTGGCGCGGGCGTCAATGTTGTCGAAGTAGGCAAAGCCTTGCAGGCGGAGTTGTCAGCGCTTGAAACCATCAAACCTGCGGGTGTGGATATCCAGTATTTCTACAATCAAGCGGCGGAAGTAGAAAAGTCCGTCGATGACTTTATTGTCAGCTTAGGCCAAGCCGTGGCGATTGTGATCGTGGTACTGCTATTTGCGATGGGGCTGCGTAGCGGGTTGATTATTGGCGCTGTGCTGCTGCTGACCGTGCTCGGCACCTTCATTATGATGAAGCAAAATGACGTTGAGTTGCACCGAATTTCGCTAGGGGCACTGATCATTGCGCTCGGCATGCTGGTGGACAACGCTATCGTGGTGGTTGAGGGGATTTTGGTCGGTCTCAAGCGCGGTAAATCTAAGCTTGAAGCGGCCACCGACATTGTCAAACAAACCCAGTGGCCATTGCTTGGTGCGACGGTCATTGCGATTACCGCGTTTGCTCCGATTGGATTGTCCGAAGATGCAACAGGCGAGTTTATGGGTTCTCTATTTTGGGTACTCTGCTATTCGCTGTTCTTAAGTTGGGTGACGGCCTTGACCCTCACGCCATTCTTGGCTGACTTGTTGCTCAAAGAAGCGCCGCAAAGTGACGACAAGGACGCTGACCCATACCAAGGGGTATTGTTTGCCATCTTTGGTGCGAGCCTTAAATTCGCCCTGCGTTTTCGTTGGTTGACTGTCGCCAGCATGATTGGTCTGTTGGTGGTCGCGGTCGGAGGCTTTGGCCTGGTTAAACAGCAGTTTTTCCCACCGTCCAACACGCCGATGTTTTACGTCGATATGTGGATGCCGGAAGGCACCGACATTCGTGAAACCTTGCAAGAGACGCAGAAAGTTGAGCAGTTTATTCGCTCAAAAGAGAACGTCGAGTTTGTCTCGACCACGACGGGTCAAGGCTTGCAACGTTTCGCGTTGACCTACCAGCCTGAGAAGAGCTATGAAGCGTATTCTCAGCTGCAAGTGCGCACCCACGATCGCGAGTCGATGTTCACCTTGCTGGAAGAGTTAGATCAGACTCTGGCTGTGAGTTTCAACAAGCCGACATTCCAGTTTAAGCTGATGGAATTTGGCCCATCGCCGGCGTCAAAAATTGAAGCGCGTATTACGGGCCCAGATCCTCAAGTATTGCGTGATATTGCGCTGCAAGTGGAAGACGTACTGCTCCAAGATGAAGGGGCACGAAATGTGCGTCATGATTGGCGTGAACGCTCCAAGCAGTTGGTGCCGCAGTTCAACGAATCGAAGGCGCGCCGATTAGGTATCTCGAAACAAGACCTTTCCGATACGTTGCAAATGGCATTTGGCGGGAAAACCATCGGCCTATTGCGGGATGGCACGCATATGTTGCCGATCTTGGCTCGTTTGCCCGAGCAAGAGCGCATTGATTTTGAATCGTTAGCCAATGTCAAAATTTACAGCCCCACGTTGCAAACTTACGTGCCAGTGGAGCAGGTGATTGACGGCGTCGCATTGGATTGGCAAGAGCCGCTCATCCAGCGTCGAGACAGAAAACGCACCTTGACCGTACTCGCCGATCACGATGTGTTGGGTCATGAAACACCGGCCAGCCTTTTTGCCCGCATACAACCGAAAGTGGAAGCACTGCCGTTGCCACAGGGTTATGAGATCTCTTGGGGCGGCGAGTATGAGTCATCAAAAGATGCCCAGCAGGCCTTGTTTGGTTCGTTGCCGATGGGCTACTTATTGATGTTCATCATCACTATGCTGCTGTTTAATTCGCTGCGTAAGCCATTGGTGATCTGGTTTACCGTGCCGCTCTCGATTATCGGGGTGTCGATTGGCTTACTGGCGACGGATATGCCGTTCAGTTTCACCGCGTTTCTTGGGTTACTGAGTTTGAGTGGCATGATTTTGAAAAACGGCATTGTGTTGCTCGACCAAATCAACATAGAACTGTCGGCAGGCAAAGATCCTTATCAAGCGGTGTTTGACAGTGCCATTTCCCGTGTGCGCCCGGTCAGTATGGCGGCATTAACCACCATTCTTGGCATGATTCCACTGGTGTTTGACGCCTTCTTTGGCTCAATGGCTATCACCATTATGGCAGGGCTTGGCTTTGCGACGGTACTCACGTTAATTGTAGTACCGGTACTTTTTGCCCTCTTATATCGAATTAAACCATCCACTGCCGGATAGTGAACCATACCTTGATTCGATAGTTAGGCAGCCCGGGGTTAAGCCGGGCTTTTTTACGCACTGAGAATGGGTTGGCCTGGCATTCGACCAACCCAACGGGTGCTTGCGAGCGATCTATGCCTGCTATAGAGTGGGCTAAGAGCATGATTCGAATTCACAAGGACAGAGTATGAAAACCATAGGCGTGATTGGCGGCATGAGTTGGGAGTCAACGGCAACCTACTACGCGCAGATCAACCAGGGAGTGAAAGCCGCGCTTGGTGGTTTGCACTCCGCAAAAGTGATTATCCACAGTGTCGACTTTGCACAAATTGAAGCGTTGCAACACCAAGGTGAGTGGGAGGCAACGGGGGGGATATTGGCGCAGGCAGCGCAATCGCTCGAACGTGCTGGCGCCGATTTTTTCATCATAGCGACCAACACGATGCACAAGGTGGCGGAGCAGGTTGAGCGCGCCGTGTCGATTCCTCTCTTACACATTGCCGATGCAACGGGGCGTGCACTTCAGGCGCAAGGTATCGAAAAAGTGGGATTACTCGGCACCGCATTTACGATGGAACAAGCGTTCTACAAACAAAGGTTAACGGATAAATTTGGTATTGAGGTGTTGGTGCCCAACGGCGTGCAGCGCCGATTGGTACATGACGTGATTTATCAAGAGCTCTGCTTGGGAACGCTCAATCCACGCTCGAAAAACGATTATCACACCATTATTGATGAGTTAGCGGCAGCCGGCGCACAAGGGGTGATTCTGGGCTGCACCGAAATAGGATTGTTGGTCAAACAGCAAGACACCTCAGTGGCTTTATTCGACACCGTCGCCATTCACGCGGCAGAAGCGGTGGCAATGGCGCTTGAGGAAGGCTCGCTTTAGACAGCGAATTCTTGAGGCTAAGTAGGCCGTCTGTTACGACGGCCTCAATTGAGCAGAGTTACAAATCAATGTGAAAAATCGAGGTTGTGCCGCTGACTTCATTGCCGACCGCGATAAAGTGCTCGCCAGCTCGAGTGAAATAATGAATCGACTCAGGGCCTAAATCACCGGCTTTAGGGTTGTAGGTCTCGTTGTCACATTCTCCCTCATCGACTTTGGTGCAGACAGGTTGGTTAAAATCACGCGGGTTCACATAGTGAAGGAACATCGCATCGCTAGGGTCCGTGACGTCATACACCATGATACCGCCTTGACGTTCTAAGCCAATAAACGCGTAGTGACGGTCGTTAATCTGAGCCACTTCGATCGCTTCAGGTTCGACGCCCTTATCATCACTGCGGTCGTCTGCACTGTCGTTGTTGTCATTGGTGCTGTTGAAGTGCTCCGGCTGCGTGGCGAAGACAATCTGTGCAAATTGATCGCCACTATCGTAAACGCGTTCGCCTTGCTCATTCCAAATAGAAAACGATCGCGCGCCAAACGCCTCGACAACCTCATCTTTCTGTAACGTCTTGCCTGGGTCGATCACCTTTAATCGTGCGAGCTGCTGATTATCTTTTAACGCGAGAGCCAGTGGATGATCGTCACTCACCTTGAGTTTTTTGCCTCGTAATTCATCGCTATACGCGATACAAAAATCGACTTTTGAACCATAATCAGCGGTGCCAGAGTAATCGTCGCCATCCCATTGGTAGCCCTTGGTATCGCATTGCTGTTGAGTGCTATCGAAACCATACTCGCGGCCATCCCCTTCGTTCGCGGTAACGATATAGCTGACGCCATCGACTGAATAGGTGGCAATGGAGTCGGGCATATAAAGGCCAACCAGCTGTGGGTAGGATTGAAAATGACCGAGCCTTTTATCTTTGTTTGAAGCATCAAGAGTGGCGGTAGACCAGGATTTCCCGCCCAGTCCATAAATGGCCTCAACTCGGCCTGTCGTCACATCAATTTTCGCGAGGGCGTTGTTCTCTTGCAGCGCCACAAATAGCTGACCTTTGTCATCAAAGGCAAGGTATTCCGGCTCGAGATCTTGGGCCACGCTGGCACCTGGAGCGGAGAGTCGAACATCACTACCCAATTCGTCGTGACGGACGCCACCTTCATTGAAATCGGTAAAGCCAATTTGCGTGACAATCGCATTTTGATAACCCGTTGAAAGGTCGATGAGGGTGACACTGCCTTCTGGATCGACGCTGTAATCGCTGTTGGGTTCTCCCTCGTTGGCGGCCGCGATATATCGACCGTCTTTGGAGAAACTCACCATATCTGGCAGTGCGCCAGCAGGGTAGGTGGTCAGCAGCTCAAACGTATCACCGCGGTAGAGAGCGATGATGCCCGCTTCTTGCTTGATGCTGTTTTCAATCGCGACCGCGATCCACCCCTGATGCGTTGAGACACTATTGGCTGCGCCAATCTCAATGCCTGCGTGTGTCGCCGCTTGCTGAAGATCGAGTTGCGTCTTCAAACTGGGGGCATGATCGTGACTAAGCGTGAGTACATCGACTTTCTTGGCCTGTGCGTTAACAACAAATAGTTGGTCAGTGCAGGCATCGTATTTGACGATTTCAGCGGCCGAGGTGGCAAACGGCGCATCGGCCGCGTATCGACCCACAAGCGTTAAACCTGCAATAGAAGTCTCACTTTGCGAAGGTGCGACAGTTGCTGTACAACTCAGCGCAGGAACAAGCGTACTGTTTTGTTCTGTAGGTGATGAGCAAGCGGAAAGGGCGGTCAACACGCCGGTGATCGCCAATGTACGAAGAGCAAAAGGCGCGGTATGAGATTGAAAAGACAAAGTAAATCCTCCTTGATGAATGTGGCTCTAGTCTAAGGAGGACTTATGAACAAACCGTGTCGCTTTTGTCTCATCAATGTGAAAGAAAAGTTGATATAGACGGATAAACCAAAGAGTGAGAGCGACTTCTACAAACTAACTTTGTTGTTGAGTAATTAAGTGCACAAGCTCATCTTCGGTAGAGGGGGTTTTTGCAAGCTCCAGCTCGCACTCTGCACCGCCCTTAAGCATGTAGACTCGAGTCGTGCAGTGATCGTGGTGAAACCAACGACCGTCGATACAAACGTCTGTATAGCAGCGAGGATCTTTTTTGAGCTCCATATGTTTCATCCCTGTTTGGTTGTTGTTACATTTTTCAACCTAACTTGGATTTTCTACAGAAAAAATGACCTGGCTCAAGCTTAGGGGAAATGTGGCAGACTCGCGCCGCTTGCGTTGCGAAAATGAAGGTTATAGGCTATTCATTTATTGAAGAAATCGCATAAATTGCGTAGATTCATTGCAAAAATGAAATACGCTAAACATCAAATGCTGAGTGACGGATGATAAAGGATAACGCGCAAAACTGGAGTAATGGATGAATCTAGGCCTTGGACGCTTTACTTGCTGGTGTGTACTGATGTGCTTAGTGGTCTCACTGAAAAGTTTAGCTAGTGATATAGACCATGCTCGCATTCTTGTGATCAAATCCTACGATCCCAACTTTCCTACCTACGCCGATATCTCTTATGGCTTAAACGAAGTGTTAGACCGAGATTCAGTCCTTCTCGATGTCTCTTATATGTACAGCAAACTCGTTTATGATGTCGTCAGTGTCGCCAATTATAAAAGAGCGATCTCCTACCAATTTCTCAACAGCCAGAAATACGACATGGTGATCACGGTGGACGACAATGCGCTAAGATTTGTACTCTCTGAGCGGCAAGGGCTGTTTCGTGACCTGCCGATTGTGTTTTTGGGTGTCAACAATGTTGAGCTTGCCTTATCTCTCAAAGGAGACAAGCAGGTATCAGGCGTGATTGAAGCTGTGTCATTTGATGAAAATATACAGTTTATCCAAGAGGCGATGCCCCACGTGGAGAACATTCATCTGTTAGTGGATGGTACTACCTCAGGGCGTGCCGACTTTGAGAAACTGTTTCGCACTATCGCAGACTACCCCGATTTTAATTGGAAAAAACTCGATTTAGCGACGCTTGCTTGGGGTGAATTGATAGAGGACATGGCGTCGATTGATGCACATAACAGTGTGGTCCTGCTGATTTCGGCTTATCGAGACAAGAACAACGTGGCCCTCTCTTTTGATGAGTCGGTGCATCTTATCACTGATGCTACCACTGCGCCGATCGTCCATCCTTATCAACACGGTATTGGTCAAGGGTTACTGGGTGGATTAGTGGTGGATCACCGCGCTCATGCGGCACTGGCGGGAGAGCTTGCTCACCGATACTTTCATCGTGGCTATTTTATTGAAGAGGACATGGTGGTTCAGCCGCCTACTAAGGCGCTGTTTGATTATGCTCAGCTCAAACGTTTTGGTATTAAAGAGCGCGACTTGCCCTCAGGCAGCCACATATTGGGCAAACCCGAGCCGATATTAAGTCGCTACTATGTCGAAGTCATGACGCTGTTTGGCTTGGTATTTATCATCTTAACGACCTTGGCACTGCTTGCATGGGTGAAAAAGCGCACCGCAGAGCAAGATGAAGACAAATTAAAGTCGATATTGAACAGCTTAGACTCTTACATCTACCTCAAGGATGAGCATGGTAGATATCTGTTTGCGAATAAAAAAATGTGCCAAAACCTCTCTTTGGACGAAGACGAGGTGCTGGGCAAAGACGACTATGACTTATTTGATGAAAACGTAGCAACGCGTATTTCAAGCGTCGATCAGTTAGTGGTCAATTCGAAAAAGCCCTACAGCAGTGAAGAAACCTATTGGCATGAAGATGTCGGCAAGAAGATGATCGTGCATACGCGTAAAGTCCCCTTGATGAATGACAAGGGCGACATCTACGCCATCTGTGGTTCATCCATCGACATCACCCGAAGTAAAACACAAGAGCGCATTATCGAGCAGATTGCTTATCAAGATCCGACCAACGGCTTGGGGAATCGCGTCAAACTCTTTACCTATTTGACGGATGTGATGTCCAAAAGCGAGTTTGTCGGCGGTCAAACTGCGGTTGGCTTTTTTGATATCGATAATTTCCGCTACATCAACGAAACCTATGGACACACTGCTGGGGATCACTGTATTGACATCGTGTTGGATAAATTGAACCGTCTAGTGGGCGAGTCCGGTCAAGCGCTGCGATTGGGGGGCGATGAATTTTATTTGGTCGTCTATGGCGAGACGCACGCTAGCCAAACCATCCGAGACATTCAGCGCCAGTTGCCAGAAGCGGTTAACATTTTAGGCAATACGATACCGCTAAGTGTCAGTGTCGGGATCTCACTCTACCCAGCAGAAGGGGTGACGGAGCCGGAGCAGCTTTTGCGCCGTGCGGAACTGTCATCCTATGAAGCAAAAATGCGAGGCGGGAACCAAGCGGTATGCCTTGACAATACTCAGGATCAAAAAGCGTCCGACAATGAGTTTATCACTGAGGTAATCGGCGCGATCCACCGCAATGAGTTGGAGCTCTACTTCCAACCCAAAGCCAGCTCTAAGCAGAAGAAAATCGTCGGCGCTGAAGCCCTTATTCGCTGGAATCATCCGGTCAAAGGCTTTTTAACCCCCAATATGTTCTTGCCAGAAGTGCATCGTTTAGGCCTCTTTAAACAGATCGATGATTGGGTGATTGAGCGCGCGATGGAGACGCTAGATGCCTGGTGTGAGGCGGGCTTAGCGCTTAATTTGAGCATCAACCTCAGCCACGAATATTTCAGTCAAACCGACCTGTTTGAGATACTACAAGACAAACTGGCGCGTTACCCAAACATCAAACAAGGTTTGCTTGAAATCGAGATCCTAGAGACGCACGCGCTTGAAGATTTGAATCACGTGTCGAACATGATTAAGAAGTGCCGTTTGTTGGGTATTCGTTTCTCGATAGATGATTTCGGCACTGGCTATTCGTCATTGACCTATTTACAGCGTTTGCCGGTCGATACCCTAAAAGTTGACCAAAGTTTTGTGCGCCACGGGCTACGTGAAGTGGACATCGGTATATTGAAAGGGATTTTGGTGTTTTGTCATGCACTGCACATCACCCCGATTGTTGAAGGGGTCGAAACAGTGCAAGAGTTGGAGCGCTTGAATGAGGTGGGTTTTGATTACATTCAAGGCTATTTGATTTCAAAACCGGTGACAGAGAATGCCTTTATCGCGCGAGTAAAAGCGCAACCGGCTAATCTTTCCAGTGCTTGAATTCCACTGCATAAGTACCACTGCATAAGTACCAGTGCTCGATGAATCAGCATTGACACCACTAAAAACGCCCGCCTCTGAAAAAGAGGCGGGCGTTTTTTAGTTAAAGTGTCGTTAAGCGACCGATTCAGCGTCGGTAGAGAGCGTAGCTTCCGCCTTTGGCTGAGTGGGGAGGACCAACGTCATAATGATCGCCGCAATACCGCTGGTTGTGACGGGAGAGCCGAACACGCTTTGCACCAGTTTAGGCATTTGGCCCAAGATGTCTGGCACGAGCATGACACCGAGACCAAAGCCAAACGAGACAGCCAAAATCATCAAGTTGCGACGATCCAATTTCTCGCGCGCGATGATTTTAATCCCAGCCGCTGCCACCGTGCCAAACATGACCAGCGTTGCGCCGCCGATGACGGGTTTCGGTATGGTGGTTAACACGCCACCAATGATGGGGAAGAGGCCTAGCACCACCAAAATCAGTGCCACAAAATAACCCACGTAACGACTGGCGATACCAGTTAAGTGAATGACGCTATTGTTTTGGCTAAAGGTGGTATTTGGAAAGGTGTTGAAAATCGCCGCCAGCATAGAGTTGACCCCATCCCCTAGAATCCCTGCTTTAATGCGCTTCAAATAGCCTTCACCAGAGACCGGTTGTTTGGTGATCATGCAATTGGCGGTAATGTCACCTGTCGATTCTATCGCGGTAATTGCGTAGATAACGGCAACGGGAATAAAGGCATACCAATCGAAATCGAAGCCGTATTTGAACGGTTGAGGGATGCTAAGTAGCGGCTGATTAAAGGCATTGTCGAAATTGACCATACCCATCGACGCGGCGGCGAGATAACCGACCACCATACCCACCAATATGGACGATAAACGCACCATCAGGTTTTTTGAACGGTTAAGCGCAATGATAGTGACAAGAACCAGTGCGCCGAGCACTAAGTTGTGCCAATCGCCAAAGTTGGGCGCTTTGACGCCACCGGCTAAATCTGTCATGCCGACTTTAATCAATGAGATGCCGATAGTGGTGACGACGATCCCTGTGACCACAGGAGTAATGATAAGTTGCAGTTTGTCGATGAACTGAGATAACGCAATTTCAATAAACGCACCGACAAAACAGACACCGAAGATCATCGCGAGAATCTCTTCTGGGCCACCCCCTTGAGATTTAGCAATGAACCCGGCCGCGAGTACGGCGCTAAGAAACGCAAAGCTGGTCCCTTGGACACAGATCATGCCAGCGCCAATCGGTCCGATGCGACGGGCCTGAATAAAGGTACCGACACCCGAAACAATCAGCGCCATACTAATGAGATAGGGAATATGCTGGCCAAGGCCGAGCACGCCACCAATGATGAGCGTTGGAGTAATAATACCGACGAAACTTGCCAGTACGTGTTGCAGACCTGCATAGAGCGCTTGACCCGTTGCGGGGCGATCTTCCAGTGCATAAATCAGGTCACTGTTTTCCTTGTGAGACATGTTGACTTCCTTGTATACAATATTGTTGACATTGTATTGATCAAGTTAGCAACCATTGTGCCATTCATAAATTGGATCGATAAATGAATAAATACAATGGCTTATGTCAGAATGGTCAAGAGACGAAGTCGCTAAGTTGCATAGACTTGGTGCAGTTGACCCGTTTTGGGGGTAGAGAAAGAAAAAACCGCCGGGTAGGAAGGCACCGCAGCGGCAAAACAGAAATTAGGTTGGCGGATGATGCTCTATCCAGTGACGGGCGATTTGCTCTCGCGTGGCGATCCACACACCCGAATGGGATTGCACGTAGTCGAGGAACTTTTTCAGTGCCATAAAGCGACTAGGTTTGCCTATGATGCGACAATGCAGGCCAATTGACATCATTTTCGGTTTGCTTTGCCCTTCTTGGTAGAGGCAATCGAAGTTGTCCTTGAGGTATTGATAAAACTCTTCCCCATGACTGAATCCATAAGGGGAGGCAAATCGCATGTCATTGGTATCCAGCGTGTACGGCACAATCAGATGAGGCCGCGTTTGTCTGGGCTTTTGTGCATCGGGTACTTGCGTCCAAAACGGCAGGTCATCCCCATAATAGTCAGAGTCGTAGAGGAGGTGGTCATGCTCGGCCACGAGAGCGCGCGTATTGGGGGAGTCACGTCCTGTGTACCAGCCGATCGGTTTTTTTCCTGTGAGCGTCTCTATGATTTGGAGCGCTTGCACCATATCTTCACGCTCTTTCTCAATCGGTGCGTCTTGATAGTGAATCCATTTCAAGCCGTGACAGGCAATTTCATGGCCATCGTCGAGTAATGCGTTGGCCACATCTGGGTTTCTTTGCAAGGCTGTCGCGACGGCAAAGGCGGTGAGAGGAAGACCTCGCGCTTTGAACTCATCGAGAATTCGCCACACGCCGACCCGAGAGCCGTATTCGTACAAGGATTCCATACTCATGTGTCTATCAGGGTAAGCGCTCGCGCCAGCGATTTCGGACAAGAAGGTTTCCGAATGTGCGTCGCCATGCAATACGCAGTTCTCGCCGCCTTCTTCGTAGTTCAAGACGAATTGCAGCGCAATCTTTGCCCCATTTGGCCACTTAGCATCAGGGACGTTATCGCGTCCATAGCCTGTATAATTTCTTGGATTATCCATATCCATTTGTATCCCTTAAGTTTTTTATTGACTCCAGTGCTGATAGCGGCCGTGAAAGGCTTTACCTATCGGCGCGCCATAATGACCGCACTTGGCCGTGTTAAGTTGTAAGCTGTACAAAGACTCCGCAAGCTTGACCGCGGCAGTGACGCCATCAATCACCGGGACTTGGAGATCTTGACTCAGTTCCGCCGCAAGATCTGACATGCCCGCACAGCCCAATACGATGGCTTCAGCCCCATCTTGCGAAAGCGCTTGACGGCACTCTTGGCGCAACTGTTCATACAGCGAGGTATGCACCGATTCCAAGGCAAGCACGGCAATGTCGGTTGCGCGCACACCGGTACAGAGATGCGCATAGCCGTAGCGCTGCAAAAGATGGTGGGCGGTGGGGACGGTGCGAGAGAGGGTGGTGACCACACCAAATCGATGCGAGACCAAACTGGCGATTTGAAAAGCCGCGCCGGCGATGCCGATGACAGGCGCTTGCGCTATTTCGCGCGCAGCATCAAGCGCGGGATCGCCAAAGCACGCAATGATATGCGCATCGACGCCTTGTTTCTCCCCGTCAGCGATAAGATCGAGTAAGGCCGCAGAGGCGATGGTTTCATCCAACGCACATTCAATGCTTTCAGGGCCGTGCTCAGGACAGCGAGCGAGGATGTCGCTAGAGGGTAGCGCGACAGTCAAAGCCGATTGGGCAATTTTATCTGTCATGGTAACGCTGGTGTTTGGGTTAATCAGTTGGATTTTCATAGCGCACCTTTACGAGTCCATGTTGGCAAACAGCTGAGTAAAATCAACGTGGGCATCTTTTTTACCTGTTAATGAAATCGACCGCTTAATATGGATCAAATGGTGTCGCATCCACTGCTGCGCCTTGTCGACTTGATGGGTGTCGAGCAAATCAATCAGCTCAAGATGATCGCCACAATCACAACTCACGCTCTCTCTGGTACCGTAGGCGGCGATAACCAAGGATGAGCGGTAGCATAACTGCTCGATAAACTCAGCTAAGACCGAGTTGTTGCCCATATGAGCAAGCTCATAATGGAACTTCGCCGTCAATTGAATGGAACGGGCTAAATCGCCGTCTTGTTCGGCTTGCTTCTCTTGCGCCACCATATCGCGAAAACGTTGCGACACTTTGAGATCCCAATTGTCCGAAATCTCACCGAGCAGCAGAGGTTCTAATGTAATGCGGCTATCCAATACTTCTTCCGCCTCTTGACGACTCGGACGACTGACCTGTGCGCCTTTATTCGGCTGAATCACGACAAAACGTTCAATCGCGAGGCGCTGTAGCACTTTGCGTATCCCGGTACGGCTCACCCCAAACGCTTCCGATAACTTGTCTTCGGGCAAACGCTCACCGGGCGGAAGCTGATGCTCAACAATGGCTTTGAGCATCTTTTGATAAATCTTTTCGTCGTTCGACATGATGACTCTCTATTTGTTTGTATACAATTCATGGTAGCAATATGTATACCATGTTGTGATCCCTTCAAAACTCAATCAGGTACGCAATCGAGTGATAAATCGGCCCGATTTGCACCTTTATAAAGCATAAATGCTTACTTTAAGTGCAATGAGCGATGAGTAATTTGTGGTTCGGTGTAGCTCTGCTGCCATTTAATTGTGGCACAATCTTTGTATTGATGATTGTATACAATGATTATTTAACTTTGATTGAGAGCTCAACAAACAAAATGAATCTATTAGCAAAACTTAAGAAAGAGTGGTTTTTGGTCGGCATGGTGGTCGCGATAGCGCTTGCGACGATCACGGCAGAGATTGGACGCTCCGGCGGGCCGATTCACTTGGACCAATTGACGGCGGTGGGGGTTGCCATTGTCTTCTTTCTTCATGGTCTGGGGTTATCGCCACAAGCGATTAAAGCGGGGTTGACCAATTGGCGCCTGCACATTTACATCCAGGTGGCGACGTTTGTGGCATACCCAATTTTATGGGTAGTGTTTGGCGATCTCTTTATCGCAACCATGCCAGCGGCTCTAGCGTTTGGATTTTGTTATCTCTTGGTTCTGCCGAGCACCATCTCGTCATCGGTTGCGATGACGAGTGTCGGTAAGGGAAACGTGCCGGGGGCGATCTTTAACGCGTCGCTATCGAGCATTATTGGTGTGGTGATCACCCCAGCTTTGATTCAGCTCTTTATGGGCTTTGAAGGGGTATCACTCAATCTGCTCGACTCCGTGTTGTCGATCGCTAAGTTACTTTTGGTTCCGATGATTTTAGGCCAGCTCCTTCGTCCTTACCTGCTGGCTTGGACGGAGAAACACAAAGCGGTGGTCAATAAAGTCGATAAGTATGTGATTCTTTTGATCGTTTACAACGCCTTTTGTGATTCTGTTATTAACGGTATCTGGAGTGAATTCTCTGCGGGGTTGCTGTTGACGGCGATTGCGCTGTGTGTGGTGATTTTGTTGGTGATGGTCCACTCCATTCAGTGGGGAGCAAGAAAAGCCGGTTTCGATCTTCCTGATGAAGTGGCGGCGGTGTTTTGTGGTACCAAAAAGACATTAGCTGCCGGGATCCCGATGGCGAAAGTCATTTTTGGAACCGATCCAACGCTCAGTATGTTGCTACTACCGATCATGTTGTATCACCCAATCCAGATTTTCTATTGCGCCGTGCTGGCTAACCGTTACGCCAAGCAGAGCGGAGAGGTAAAAGCCGCCGCGCTTTAAGCGCGCTAATCGGTGCAACCATTAAGGAAAGATGATGAGTAAGGATACTCGAATTTATTGCGCGCAAGGGCCACACTCTTTGGCGCCGACAAAAAAAGGCCGACTGAGTGGCACTCGGTTTGTCTTTAAAGATCTGTTTGATGTAAAAGGCTACCGAACGGGGGCAGGCAATCCACAGTGGTTAGCCACTCATGATGTTGCCAGCCACACATCGCCGCTCATTACCACTTTGCTTGAGAGTGGTGCAGAGTGTGTTGGGCGAGTACAGACCGATGAGCTGGCGTACAGCTTAAACGGTCAAAATATCCATTACGGCACGCCAGTGAACCCCAAAGCGCCTGACGCGATTCCAGGTGGCTCATCGAGCGGCAGTGCGGTGGCGGTAGCAACTGGAGATTGCGATTTTTCAATCGGCACGGATACCGGTGGTTCAGTACGTGTCCCGGCCAGTTATTGTGGGCTGTATGGGTTGAGGCCGACGCATGGTGCGTTGAGCCTTCAACATTGCTTTGAACTGGCGGCTCGCTTTGACACTGCCGGTATTTTCACCAGAGATTTGGCGATGATGGAGCGAGTATGGACGAGCTTGTCGACTGACCACGGTGCAGCACCTCACCAACGGTCCTTCTATCTTGATGAGCAGTGCCGTGCTCTTATGAGTGCCGATCACACCGAGCAGTTAACGCGCCTCGAAGCATCGGGTGTAAAGATTCAACAAGGTGACTATCTTGCGCGTGCGGGATGGACGCTCGATCAGTTAAGTCACCTGTTTCGTACCCTGCAAGGTTTCGAGATCATTCGCCAACACGGTGAGTGGCTAGAGCGCTATGGGGAGAGCTTGGACCCGGCGATTGCAACGCGCGTCGAGTGGGCAAGAACCTTGACCGAGTCACAGTATACAGCGGCTTGTGATGAGCAACAGCGATTCAAACAGGCGTTAGTGGAGCATATGGAAGACCATGCGTTATGGTGGCTACTGCCTACCACGCCCGCCGGAGCGCCGAAACTGACCATGCCAGCTAATGAATTGGCCGTTTATCGCAGCCAGCTTATGGGTCTGACGAGTCTTGCTGGGCTCTCTGGCTTACCGCAATTGCATCTCCCTAACGCCGCAGCAGCGATGCCGTGCGGACTCTCGTTTATTGGCGGTGCGCACAGTGAACGTGCCCTTATCCAGACTGCCATGCAACTCAACCTAGACACGAGCCAAGGAGTGGCCGATGAAGCATCAAACCGCGTTTACCGCCCCACATCATAAAGCCGCCGAAGTTGGCCAAGCGATTTTAGACGCCGGTGGCACGGCCAGTGAAGCGATGGTTGCCGCCGCTGCGATGATCTCAGTCCAATACCCCCATATGAATAGCATCGGAGGGGATGGATTTTGGTTGATTGCGAAACAAGGCCAAGCCCCAGTCGCGATTGATGGTAGCGGCGATGCGGCGGCGCAGGTGGATGTTAACGCCTACCGATCTCTGGGTGATGAACTGCCCGATCATGGCGCGCTTTCGGCCATCACGATGGCGGGCACGGTCGCAGGTTGGCAAGCAGCGCTTGAGTATGATCATGGCAATATGACGCTGGATAGATTGCTCACCCCCGCGATCGATGCCGCGCACGAGGGGATCACCGCGACGCAAAGCTTGGTCAATGCCAGTGAAAAAACCTATCAGCGACTGGCTTCGCTAGACGGGTTTGCCGATATTTATCTGAGTCAAGGTGAGACGCTCAAGGTCGGCGATCGTATCTGCAATTCGGCGCTGGCCAATACCCTATCGATGCTGGCAGAAAAAGGACTAGAGGATTTCTATCGCGGAGATTTGGCGCAGTCGATGGCCGATGATCTAGCCGCGATGGGTAGCCCTATCCGTCTTGAAGACTTTCATCAATTTCGCGCTAAAGTGATGCAGCCACTGCATGTCAAGACCTCCAAAGGCACACTGTATAACTTTGGTGCACCGACCCAAGGGGTGGCGTCACTGCTGATTTTGGCTATCTACGATCGTTTAGCGGTCAACGCTCAGACCGAAGTGGAGCACATTCACTGCCTCGTTGAAGCCACTAAACAAGCGTTTCTGATTCGTGATCGAGAGGTGTGTGATGAGGCGTCATTGCGAGAGCCTTTGCAGCATTGGCTCAGTGACGACAAGGTGGCTAAATGTACTGCTGCCGTGAATCCTAACCGCGCCCTAGCTTGGCCTCACCAAGCCAAACCCGGCGATACGATCTGGATGGGGGCCAGTGATCAATACGGCACCATGGTCAGCTTTATTCAAAGCATTTACTGGGAGTTTGGGTCCGGTGTTGTGCTGCCAAAGACCGGAGTACTATGGAATATCCGCTCCAAGAGTTTTTCTCTGGATGCGCAACATCACAATGTATTGGCACCCAACAAGAAGCCTTTCCATACTCTCAACCCTGCTTATGCTGAGCTCAGTGATGGCCGCAGAATGAGCTACGGCACAATGGGCGGTGAAGGTCAGCCCCAAACGCAAGCGTGCCTATTTAGCCGCTACCACTATCAATCTTACCCCTTGGATAAGGCGATCTCAGAGCCACGCTGGCTGTTGGGGCGCACGTGGGGCGATGCCACACACAACTTACGCTTAGAGCGCTCACTTGACCAACGCTGCGGCGCTGAATTGGTAGCGCTCGGTCACGACGTCACCACCGTCGACGATAATAACGAGCTGATGGGCCATGCTGGCGCCATTGTGCTGGATGAACAAGGAAGAGCCATCGCCAGTAGCGATCCGCGTAGCGATGGCCAAAGTTTTGTAGGAGAACAATAATGTCACAGGCCAATGAGCTATTTGAAACACTTAACCCACCGCAACGCCTTTTGATGGGGCCGGGGCCAATCAACGCTTATCCTCGCGTGCATCAGGCCATCGCTCAGTCACTGATTGGTCAGTATGACCCTGTGATGACCGGTTACATGAACCAAGTACAGTCACTCTATCGCGGCGTTTTTCACACCCAAAACCCGCAGACGATGCTGGTGGATGGCACTGCGCGCGCGGGGATTGAGGCGGTGTTAGTGTCGGTGTTAAAACCGGGCGACAAAGTGCTGATCCCCGTCATTGGCCGCTTTGGTCACTTATTGTGCGAAATTGCGACTCGGGTTGGCGCTGTGGTGAAAACCATCGATATTGAGTGGGGTGAAGTGTGCGCGCCAGAGCAAATTGAACAGGCGATCAAAACCTTTCAGCCAACATTGCTCGCCACTGTTCAAGGGGACACCTCCACGACCATGAACCAACCGTTGGCTGAGATGGGCGAGCTGTGTCAGCGCTATGGTGTGCTGTTCTATTGTGATGCCACTGCGTCGATTGCCGGTAATGAATTGTATGTCGATGATTGGCATCTCGATGCGGTGTCAGCAGGGCTGCAGAAATGTTTAGGCGGACCTTCGGGCTCAGCGCCGATTACGCTGAGCGAGCGCTGCGCTGCGCTAATCAACAGTCGTAAACACGTCGAAGCGGGCATTCGTGCCGCTCACCACGTTGATGGTGAAGAAGCACCAATCCAATCGAACTACTTTGATTTAGCCATGGTGATGGATTATTGGGGGCCAGAGCGCCTTAACCACCATACTGAAGCCACCAGCATGCTTTATGCCGCACGCGAGTGTGCAAGACTGTTCCTTGAAGAGGGCCCAGAGCAGGTCATCGCGCGTCACAAGCAAGCGGGAGACGCGATGGCATCGGGGCTTCGCGCGATGGGGCTAGAGCTATTTGGCAATCAAAATTACAAAATGAATAACGTGGTCGGTGTGGCAATACCGAGCGTTAAAAAAGCAGCGGGTGAGGTCGATGGCGATGCGGTGCGTCTTGAACTGCTGCACCGGTTTGGTATCGAGATTGGTACCTCGTTTGGCCCACTGCATGGCAAGATCTGGCGCATCGGTACTATGGGGTTCAACGCGAGGCAAGAGTGCGTATTGACCACCTTGGCGGCGCTGGAAGCGGTGCTGATCAAACACCAAGCGGACATCATTCCCGGTCAGGCAGTTCTGGCGGCTATGGCGCATTATCAATAAGGAGCAGCCATGAGTGTAGATACAGTGGATGATAAGAGGCACCAAGCGATGAGCATCGGTGCTGATCGCATTATGGCTCAAGCCGACCAACTCGCTCAGTGCAGCGCGGAACGGGGTGCGCTGACACGCGGATACCTGACCAAAGAGCATCGAAGTGCCCACGATCTGATCGCGAAATGGATGTGCGATGCGGGACTAGAAACCTGGCAAGACAGTGTAGGCAACCAGTGGGGGCGCAAAGTAGGCAGCGACCCTGAGGCGAAAGCATTGGTGCTGGGCTCTCACAGTGACACGGTCAGAAATGCAGGTAAATACGATGGCAACCTCGGTATTATTCTCGCGATTGAAGCACTGTCGCAACTAAAAGAGTGCCGCTTTCCGTTCCACATCGATGTGGTGGCATTTGCAGACGAAGAAGGGATGCGTTTTAACACCACGCTCATTGGATCGAGTAGTGTTGCAGGGCAGTTTGATCCCAACTGGCTCGATATCGCGGATGCCGATGGTATGACCATGGCAGACGCCATGCGCCAGTTTGGACTGGCGCCGAGTCTCGCAGGTAACGACGCGCGTAACGATCTGCTTGCCTATTTGGAAGTGCATATTGAGCAAGGCCCAGTGCTAGAAGCAGAGTCATTGCCCGTCGGTATAGTGACCGGTATTGCCGGGGCAAAACGTTTTACCTGCAAGGTAGAGGGCATAGCGGGACACGCAGGCACAGTACCGATAGATTTGCGTCAGGATGCGCTGTGCGGCGCGGCTGAAATGGTGAATTTTATTGAACGTTTTGCCCGAGAGCAAGAGATTGTCGCGACGGTGGGTAAACTATCCGTCGCACCGGGTGCGGTGAACGTGATCCCAGGTGCAGTCGAGTTTACTCTGGACATTCGCTCTCTCAATCAGCCGACGCTGGAGGCGTGTTGTGAGGTCGTCATCAACGAGTTGAACTTGATTGCGAAAAAACGTCGCCTACATTTCGACAGTGACAAGATATATCAAGCGCAAGCGGTCCTGTGTGATGCCGCCTTGCAGCAGCAATGGGCCTCAGTCGTTGAGTCGGTGACCGCTCAAACGGCGCGCTGTTTGCCGAGTGGCGCAGGCCATGATGCCATGGTGATGGCGAACGTGACCGACATCGCAATGTTGTTTGTTCGCTGTGAGAAAGGCATTAGCCACCATCCTAAAGAACAAGTGAATCAAGACGATGTCGCGGTGGCACTGGAATGCTTGATAGGCATGATTGATTCAATGAACCTCAAGGCAAAGTCGCCTTAACGCCCTCTAGCTAGGATTCAGTGATGTCGTAATATCTTGCGACATTCTGAGTCACTTTTCCCCACTGTGACTCTTGTACTCGTCGTTGATGCTGCAGAAATGCTTCATGATCGACAAACTCTTCATACACATCAAATCGATGGATGTCGTCAGGATTTTGCGTGACCTCAAAGCACAGGCAGCCCGGCTCATTTCGAGTGAGTCTACAGTGTGTCTCCAGTTCGGCCAATACGATACTACGATCTTCGAAGGGAATAATGATATGGCCGGAGAGTGTGACTTTGTTCATTGTGCGTCCTTGGTAGAAAGTGCCTTCAGCATACCGTGCCCATAGGTGAAATCATAGGGATGATAGCGATAAAAAACGCCCACTAAGAGCGCGTCTTAAGTGGGCGTTAAGTTCGTTAGTCGCGAGCCGGTGGACGGTGGTCACTCATAAATTGTGAGAGTTCCGCCTCGGTGACTTTTCCATCGCCATCGGCATCAATAGTGCTAAAATCACGGGCTAACGGCCCTTTGGCTTCATCAGTGGTGATGTAGCCATCGCTATTTGAATCGATATCGCTAAAACTTGGCGGCGGGCCCTTGCGATCCCCGTCATTTGCACAAGCGGTGGTGATTAACAGAGCGCCGAGTAGCGCGGTACCAATGGTGAGAGTTTTCATCGTATTTTCCTTGTTAACAATGATTGACACACAGCATTGGAGCCGTTGAGTGGGATTTGGTTCGTAGCTTTACATTTTCTTACATTTCCCCCTCCCACCAGTGTGAACTGGCGGGAGGGGGAAAGATTAATGGCTGTGACTAAGGGCCTCTTTAAGTTGCTGACGCTCTTGGTCTGTCATATTGGTTTTGTTGAGAAAGGGCATATCGGCCGACTCGACCGTACGCGCTAGAATGCGCGGGCTCCAGCGCTCAATATCTTGCCAAGAGTCGAAGATTGCGCCACTAGGTGCGACGGTGAACACATCGTCAGTCGGTGTGGCGCTGTGACATTGGGTGCAGCGCTGCTCAATGATCTGCGTCGCTATTTCGATATAGTGAGTACGATTGATATCATAAGCAAGGCCGGAAGTGCCTCCTTCCGACGCGCTCTGTTGATGCAGGGCTGAGTCCTGAGAAGTGGTCGTTTGAGTGGCCACACTGCTTGCGGTTGCCGTTGCACGCGAGGCTTTATTCGCTTGAACGGATCCCCAACTGACGAAAACCGCGAGAAGCAGCATGGCTATCGAGCTTGAAATGAGTACGCTTGGCTTCGATTTACCCGCATGCTTGAGGTTAAAGTAATGGCGTAAATACGCGCTGATCACCAAAATCAGCATCCCCACTAACCAACTCAGCGAGTGTTGGTAGATCATCGGGTAGTGATTACTGATCATGAGAAAAATCACGGGAAGGGTGAAGTAGTTATTATGGATAGAGCGGCGTTTACCCTCCAGTCCGGGAGCCGGATCGACCGCTTCACCCGCCGCTACTTGCGCCACCATTTTACGCTGGCCGGGAATGATTTTATGGAACACGTTGTTGACCATGATGGTACCCATCAATGCACCCATATGGATAAAGGCACCCCGACCACTAAAGATGTGGGTAAAGCCATAGAAGAATAGCGCACCAAGCGCGATAAGTGCGCCGCAAAATAGCCCAGCGTGACGCGAGAGGGGGGAGCGCATCAATGCTTCATAGACAACAACGCCGAGTGCAATGCCACCCAAGCCCAAACTCACGGCTTGGAGGCTAGTTAAACTCATGACTCTGGGATCAATGAGGTAGGCGGCAGCGTTAAAATAGTACATCCAAATCATTAACGCGGTGCCAGTGATCCATGTCGTGTAGGCTTCCCATTTAAACCAGTGCAAGTTGGTCGGCATGCTTTGAGGTCCAACCTGGTATTTTGCTACTTCGTAAAAACCGCCACCATGCACGGCCCATAAGTCGCCTTTGATACCTTTATCTTTCTTCCATTGCGGTGGATTTTCTAGGCTATTGTCAAGCCAAGTGAAATAGAAACTGGCGCCAATCCAGGCCACCCCACAGATTACATGAAACCATTTGATAAAGAGCGCAAACCATTCGTAGAGTTGTGGCCACATACTGATACATCCTTTTGATAAACTAAATTTCCGTGAACATAAGTGCGTTCGATGACACGCTCATCGCCTAGGGTGACAAGGGCGAAGAGTTGCTCATTCAAATCCTGACAGCGCGCTGTACGCTGCTTGAGCATGGGAAACGCGTTGAGATCTAACTCAACAAAATCGGCTTCCGTGCCGACGTTAAAGTTGCCAATACAGTGATCCAGCCCCATCGCGACGGCGGCGCCCTGGGTACACAAATATAAGGACTCAAACGCATCGAGACTGATGCCTTGTAATTGACAGATTTTGTAGGCGTCACTTTGGTTTTTAAGCAAGCTCAAACTGGTTCCGCCGCCGACATCACTGGCAATCGAAATAGGAATACCTGCCTCTTTTGCTTGCTGATAGGGAAACAAACCGCTGCCCAAAAACAGATTCGATGATGGACAAAATGAGATTGACGCGCCACTGCTCGCCAGCGCATGTTGTTCCTGATCGCTAAGATGAATCGCGTGACCAAATAGGGCTCGATCGCGAACCAAATGGTTGCGCTCATAGACGCTAAGGTAATCGCTGTCGTCTGGGTAAAGTGATTGAACCCAAGCGACTTCGTTAATGTTTTCGCTTAAATGAGTTTGAATGAAGGTATCTGGATGCTCATTGGCCAGTTGTCCCGCCTTCGCTAACTGCTCCGGTGTGCTGGTCGGCGCAAAACGCGGCGTGATGGCATAAAGAGCACGGCCATTTTTGTGCCAGCGCTCAATCAAGGCTTTGCTATCACGATAGCTGCTCTCAGGCGTGTCTTGCAGTGCTTCTGGACAGAATCGGTCCATCATCACCTTGCCACAGACCATGCGCGCATCGTAGTCTTGCGCGGCGCTGAAAAAAGCGTTGACCGACTGCGGATGCACTGTGGCATAGACACTGGCTGTGGTGGTGCCGTGGGCAAACAACTGTTGCAGAAAAAAGTCGGCTTGCTGCTTGGCGTAATGGGCATCGTTAAAACGAAGCTCAGTGGGAAAGGTGTAGGTGTTGAGCCAATCTAACAGCTGTTTTCCATAACTGGCGATGATCTCAATCTGCGGAAAATGAACATGAGAGTCAATCAGGCCAGGAATCAATAAACCGGAGTGAACCTTGACTCGTCCCTGTGTGAGAAGATCTTGGTTGGTAGAGTGGGCGAAGAAGGCGTTGGCATCACCCACATGAACGATTTTTCCCTCTTCGATGACCAGTACGCCATCGCGCCAATACTCATAGTGCTTTTGGGGCTCAGATGTCGCTGTTGGAAAGTGCAACAAGGCGCCACGGTGAATCTGTCTAGCCATGATTAACTGCCTCGATAACTGGAGTAAGCGTAAGGAGATAGCAGCAGAGGAATGTGGATATGACGCGTGTCTGAAACGCTAAAGTGCACGTCCACGTAGGGGAAAAAGGCGTTGGAAAATACGCGTTGGCAGTAGGGGGCGACTAAAAATCGCAGGGTATAACTGCCTGCTGCTAATGTGGTGTTTTCAAAACGGGCGCGGCCATCATCGTCGGTGTGCATGCGGGCGATGGGATCCTGTGCGCCAAGTGGATAGAGTGCCACTTCAATGTTTGCTGCGGGGTGACCACTGGCGGTGTCGAGGATATGGCAACTGAGCGTGTTCATAAATAAGCTTCCATTCTAATTTGACTGATTTTGATCTGTTCTTGCGCGGCTTCGCGCAGTTCCACTTCTCGGCTTCGAGCAATCCGGGATTCAAGCAGTGCAAGCATCTCTTTGGCACTTTTGTTGGTCGCGCAGACGATGAAGATGAAGCCGAATTTCTCTCGGTAGCGCTGATTGAGCGTGAGCAATCGCTCTAGGGTCTCTCTATCGGCGCTGGCCACGTGGCTCTGCTCTTTTTCACTGAGTGCTCGGCCTTGCGCGTATTTCTTTTCTAGACTGGCGAGATCGCCGATCATTGGATGCCCGGCAAAGGCCTCAAGCCAATCTTTCTCTTCAAGCTGCTGGAAGGCACGGCTTGCGCTATGGCGCAGTGCTTCACCGTCTTGAAAGGGTGCCGATTCCATCACCAAGGCTTGCCAGCGCAAACTGGCGCAAATCTGACTGAGCGCGAAGCCATCGAGCTGTGCAATCGGGCGTTTACGTGAGGTATCACTTGTGGTTTTAGCTGTGGTCATGCGCATTCCTTTTGAGTTGGGAGGTTACGAGTTGACGAGCGTCGTTGGCCTCGCGCCAGAGCGATTCTGGGCTCGTTTCTATCGGCGAGGATGTGTGGCTGGCAAAGTAAGCATTGAGCTGCGCTGCGACCGAAATAGCCACTTGCATCGGCAGTTTGCCTTTGACATCAGGATGCCCAATCGGGCAGGTGAGGTGCTCAAGCGTGGCCGGGTCGGCCAGTTGCTCTTTCAGGCGATAGCTAAAGCGCTGCTTTTTCCCCTCTGAACCGATTAAACCAACGAAAGCAAACCTGTTGGCATCCAAGGCTTGGCGAGTAATGTCGAAATCGAGGGCGTGATCTTGCGTCATCACCACGATGTAAGCATGGCTAGGTAGCGATGTAAGGGTTTGCGTGACATCCTCGATTAGATGGGTATGAATGTGGGCATCTTTGAGCGGAGCTAACCACTCGCTGCGGGTATCGGCAACATGCAACTGGCAGGGCAGCTCAGTTAAGATCCGACACAGCGCTTGGCCGACATGCCCGGCCCCAAACACGACGACGTGTGGTGTTTGGGTGAGGAAATACTCCAACATTACTTGCACACCGCCGCCGCAACACTGTCCAAGATCGGCGGCGAGAGAAAAGCGTTCGATGGTAAGAGTCGATTGGGATGTTGCCAGCCCTTGACGCGCTTTTTCAATCACTTGGTATTCCAAGTTTCCACCACCAAGTGTGTCAAACTGAGCGCTCTCGGTGATCACCATCTTAGCGCCTTGATTGCGAGGTACCGAGCCGACACTGGCAATCACGGTGGCGATGCAGTAAGCCACACCTTGTGTCTCCAGCTGCTGACAGGCACTGAGCCATGAGAGTGAGCGGGAATGGAGAAATGGCGAATTAGTCATGGCTGTGCTCCTTCGCTCGTTGCTCGAGCCAGGTCAGTTGGTCTTCGCATGCAGAGAGAATCGCCTCGCCGGTCGCAGGCGCATGCAGCAAGGCAGCGTGTTGGTGTTCGCTAATGGACGAGATCGCATCAAAAATGGCGCACCAAGCGCTGATGCCGTGCATAAATGGCGGTTCACCCACCGCTTTAGAGCGATAGATGCTGGTTTCTGGGTTGGGTTTGTCGAACAAATCGATGTGCAACTGTTTGGGGTAATCACCAATGGTGGGGATTTTGTAGTTCATTGGGCTGTTACTGAGTAAACGCCCATCGTGTGCCCAGACCAACTCTTCACAAGTTAACCAGCCTAAGCCTTGGATAAAGGCACCCTCAATTTGGCCTTTATCTATGGCCGGATTTAAGCTGTTGCCAACATCGTGGAGGATGTCGACGCGCTCGACGGTCATTTCACCAGTTAGCGTGTCGATCATCACTTCAGAACACGAGGCGCCAAGAGCGAAGTAGTAAAATGGTCGACCGCTCGCGCTGGCTCTGTCATAGCCGATTTTCGGCGTTTGATAGAAGCCGGTCGCGGAGAGGGAAACGCGGTTCATATACGCCGCTTGTACCAGTTCCGCCCAACTGACTGGCGTTGTGGTACCGATCAATTGACCGCCTTCGATATCGATCTCTGCGACTTGATAATGGCTTTTAGCAAACTCAATCAGCCTTTGTTTGATCTCTGCCGCCGCGTTGTGCGCCGCCATGCCGTTGAGATCGGCGCCCGAAGAGGCGGCGGTCGGTGAGGTATTAGGCACTTTGTCGGTGCGTGTTGAGGTGACCAGTATGGCGTCAAGTGAGACGCCCAGCGTTTGCGCGACGATTAGGCCTACTTTGGTGTGTAAACCTTGGCCCATCTCGGTGCCGCCGTGTGAGACCTGTACCGAACCGTCGGTGTAGACATGAATCAAGGCGCCAGCTTGATTGAGGTGCTTGGCAGTAAATGAAATTCCAAACTTCACCGGGGTAAGCGCCAAGCCTTTTTTCAAATATGGATGAGCGAGGTTCCACTGAGCAATCGCTTCTCGGCGCTGACGATAATCACAGCGATCTTCGAGCGATGTGATCAGTTCTCGCATCTCTTGGTGTTGAGACACGTCCATGCCGTAAGGCGTGGTGTGCTTATTCTCGTTATAAAGATTGTTAAGACGCACATCTAGCGGGTCTTGGCCGGTGGCAATCGCTAACTCTTGCATCGCTTTTTCCATGACGATCATCCCTTGCGGGCCACCGAAACCACGAAACGCGGTATGAGACACAGTGTCGGTTTTTAAGCGATGACCCACGATGGTCGCTTCACCGAGTGAATAGGCGTTGTCTGCATGAAACATCGCACGGTCGACAATCGCATCAGAGAGATCCGGTGAGTGGCCGCATAGGCCATGAATGGCAATATTTGCGCCTTGAATGATACCGTTGCTGTCGGCACTCAGTTGATAGCTTTGATAGAAAGGGTGGCGCTTGCCTGTTGCTGTCATATCGAGCGCGCGCGGCAAGCGCAGCTTGACCGCTTGTCGAGTGTAGTACGCACCCAATGAGGCTAAGCATGCCCATTGCGCCGCTTGGCTCTCCTTACCGCCAAATCCACCGCCCATGCGGCGCATATCAACGGTGACGCGGTTGAAATCGAGACCGAGCACTTCGGCAATGAGCTTTTGCACTTCAGAGGGGTGTTGAGTGGAACATTGAACAAAAATGCCACCTTCTTCAGTTAGGTGCGCCAAGCTGACTTGACCTTCAAGGTAAAAATGCTCTTGGCCGCCCACATGCAGTTCGCCATTAATCACCACATCCGCGCCTTGCTGCCAGTCGCGCGCTTTGCTTGAGCCCATTTGGTGCGGTGGCAGAAGTGGCGCTTGGCCAACTGCGTCTTGATGGTGGAGTATCACTCGGTCATCGACCTCATACTCCACCTCAGCGAGTGAAGCGGCGCGCCATGCTTGCTGGTGGCTACGTGCCAGCACTAATGCGATGGGCTGGCCGTGGAAATGAATGTGTTGGTCGATCGTCAGCAGTGGATCGCCGGGAAAAATCGCACCGATGTCTTTATGCGCAGGGAGGTCGCACTCACTCAGCACAGCGACGATACCATCTGCCGCGCGAACGCGCTCAACGTCCAAACGTGTGATTCGGCCTTTGCTGACGCTACTGGTGATCACCGCCGCATGCAAGCAACCCGTTGGCGTGGGGTAGTCGTCGACGAAACGGGCCTCGCCGCTGACTTGTCGGTCGGCGCTTTCATGCTTGACGGAGCGGCCAACAATCTTGGATGGCTGTCTGTTTTGAGCCTGTTCAAGTACGGTTAATTTACGCATGGTGCACCAACCTCACATCAATGTGCTGTGTTTGCAGATAGAAACGTTTTAGCAGGTTTTGCACTAACTTAACTCGATATTGCGCGCTGCCACGGACATCGGACAGCGGCTGAATAACCTCAGGAACCTTCGCTTGCGCCGCATGGACGATGGGCAGGCTCATAGGACGCCCGACAAAGACTTTCTCAAGTTCGTTGAGGCGCACCGATTTTGCGGCGACTCCGCCAGCGGAAAGGATGCAATTCTTGACGCGCTGGTCGCTATCTATCGTCATATTGATGCCTAGGGTGACCGTGGCGATGTCGTCTTCATAGCGTTTGCTTATCTTGTATATCGCGTGATGTTGATTGGGCGCGAGTCTGGGTAGGTGAATCGCACTGATCCATTGATGGTCGCGCAATAAGGTTTCACGGTAGCCCGTGATGTAGTCTTCGGGGGCGAACAGCGTTTTCGTCAGGCCATCATCCACTTCGATACGTCCGTTGAGGCTCATCAACAGAGGAGCAATATCGCCAATGGGTGAGGCGTGGCCTAAGCTACCGCCAAGCGTTGCGCGGTGGCGAATGGTTAAACTGCCCAGTCTTTCAATCACCTCATCGGCACTGGGGAAATGCTCGCGTACAAAGGCGTGTACACGGTCCATCGGCACCGCAGCACCGATACGCCAACCAGAGGTGGTCTCGGTGATGGTGAGAAGATCATCGACATTAGAGATGTCGATCAGTTCAGGTAGTGAGCGACCTTGTTGGGTGACTTCCAATGAGAGGTCTGTGCCACCAGCAATCAGTTTAGCGCTCGGCATTTGGGATTTGGCTTGCGCCAGTTCAAGGCGCGTTTTGGGTCTAGCGTAGTGGTGGCAAGCGGCGTTATCGACACTGGCCATCCAGGTTTTCACTGCGCTGGTGTCTTGCTCCAGCGGATCGTCGATTGACTGGCTTGCGATGGTGTTGGCGACCTCGATCAACGGGCCGTAGCCAGTACAGCGACACAAATTTCCTGCGAGGTAGTCACTCGGGTGTGACACGGTCTGTTTTTGCTTTGATAGTGCGTAAAGGGACATCACAATCCCAGGCGTGCAAAAACCGCACTGGGTGCCATTTTTGTCGACCACCGCTTGTTGCACCGGATGCAAGGCTTGCGCTTGTTTGAGGTGTTCGACGGTAATGATTTGCTTACCATGCAGCGCGTGAACGGGGGTGATACAAGCATTGATTTGTTTGTAGCTCAGTTCGCCGTTTGGGTCTGATTCCACCATTACAACAGTGCATGCGCCGCAATCACCGCTGGCACAGCCCTCTTTTGAGCCGGTCAGTTGTTTGTGTTCGCGTAGGTAGTTAAGCAACATGGTGTCAGCGTCGAGGGACGCAATCTTAACAACCTCACGATTGATCATGAGCTCCAACATAACTTCCTCTGTTCTTATTGTCTTGTCCAACTGGTCAACTATTTAGGTAAAAAAAGGCTCGCACCCGTGAGCGAGATGCGAGCCTAGGTAGGTTTAGTTAGGAATTTTTGCGTCGATACCTTCGACGTACCAGTTCACGCCCGCAAGCTCTTTGTCATTGAGTGTGTATCCCGCTGCAATGACTTCGTTGCCTTGGTTATCTTTCATCGGGCCGGTAAATGGATGGAACTCGCCAGATTTGATCTTCGCCTCGGTTTCGGCGATGGCGTCTTTGATCTCAGCTGGCAGGTCTGGATTTATCGAGACAATTTGCAGCAACTCATCTTTTAGACCACCCCAATAGTCTTGTGGTGCCCAAGTGCCATCCATCGTTCCCTGTACCGTTTTGATGTAATGCGGTGCCCAGTTATCTCGTACCGAGAACATGTGGGCTTTCGGCGCGAAGTGGCTCATGTCGGAAGCTTGTCCAATCCCCATCACACCGCGTTTTTCCGCGGCAATCAGAGGCGCTGGGCTGTCGGTGTGTTGAATAATGATGTCTACGCCTTGGTCGATGAGCGCGTTCGCGGCGTCAGACTCTTTGCCTGGATCGTACCAAGTGTTGACCCAAACAATTTTCAGTTTCACATCGGGGTTGACACTTTTCGCACCAAGATAGACCGAGTTAATGTCGCGGATCACTTCCGGAATAGGGAATGATGCGATGTAGCCAAGGGTATTACTCTTTGTCGCCATGCCCGCAGCAACACCAGACACATAACGGCCCTCATAGGTACGAAGAGTGTAGGTGCCAAGGTTTTTCGCCATTTTGTAGCCCGTGGCGTGTTCAAAGGTGATGTTTGGGAAACGTTTGGCGACTTTCAGTGTTGGGTTCATAAAGCCAAACGAGGTGGTAAAGATGACATCGTTACCTGATTTCGCCAACTGAGTGATCACGCGCTCAGCGTCAGCCCCTTCGGGTACGTTTTCGACAAAGGTGGTTTTCACCTTTCCAGCGAAATGTTTTTCCATCTCAATGCGGCCTTGGTCGTGCTCATAGCTCCAGCCATGATCGCCGACGGGACCCACATAGACGAAGCCGACTTTGACTTCATCTTCTGCAAGCGTTGAAGCTGAGAGCAACGAGGTCACGGATAAGGCCACCGCTGTCATCCACTGATTCATTTTCATGAAATTCTCCGTTTTCATTTTTGGTTTGAGTAGTAAGAACCTAAGCTGAAACTGATTCTTATTTATCTGCATAGCAAAAACTTGACCAATTGGTCGTATTTTTAGCCGAAGGGTGAAAATAATCGCGCAACGCCCGTCAAATCTGGTGTGGGGTGAGGTTTACGTGCTTCTTAGTTTCGATGGATTTGAGTGATGCGCGTGGTGGATGAGGGTGGTGTGATTCATTGTTGTGCGAAATGATACCGCCCGTGCACCGTTTTAATGCACGGACGCTATCACCACAATCATAAAAACAATCAATGGCGTTTGGGATCAAACGGTTTACCAAGGCTCATTGGCGTTGCCAATTTTTGGCGTAACTCGTTGGAACTGAGTAATACCATCACAACGATAGTGGCGACGTAGGGGGTCATGGCTAATAAGTTGGGCGAGATGTCCAAGCCGACCCCTTGCATCATTAAGTGCATAATCGACGTCAAGCCGAACAAGTAGGCACCAAGCATCAAGCGGCCCACTTTCCATGAAGCGAAGACCACCAGAGCCAGCGCAATCCAGCCTCGACCTGCTGTCATGTTCTCCATCCACATTGGGGTATAGGCTAAAGACATGTAGGCGCCCGCCAGTCCTGCAAGTGCGCCGCCCAGTAGCGTGACAAGGTAGCGTACTTTGATCACTTCAATGCCAAGGGCATTGGCCGAATGCGGGTTCTCACCGACAGCGCGGATCACCAACCCAGCGCGCGTCCGACTGAGCACCCAAGCACTAACACCGACCAGAACAAAGCTGGCGTAAACCAATAGATCATGTTGAAAAAGCAGCGGCCCAAGAAAAGGCAGATCGCTAAGCAGCGGAATTGCTATCGGTTGAAAGCCTTCAAGGGTGGCCCCCACTAAACTGCCGCCGAGGAAGGCGCTCAAACCAGTACCAAAAATAGTCAGTGCTAAGCCTGTCGCGACTTGATTGGCACTCAGGCTGAGTGTCAGTACACCAAAAATAAAGGCCATCGTCATACCTGCGACCATAGCAAGGAGAACGCCCATCGCGAGGCTGCCGGTGAAATACGCGCCGGCAAAGCCCGCCATGGCGCCCATCAGCATCATGCCTTCTTGGCCCAAATTCAGTACGCCGGTTTTTTCGCAAATCAGTTCACCAAGGGCGATGATGAGTAGCGGCGTGCCAGTTTTCAATGCTGCTATGAGCAGCGATTGGATAAGTAGTGCGTCCATTAGGCGGCTCCTTGGTGGTCAATTGGGTTAGTTTGAGTGCGGGCGAAAAGCGGTTTCACCATCACCAAGCGATAGTTGATTAAAAAGTCGCACGCAAGGAGGAAGAACAGCAAAGTACCTTGGAATAGGCCTGTCACCGCAGTAGGTAAGCCCAGCTCAATTTGCGCGAGATCGCTCCCCATATAGAGCACGCCCATAAACAAAGCCGCAATCACCACACTAATAGGATTTAAGCGCCCCAGATACGCAACGATGATCGCGGCGTACCCATAGCCTGGAGAGACAGACGGGATCAGTTGTCCAATGGGCCCCGTCACTTCCGCCGCCCCAGCAAAGCCCGCAAGCGCCCCCGCGAGAAGCATCACGCCCCAGACGAGTTTCTTTTCTGAAAAACCGGCGTATTTAGCTGCCGCCTTGGCCTCACCTAACACGCGCAGTTGGTAGCCGGGTAAGGTTCGAAACAAAGCAAATCCCGCGAGCAGCGCGATGCCAATGGCAATGACGATCGCCATCGAAGCTCGGCCGGATTCAAATAGCGGGCTTAGCATGACTGCATCGGCAAACATCACGGACTCTGGGAAACCAAACCCTTGCGGGTCTCTTAGCGGGCCATGTACCGCCCAGAGTAAGATATAGAGACCGACATAGTTGAGCATGATAGTGGTTAAAATGATGTTGGTGTGAAAACGTCGGTAGAGCAGGGTGGGGATGGCCGCCCAACCCGCGCCAGCCACCACACCAGCACCGATGGCGAGTACTAGATGAAGTGGACCTGATTGTTCGGTGGCGCTGATGGCAACCGCACTTGCTGCTACTGCGCCAATCAGCAGTTGGCCTTCAGCGCCAATATTCCAAATATTGGCGCGATAGCAGAGCGCCAAACCGACCGCACAGAGCATTAACGGCGTGGATTTCACCAACAATTCGCCGAGGTTATAACTGTCCTCAAACGGCATAACGACAAACACTTCAAAGGCGCGCACCGGACTGACATCAAGCCAGACAAACAGCAGGCTCGATAGCGCAAGCGTCAGCGTTATCGCAATGAACGGCGATAGCCACATCATCCACTGCGAGCTTTCCAATCTGGGTTCCACTTTAACCATGACTCACCCCCTGCGATTCGCTGCTTGCGCCTTGGTGGGAGGATGGCGATAAAAAGCCACCCGCGATCCATTCACCTAGTTGGTCGATAGAGGTGTCGTCGGTCTTTATGGCCGGAGAGACATGCCCTTCATAGATGGCGGCGAGGCGATCACAGATCATAAAGAGTTCATCAATATCTTCTGATACCACCAACACCGCAGCTCCTTGGTCACGCAGCGCAATCAGTTGGCGATGAATGGCGCTGGCTGCGCCGATATCCACACCCCAGGTCGGGTGGGCGCAAATCAGTAACGTCGGGGATTGAGCGATTTCTCGTCCCATGATGAATTTTTGCAGATTGCCGCCCGAGAGGCTTTTTGCTTGCGATTGCTCATTGCGACACTTGACCTGATTATCTTGGATCAACTGCTTGGCGAGTTGTTTGAGTTTGGGAAACTGAATCAAGCTCTTGTGATTTAAGTGGGCGGCGTGAGTCAGTAGCGTGTTCTCTTCCAAGCTCATCTCTGGTACTGCGCCTTGGCCAAGCCGGTTAGCAGGTACATAGGCAAGACCGCGTTTGCGCCTTTGCCCGGCATCAAGATGCCCAATCGCTTCGTCTTGCCATTGGATGCTGCCCTTACTGGCTCGTGTATCTTCGCCGCTAAGCGCCGCTAGCAGTTCTTCTTGGCCGTTTCCCGCCACTCCGGCGAGGCCAAAAATCTCGCCTGCATTAAGGCGAAGAGCGACGTCTTTTAATGCGCAGCCAAACGGGTGAGAGGCCTCGAGTGACAAGCCTTTCGTGTGCAGGACAGGGGCGCCGCCCTGCACTTTGTCATAGTGCTCTGAGAGGGTCGCATGCTCTCCAACCATCATCCTGGCAATGCTGTTGGGCGTTTCTTGGCTTGGGTCACACTCACCGGTCACTTTTCCGCCGCGTAGAATGACGGCTCGGTGGCATAAGGCGGTCACCTCTTTGAGCTTGTGGCTGATGAATAAAATGGCGCAGCCTTCTAAGGCAAGTTGGTTGAGCACCGCAAACAATCCTTCGATCTCTTGCGGCGCAAGTACTGAAGTCGGTTCATCGAGGATCAATAGCTTCACGTTTTGAATCAAACAGCGCAATATTTCAACACGCTGTCGTTCACCGATACTTAGGCTATGGACGTAACGATCGGGATCGACATGGAGCTGATATTGGAGACTTTTGTCGATGATCGTCTGTCTTAGGTTGTCAATGGTTGCCAGAAAGGCTTTATCCAATCCCAGCTCGATGTTTTCTAACACAGTGAGCGTTTCAAACACGGAAAAGTGTTGAAATACCATGCCGATCCCCATCTCTCTTGCTTGGGTCGGTGAGGCAATCGTGACTTCATGGTTGTTCCATAATATCGCACCGGATGTGGGCGTGTTTACGCCGTAAATCATCTTCACTAGGGTCGATTTCCCAGCGCCGTTTTCTCCAAGTAGCGCGAGAATCTCGCCGCTATGGAGTTTTAAATTCACTTTGTCATTTGCGACGACCCCTGGAAACACCTTTGACAGGTTCCAGAGCTCGAGAAGCGGTGCTGTCATGTTGAGCCAAGTCCTTTTGTTTTTTTTTGAATAGTATTGATGGGCTAAATGCAAAAAGCTGACCAATTGTTCAAGCCAACGTTGGGCTAGGCTCGCGATCCATACGGTGACAATCGATGAACTAAATCAGTGCGTATGCCTGCTCTTGGTGCAGATTCACAGGCTTGACAAGGCAATGAAATCGGGTGATTACTGTAAAAAGAGTCAGCATAAAACAAGGAGTCATTTTGAACGTCCAACTTGGGAAGGAAAAGCGCGCATCCTCGGGCGAAATCCGCAGGCGCAACGAACAGTTGATCTTGCAAGCCGCCGCCGATGAGTTTGTTAAGCATGGTTACAAAGGCACGTCGATACAAGCTATTGCAGACAGAGTGTCGCTGCCCAAAGCGAACATCCTCTACTATTTTAAATCCAAGTCAGGACTGTATAAGGCGCTACTGGAAGATATTCTAAACCTTTGGAATGACGGCTTTTCTGAAGATGCCATTCAGCGCGATCCTCAAGAAGTATTGCGGCGATATATCGTAGGCAAAATGCGTTACAGCCGCAGCCATCCGCAAGAGTCGAAAATTTTCGCTCAAGAGATCATCCAAGGGGCCCCCAACATCCGTGCGGCGATCCAATTTCCGGTTGTGGAGTGGTGCAGTGGCAAGGCGACCGTGATCAGCGCCTGGGCCGAGCGGGGGCTCATTCGTGCGGTTGACCCGTACCATTTGCTGTTTCTTATCTGGGGCGCGACGCAATTTTATGCCGACTTTGAAAGTGAGATTGAACTCATTAAAGGAGCTCAGCTCTCCGATGACGAGTATCAGCAGGCGCAAGAGTTTGTGGTCGATATGGTCCTGCGCGGCCTAAAACCGGATCCGGTCAATAAAAACCAATAGGCAGATAAAAATCGAGCTCAAAGTGTTCACTTTTGTTGGTGAAATGGTTATCGAAATAGTGCACGTAAGCCGGGGTAGAACCGAGCTTAAACCCTGACTGTGGCAGCCAACGTTCCAACACTTGACTGATTTGTGGTAGCAACTCCCCATACACGCCGGTCAAGCGAAACACGGCGTGTAACCCACCTGGAATCACCAACTGATTGACCAAGCTGCGTACCTTGATCGGTTTATCGATTTCAATACACGCCACATAGCGGCATTCGTCCAATTCTACCCAAGCGGGGTTGGAGTGGTGCAGGCCAAACTGGACGCTGGCGTCCCGCTGCTCTGAAAGCGCCCATGCATTGAGTACCGTCCACGCCTTTTTGATGGAACGGTTGTAGCCAGTATGACGAATATAGGCCGCAAAGCGCTCAGGCACCTGCTTGATTTGAGGCTCTGGTATCGGCTTATTGGCGGTGCGATGGTAGCCTGCAGCGATTTCTGGGTCCTTTAAATAGGTTTTGTCACCCGCGCGTAAATCTTGCTGACGCCACTCCCCCGGAGAGGCAGAAAACGTCGCTTTGAACGCTCGGCTAAACGACGAAACCGATTGAAATCCACAGCGCGCCGCGATGTCTGCCACCGAGGAGCCTTGGTCAAACATCAACTGGTTGGCGGCATACTCCATGCGGGTGCGACGAATGTACTTGTGCAGCGACTCACCGACAACCTGTTTAAACACGCGATGAAAGTGCTGTTCAGAATAGGCGGCGACGTTGGCAAGCGCTTTGCCAGGGAGATCACGGCTGATGTCTTTGTGGATGTAATACAGCACATCGTTGATGCGAGACAGGTGTTGGGCCATGGTTTGAGAAAAATCGCATAAATGGACATGTTGATAAGCATAAATGGACAGCGCAAAATGTGCAACGACAGGTAATATCGAACGCCATAACAGAATATTTCACTGCTCTCACTTGCCGTAAGTGAACAGCCTTTGATTAGGCGCAGCCAAGTGGTTGCGCTGCGAGTTTGAAACGCACAGGGTCCGATATGCACATTGCCAAGTCATTAGCCAACACGCCTTCTTCTTACATTCGCGAAATTCTTGCTGCTGCCTCAGACAAGAGTGTGATTTCGCTTGCGGGCGGTTTGCCCGATGAACAAACCTTTCCTATCGAATTGATGCGGCCGACGCTAGAGAGTTTGCACCTGCAACCTGACGTGTTTCAGTACGGTGCCACGGCAGGTTACGGGCCTTTGCTCGACTATTTAACCGATCACTACGATTTACCGTCCTCACACAGCGCGATGGTCACCACCGGATCGCAGCAAGGGCTGGATTTGATTGCGCGTGCCTACATTGACCCGCAAGACACAGTGGTGATGGAAGCACCAAGTTACCTCGGAGCGATGCAAGTCTTTGGGTTAGTGGAAGCGAATATCGTCACAGTGTCACAGACAGAGCAGGGGCCAGACTTGGAACAGCTTGAACAGGTTTTCCAAACTCAGCAACCGAAAATGTTCTACGCCGTACCGGATTTTCACAACCCAACTGGGGTGTGTTGGTCACTCGATACGCGTGAGCGCGTTGGTCAGTTGTGTGAACAGTATCAAGTCACCTTGATTGAGGACGCGCCATATCGCGAGCTGCGTTTTGCGGGCACGGCACTGCCAATGGCGTCAACGTTCTGCCCGCAACACTCGATTGTGTTGCGCTCCTTCTCCAAAATCGCCTCACCGGGTCTGCGTGTAGGGGTTGTGACTGGCAATACCACCTTCTTAGCACCACTGATCAAAATTAAACAAGGCGCCGATTTGCACTCCAGCGTACCGATGCAAGCGGTACTGCTTGGTCTGTTGCAAAACCCTGCGTTCAGTCAGCACATTGAGACGATTCGCACCTTGTACCAAGCGCGTTATCAGAGTTTATACCGCTCTCTCAAAGCTTCATTGCCTGCTGGCTGTGATGTACGCCCAGTACAAGGCGGCATGTTCGTCTGGCTCACCTTACCGGAGTGCGACAGCTTCAAGCTCGCTACCCAACTGCTTGAAAATAAAGTCGCGGTGGTCCCAAGTAACGTGTTTTACCCCGCCGGCGCGAAGGCCTTCCCAGCGCTGAGACTTAACTTCACCAATGCAACCGAGCTGGAGTTGACCATCGCCGTCGAGCGTTTGGTTGCAGGTCTCACCGATATTCTCAGTTAACCCCCACGCATGTCGCCTGATCGGACTGTGTCGGGTGACGTATCATCAAACATGACCCACTCATAAGATGATACGAGCCCACAGGCGACATGCACAAAAAACTGACCCTTCCCGAAAAAGTCTGCCCTATTTGCCATCGGCCGTTCCATTGGCGTAAAAAGTGGCAACGCTGTTGGGATGACGTGAAATATTGCTCTGCGCGCTGTCGCCGAGACAAGTTCCGTCGCGACCCATAAGTGGAAAGGCTGCTTAACAGCGTGTCATTTTAGCTTTCTTCGTTGAACGTTGAGACCGAAAAAAATGCCCCGCTATCACTAGCGGGGCATCGTTTATCACAGCTGAATCCGTCGTTAACCGATCAGTGTTTTCGCGGTTTTCACCACGTTTTCTGTCGTGAAGCCGAACATTTTGAACAGTTCGCCCGCTGGCGCGGATTCACCGAAGGTGGTCATACCGATGATCTTGCCGCCGAAGCCCACATACTTGTACCAGAAGTCCGCAATACCTGCTTCGATGGCGATACGTGCGGTCACATCTGATGGTAGTACGGCTTCACGGTAAGCGGCGTCTTGTTTGTCAAAGGCATCGGTTGATGGCATTGAAACAACACGCACTTTCTTCCCTTCCGCGGTGAGCTCTGCCGCAGCGTTAACCGCCAGCTCAACTTCAGAGCCTGTTGCGATAAGGATAAGCTCTGGCTTGCCTTCACAATCTTTCAGGATGTAACCACCGCGAGCGATGTTCGCGACTTGCTCTTCGCTACGCTCTTGCTGTGCAAGGTTCTGACGAGAGAAGATGAGAGACGTTGGGCCGTCTTTGCGCTCGATCGCGAGTTTCCAAGCGACAGCGGATTCCACTTGGTCACATGGACGCCATGTGCTCATGTTTGGCGTGAGACGTAGCGAGGCCATTTGCTCAACCGGTTGGTGAGTCGGGCCATCTTCGCCAAGGCCGATAGAGTCGTGCGTGTACACTTGGATGTTCTGAACTTTCATCAGAGCCGCCATGCGCATTGCGTTGCGTGCGTATTCCATGAACATTAGGAAAGTTGCGCCGTATGGCACGAAACCACCGTGCAGAGCGATACCGTTCATGATAGCTGTCATACCGAATTCACGTACACCGTAGTGGATGTAGTTACCCGATGCATCTTCCGCAGAAACTGACTTAGAGCCAGACCACATGGTGAGGTTAGAAGGTGCAAGGTCAGCAGAGCCGCCAAGGAATTCTGGTAGCATAGCACCGAACGCTTCTAGCGCGTTTTGAGACGCTTTACGTGATGCAATGTGTGCAGGGTTCGCTTGAAGGTCAGCGATGATGGCGCTGGCTTTCTCTTCCCACTCGGCAGGTAGCTCACCGTTTACGCGGCGTTTGAATTCTGCTGCAAGCTCTGGATATGCTGCTTCATAAGCTGCAAGTTTCTCGTTCCACGCTGCTTCCTTAGCTGCGCCTGTCTCTGTCGCGTCCCATTGCGCGTAGACATCTTTCGGAATTTCAAAAGGACCGTGCTCCCAACCTAGTTCTTTACGTGTCGCTGCAATTTCTTCAGCGCCGAGTGGTGCACCGTGACAGTCGTGTGAACCCGACTTGTTAGGTGAACCAAAACCGATGATGGTTTTCGTACAGATTAGAGTAGGGCGAGGGTCTGCTTTAGCGGCGATGATGGCGGCGTTGATCGCTTCAGGATCGTGACCGTCTACCGCTGGGATGACTTGCCAGCCGTACGCTTCAAAACGCTTCGGCGTATCGTCAGAGAACCAACCTTCAACGTGACCATCGATAGAGATGCCGTTGTCATCCCAGAATGCGATCAGCTTGCCAAGGCCTAGCGTACCCGCTAGAGAACAAGCTTCGTGAGAGATGCCTTCCATCAGACAGCCATCACCCATGAATGCGTAGGTGAAGTGGTCAACGATGTCATGACCCGGTTTGTTAAATTGCGCTGCAAGCGTTTTTTCCGCTAGCGCCATTCCGACTGCGTTAGTGATACCTTGGCCAAGTGGGCCAGTGGTGGTCTCGATGCCCGGTGCGTAGCCATACTCTGGGTGGCCAGGGGTTTTAGAGTGCAGTTGACGGAAATTTTTCAGGTCGTCAATCGATAGCTCGTAGCCGCTTAGGTGCAACAATGAGTAGATCAGCATAGAGCCGTGGCCGTTTGATAGTACAAAACGGTCACGGTCAGCCCACTCTGGGTTTGAAGGGTTGTGGTTGAGGTGAGAGCGCCACAGCACTTCTGCGATGTCTGCCATACCCATAGGTGCGCCCGGGTGACCTGAATTGGCTTGTTGTACGCCGTCCATGCTCAGCGCACGAATGGCATTGGCTAAATATTTGCGATCCATAATAAATACCGACTATTAGATGGTTTCTTAAAAAGATGTGAAGAGGGGAACGCAAACGTTCCCCTTTTTAAATTCTGTTGATTAAAGTTTCGCTTCAATCATGGCTTCAAGTTTGCCTTGGTCGACAGCGAAGTTGCGGATACCTTCTGCCAACTTCTCAACCGCCATTGGGTCTTGGTTGTGCTCCCATAGGAACTCAGCGTGTGTCATTGGTGCTGGACGCTCAGCGGCGCCTTTAGAGTCAACCAGTTTCTCAACCACTTCACCTTCAGCTGATTCGAGCTCCGCAAGAAGAGCAGGTGCGATAGTGAGGCGGTCACAGCCAGCGAGTTCGAGGATTTCGCCGATGTTACGGAAGCTTGCGCCCATAACGACGGTGTTGTAACCATACTCTTTGTAGTAGTTGTAGATCTTAGTAACAGAAAGTACGCCTGGATCTTCTTGAGCTTCGAAGTCACGACCTTCCTTCGCCTTGTACCAGTCCATAATGCGGCCAACGAATGGCGAGATGAGGAATACACCCGCTTCAGCACACGCACGAGCCTGAGCGAAAGAGAAGAGAAGCGTTAAGTTACAGTTGATGCCTTCTTTCTCGAGGATTTCTGCTGCGCGGATACCTTCCCAAGTAGAAGCCAGTTTGATCAGGATGCGATCGTTGGTGATGCCTGCATCGTTGTACATTTTCACCAGTTGGCGTGCTTTTGCGACACTGCCTTCGGTGTCGTAAGAGAGGCGAGCATCCACTTCGGTAGAGATACGGCCTGGAATGGTTTTTAGGATCTCTTTACCGATGTTAACAGCCAGCATGTCGCAGGTGTCTTGAACTTGTTGCGCTTTGTCGCTGCTTTGAGATTTTGCATAGGCAATCGCGTCATCGATAAGAGGGGCATACTCAGCAATTTGTGCCGCTTTAAGAATCAAAGATGGGTTCGTAGTGGCGTCTTCTGGTTGGTATTTTTTTATCGCTTCAAGTTCACCAGTGTCAGCGACGACAGTTGTCAGTTTACGAAGTTGTGCGAGTTTGTTGCTCATTTCGATCATCCTATTTCTTGGGTGTCCACATCCGTACCTAAGATGTGTGCGGTGCATTGGCAAGCGAGTGCGCGGATCGTCTTATGAATTTGATGCGTTAGTGTCATAAAAAGGCGAACCACGACCACAATGTTTCCAGCGTCTGAGCAGTTGTTGTGAACATTTGCTCTAACGTTGAGTAAATGATGGGTCCATAATTATCTGATCTGGGGTTAAAGTCAATGCTAGATCCTGATGTTCAGTGAGCTTTATCAAGCTTTATTTGTCTTGGCATGACGTCAAAAATTGATGAAACGTTTGCGCAGCCAAAGCTTGCAAGAACACTGGGTTGAACTGGGTCAAAATTCTTGTGAGAAAATGTATCAGCTGTGAGCAAATGTTGGTATTTGATGAGAGGGTGACATATGCTACGAGCTTGAGCGTTTGTTACAGACGGATATCCATTCCATCTGACTCGGTAAGTCCTGATTGAATTACAAGGACAGTAAAGGTGAAGCATGAGTAAAACACAGCAAGAGGTCTCGGTTGATAGCACCGATTTATTGACAGAAATCTCGGTGGCTTACTATCAAGATGGGGCAACCCAGGAAGAAATATCCAAAAAATTTGCCGTCTCGCGCGCCAAAGTCGGACGGATGTTAAAGCAGGCCCGTGACGAGGGCATCGTTGAAATTACCGTCAAATATCATCCAGTGTTCAGCGCCAAAATTGAGCAACGCTTGATAGAGCGCTTTGGCGTGAAGCGGGCACTCGTCGCGCTCGATCAGCCCAGTGAAGAGTTGCAGCGCCAGCAAGTGGCGGGGTTGGTCTCACGCTATATGGCGAGCACGTTACAAAATGGCACTGTGGTGACGGTCGGGCAAGGGCGCAACGTCTCAGCGGTCGCTCACCATGTCGGTGTGATCCCACAACGCGAGGTGAAATTTGTTTGTGGGATTGGCGGTATACACCCGCGCGGTGGGATGTTTAATGCTGACCATATTTGTCGTCAGTTTGCCAAAAGTTATGGCGGCAGTTCAGAAACCCTCTACGCCCCTGCTTATGCAGAGAACCGCGAACAAAAACTGGCGTTTATGCAAAACGGTACGGTAAAGCAGACGTTAGATCTCGCGCGCAAAGCCGATGTCGCCCTAGTGGGCATCGGTGACATGAGTGAAAACAGCTATATGGTCGATTTGGGCTGGTTCAGTGCCGAAGAAGTTGTTCAGGCGCGTATGCAGCAGGGGATCGTTGGGGATTTTGCTGGCTATGACTTTTTTGACATCCACGGCGTAAGTGCGACCACAGTGATGAGCGACAGGGTGATAGGGCTGGGCATAGAAGAATTTAGGCCCATCTCGCAGGTGATCGCCATAGCGGCAGAAAACAGTAAGCCTTTGGCTCTGCTGGGCGCATTGCGAACCGGCGTTATCGATGTTATCGCGACCAGTGTCAGCAATGCTTTGACCGTACTGAACTTGGATGAACAAATGAACCCAGCGGGGGATTCAAACTAGCACCACCGCGTCAGGGCGCGGTGGTGTTTTAGGTGTTTGTGAACTGGATTAAGCGGTCTTAAAGCGTTTCATTTGCATGTCGAGGTATTGCGCCACTTCTGCCAGTTCAGTAGCGGAAATCGCAATGTGTTTGATGGTTTCGCTGTTATCTCGAGTGATGTTGGCGGTTTCAGTGATGTTTTCGCTTACAGAATTGGTGACCATGCACTGCTCTTCGACCGCCGCGGCAATTTGCAGATTCGAGTCTTCGAGTTCACCGATGGTGCCATGAATCGCATTGAGCTTACCGGAGGTGACCTGCGCTTGGGTGTTGACGTGTGTGACTTTATCGTGGCTCGAATCGATGGATTTGCGAGCCGATTCCGCGCCAGATTGTAATTCACGAATCATGGCCTCGATCTGGCCCGTCGCATCTTGAGTACGTTTGGCAAGTGTTCTTACTTCATCAGCCACCACAGCAAAACCACGTCCTTGCTCACCAGCACGAGCCGCTTCAATCGCTGCGTTCAGGGCGAGTAAGTTGGTTTGCTCTGCAACACCGTGAATCACTTCCAATATCGAGCCGATGTTCATGGATTGATCATAAAGCGCGAGGACTTGCTCAGAGCCAATAGACATGGCTTCATCCGCGCTTTCAATGGCTTGCAACGTTTTCTCAACGTCACCTAGGGTTTCACTGATGTCTTGACCCGCGCGCTGAGTGAAACTGGCTCCGTCTGTGGCGCTTTGCGATATTTCGGTCGTGCTGGTGGAAAGCTGCTGCACGGCGGAGGCAATTTGATCCATTTCGGCACGCAGACGATCCGCGGATTGGTCTGTGGTGTGCGTGATCGCCTGCAACTCTTCTGACATGTGTCCGACTTTGATACACGAGTCCGCGACCGTCGCAACAATATCGCGCAGTGATTCAATGGTGTTGCGCATGTTACGTAATAGCTGCGCAATTTCATCTTTACCTTTGACCTCGACCTCAATCGACAGGTCGCCCTCTGTCAGAGAAGTAGAAACCTCTTGCACCTTCATCAACCCTTGTCGAATCGCTCGCGTGATCATGACTGCTGCTGTAAGTGACACCAGAATGGCAAGCAGAGTAAGAATCACGATCATTTCAATGGTTTGTGCTTTTTGTTCACTTAGCACCTCTGTAAGTGTGACTTGCTGGTCCATCGATTCAAGCTTGATCGCTTCGAGCTCATGAGAGATGTCTTCGCCCAACTCAAGCATGCTCTTTTCTGCTTGGTGCTGAGTGTCTCTCAGGGTAATGACTTGCTCAAAACCTTGTTCATAGGCTAGGCGCTGCACAATGAACTCAGCGAGCAGCGCCTTATCCTGGCTAGAGGTAATGAGATCGGCGAAACGTTTTTCAAGCGCTGGGATTTCAGTTTGAAAATAGGCACGAATGGTCTCGATGGTTTCCGGCTTCTCTTTGTGAAGGTAATTGAGCACTTCGATATTGGCGAGTAAGAATTTCTCCATCACCATCGACGAGTAATACTCAATATCGGCATCGCCGTTGCTGTGCGCAGATTCAATCATGGATTCGAGGTCGTATAGGGCCTTTTTCTCCAACTCCACCATGTCAACGAACACTTTCTGCTCCACTTGCTCGGCGGAGCGCTTAACCACATCAAACGCTTGATGGAATTGTTTTGCCTCGTCGAGCACCGCATTGAGGTGTTTGGTACGCAGTGGATCATCGGTGAGCTTCAAATCGTCTGAGATGATGCTGATCAATTTGTTGTAGCGTTGGTTGTAGATATCAAGTTGCTTGGGGGAGAGCGTGTTGGCGTATTGCAGGGCGCTCAAACGGACTTTGAGAAAATTGGCTTGTATCTCACCAGCCAGTGTCGTTTCTTTGGCAAGGTGACCGTACTGTTTGAAGTTTTGACTGGCGCCTGTCATACCCTGATAGCTGTACCATCCTGATATGGCGAAAAATATCAAACAAGTGGCAAACGCAAGCCTCAGTTTGTTTGCGATCGTCAGGTTGATCATGCCGCTTCTCCGCATTAATCCGTTAAACCTCAATTAAGCGTATACGCAAATAGGAGAAGCGCCATGTTTGAACAAATAAAACTTTAGTTTAGAAACGAATTACCACTAAATAGTGAGTGGGTTAGCACTCGATAGGCAGGTCAGGGCGACTTCCCCATTCCGTCCATGAACCGTCATAGACCTGCAGTTGGCGATGGCCGAGCTCATACGCCGCGAGGGCTAAAATGCAAGCGGTGACGCCAGAACCACAGCTGAATACTAACGGTTGGTTGTCCTTGTGCGACGCAAGGCGTGAGGCAAATGCCGAAGCGAGAGCGTCACGGCCTTTCATTTGCCCGTTGTCGATGAGTAAAGAAAAAGGCAAGCATTGAGAGTGTGGAATATGACCACTACGTATCCCTTCTCTGGGTTCCGGTACTTGGGCATCAAATCGGGCTTGTGAGCGGGCGTCAAGTATAGTGGCGCTTTTTGCGTTAGCAAACTCTAGGACAGCATCCGCATGGATAAATCCAGCTTGGCTACGTTGGCCCTCGAAGTTACCCAACCCTTTGGGTGCATTGTGGGCTGGTTGCGTCGCATAACCTTGCGCTATCCAAGCAGGTAGGCCGCCGTTAAGCACATAGACCTGCTCGTGGCCCATGCTTTTTAGCATCCACCACGCACGCGGCGATGCGAAAGTGCCCGTATTGTCGTACACCACAATCACACTGTCATTGTTTAAACCCAATGCTTGGGCTTGACGGTTAAAGGCGCTTTCACTTGGCATCATATGTGGCAAGCCATAACTTGGATCGTGAAAATCATCATCATAGTTAAAGCGCAGCGCGCCAGGGATCACCTGATCAAGCACTGGCGCAGGGGTATTGGGGATCTGGAATGAAATACTGGCATCCAATACCACCAGCTCTTGGCGATGAAGGTGCTCATGGAGCCAGTGGGCGTTAACGAGTGCTGACATTGATTTTCCTTATTCGTTTTCGGTGCTGATTTAGGTACGCCTGTTTGATGTGATTTGAGCGACGTCCAGACAGGCGGTTACTGCTGTGAGCCGCAGACCTGACAATCAGGTTGTTTCATCAGTGCCATTTCACGCCAGTTGAGTGTCAGCGCGTCAAACATGAGGAGTTTACCTTCACAAGGCTGACCAAAATGGGTGATGACTTTGATTGCCTCGAGTGTCTGCATCGCGCCGATAATTCCGACCACGGGAGACATAACGCCGGCCTCCACGCAGCTCAGCGCATTGGCGCCAAATAGCGCGCTCAGGCACTGGTAACACGGTTTGCGCGCGTCTTGGTAAGTGAATACGCTTACTTGTCCTTCCATGCGGATCGCTGCGCCAGAAACAAGTGGAACTTTATGAGTAAAACAAAGGCGGTTTAGCTGATTGCGTGTTTCTACGTTGTCACTGGCATCGATCACAAGAGAATGAACGCCAATCAGCTGGGAGAGACGAATGTCGTCCAAACGCGACTCGACGGTATGCACGACGACGTGCGGATTCAATTGACGTAGAGACTCCGCCGCAGATTGGACCTTTTTCTTGCCAATGTCTTGGTCATGATGGAGCACTTGGCGCTGAAGGTTCGACAGCTCAACCTCATCATCGTCAACCAAGGTCAAGGTACCGATGCCAGCAGCGGCGAGATATTGACTGGCCGCGCAGCCAAGGCCCCCGGCGCCCAGAATGAGGACAGAGGCCTCTTTGAGCGCTTCTTGACCGTCAAAATCAAAATCGCGCAAGATAATCTGGCGATTGTAACGGAGCATTTCTTGATCAGATAACATCACCAAGTTCCCCCTTATTAGTACAAGGTTGAATTAAAGAGCTGAATGTGAACGGTTTCGCCTTCGGCAACATTGCCCCGTTCGCGCTCCAAAATCACGAAACAGTTGGCAAGGCTCATAGAACGAAAAGCGCCAGAGCTTTGATTACCCGTCGTTTCAACCACAAATTGCCCATTTTCGATTCGGTAGATACCACGTTGATAATCGGTACGCCCCGGCGATTTTTTGAAGGCGGTTTTGGTTACGGCGGGAATCATTGGGGGCGCCTGCCACTGCGTGTGTCCGGCTAATTTCGCTAACATGGGTTGCACCAACACGTATAGGGTCAAAACCGCAGAGACGGGGTTACCCGGCAGCCCACAAAACCACGCACTGGAGAGTTGACCAAACGCGAACGGTTTGCCCGGCTTGATCGCTAGCTTCCAAAAACCAATTTCGCCGAGCTGTTCGAGGATGTCTTTGGTGTAGTCCGCTTCACCGACACTGACGCCCCCCGAGGTCACCACCACGTCAGCCAGTCTTTGTGCCTGTTCAAATGTTGACGCCAGCTTTTCAGGACAGTCTGGTACTATGCCTAAATCAATCGGCTCACAGCCAAAATTTTCAATCAGCGGTTTGATGCCGTAGCGATTGCTGTCGTAGATTTGTCCGTCAAGTAGAGGTTCGCCTAGTGGCTTCAATTCATCCCCTGTGGAGAAAAACGCCACGCGAGGTTTACGTACCACATCAACATGACTTACCCCCAGCGTCGCGATCATGGGAATATCGCGGGCCGTCAGTCTCGCCCCTTTGGGTAACACCACATCGCCTTGGCGAATATCATCTCCGGTCGGGCGAATATTGTTGTTGGGTTTGACATCGGTTTGCAGAAAGCGAACACCCTCATCACTCACTTCGGTATTTTCTTGCATGACCACGGCGTCGGCACCGTCAGGAATTTTTGCGCCAGTCATGATGCGAATGCAGCTTCCTGCTGGCCATTCACCTTCAAACGGTTGACCTGCGAAAGATTTACCCGCCAGTGGCAAGATCGCTTGCTTGGACAGATCCGCACGCCTGATGGCATAGCCATCCATCGCAGAGTTATCAAAAGGGGGCACATTAATAGGCGAGAGAATATCTTGTGCAAGGACAAAACCGATCGCGTCGGCGAGCGGTAAGCGTAGGGTGGTTTGAATCGGCTTAATCGGCGACAGCATTTTTTCCATCGCCTCTTCAATGGGCATTAGGCCCGGTGCGTCACAGCATCCCATAGAGTAAATTCCGTTGTTTTGATTATTATTCACCCCAAATAACCACAGGTGTTTAGGGTTGACGTAATGGTTGACACTCTACCATACAAAAAGCAGCACAAATCAATCCCCGTCAGTAAAATGTGGATGTAATTATTCAAAAATCCGAGTATCCTTGTCAGCCATCCGAAAGGGGTAAATATCCCGATTTGACGGCAGTTAGAGTATTAAGAGGAAGTCGAATGTCAGGTCTTAGCGAGTCCGCGAAGTTAGTAAAAGAGGCGCTAGAACGTCGCGGGTTAGAAACCCCGATGGTGCCCAACGAATTTAGCCGAGACGAAAAGAAGCAGAAGATCGAGCATCATATGCGTGAGATCCTCGCCCTGCTTGAGTTAGACCTAAGTGACGACAGTTTGGAAGAGACGCCGCATCGCATCGCCAAAATGTACGTGGATGAGATTTTCTCTGGCTTGGATTACGCCAACTTCCCTAAGATCACCGTGATCGAAAATAAGATGAACGTCAGTGAGATGGTCCGTGTTAAAGACATCACCGTGACGAGCACTTGCGAGCACCACTTAGTGACGATCGATGGTCGTGCAGCGGTGGCGTACATTCCGCGCGGTAAAATCATCGGTTTGTCCAAAATTAACCGCATCGTACGATTTTTTGCTCAGCGTCCACAGGTCCAAGAGCGAATGACTCAGCAGATCTTGGTGGCCTTGCAAACCTTATTGGAGTCGGACGATGTCGCGGTAACGATCGATGCCACTCACTATTGTGTCAAATCTCGCGGCGTAATGGACGCGACCAGCGAAACCACCACCACGGCGTTGGGGGGAATTTTCAAATCGAACCCCGCGACCCGACATGAGTTTTTACACGGTATTCGATAGATAAGTAAAAACCGCTTCTTGTGAAGCGGTTTTTCGTTTTACCCATTTTAAGCGTTACGAGCGCAGACCAAGCGCTTGTTGCAGTCGCCACCGCGCGAACCCATATTGAAACAACAAGGACACCAGAGTGAACCTTTCATTTGACCAACTTAACCTCAAAACCGAACTCAAGCAGACCCTAGATTCGATGGGCTACACTGAGATGACGGCCATTCAGCAGCAGGCGTTGCCGCTTATTCTCGACGGGCAGGATGTCATTGGTCAGGGGAAGACGGGCTCTGGTAAAACCGCGACCTTTTCTCTTGGCGTGCTGAACAATCTGAATGTGGGTCGTTTTCGTGTTCAATCATTGGTGCTGTGTCCTACTCGAGAGCTGGCTGACCAAGTGGCGACCGAGATCCGCACGCTGGCGCGAGGCATTCACAATATCAAGGTACTGACGCTGTGTGGCGGCATGCCAATGGGCCCTCAAATTGGCTCATTAGAGCATGGCGCGCATATTTTGGTCGGTACACCGGGGCGTTTGTTGGATCACCTCAGCAAAGGTCGTATCAATCTTGATGAGCTGAACACTCTCGTTTTAGACGAAGCGGACCGCATGCTGGACATGGGTTTTGAAGAGGCCATTGATGCCATTTTGGCTGAGGCGCCAACAGATCGTCAAACCTTGCTGTTTAGTGCCACTTTCCCAACCAACATCGACAGCTTAGCGCACAAAGTGATGCGCGAGCCTAAGATCGTTAAAGTCGAGTCGACCCACCAAAGCAGCACCATTACTCAGCAGTTTTTCCAACTGGAGAGTACCGAGCAAAGAGACGATGCCCTTGAGGCATTGCTTCTGACGCATAAACCTGAGTCGTCAGTGGTGTTTTGCAACACCAAGCGAGAAGTGCAAAACGTGACGGATGAGTTGTCTCAGCGCGGTTTTAGCGTGGTCGAGTTACACGGCGATATGGAACAGCGTGAACGTGAACAAGCCTTGACTCGCTTTGCCAACAAGAGCATTTCTATTTTGGTTGCCACTGATGTGGCGGCGCGCGGATTAGATGTCGACAACCTTGATGCAGTCGTCAACTTTGAGCTGTCACGCGATCCTGAAGTGCATGTTCACCGAATTGGCCGTACCGGTCGTGCGGGCGCAAAAGGGATGGCATTGAGCTTTTTCAGTGAAAAAGAGCAGTACCGCGTAGCGCGAATTGAAGAGTACATGGACATAGAGATCACACCACAATCGGTGCCGGAAAAGCCGATGGAAAGACCTTATTATCCAGCGATGCAAACCATCCAAATCCTCGGCGGTAAGAAGCAAAAAGTGCGCGCGGGCGATATCTTAGGAGCGTTGACCAAACAAGCAGGCATTGATGGCAGTAAGATTGGCAAAATCAACATCCTACCCATGGTGTCTTATGTCGCGGTGACGCATGATGCCGTCAAAACGGCATTAAAACAGCTGCAAACCGGCAAGATGAAAGGCCGCACCTTTAAAGCGCGTGTGATGAAATAATCGTCATTACACTCGATGGAAAAACAAAAATAGCCAGCGTCTTTGCTGGCTATTTTTATGGCGATTCAATCAACCTTCGAATAAATAGAGATAGTGCTCGTAGCCCTGTGTAGCCATCTCCTCAAGCGGAATAAATTTCATTGCCGCTGAGTTCATGCAGTAGCGTAACCCTGTTGGCGCCGGGCCATCTTTAAAGACGTGGCCTAGGTGAGAATCAGCGAATCGACTGCGTACTTCCGTTCTTGGGTAGATGAGCTTAAAGTCGGTTTTAGTGACAATGTAACGCTCATCGATCGGCTTGGTAAAGCTCGGCCAGCCCGTGCCTGATTTATATTTATCGGTTGATGAAAACAGCGGTTCACCAGTGACGATGTCCACGTAGATGCCAGCTCGTTTGTTGTCCCAATATTCGTTGTCAAATGGGCGCTCAGTCCCTTCCTCTTGGGTTACGTAGTATTGCAGATCGGTTAGGCGAGCTTTGAGTTCGTCATCGCTCGGTTTCACGTAGGTTGTCACCTCTGATGTCGAGCCACTGGCTTGACCGGAACTTTGGTCGATCATCTCACGCAGCGTCACTGGGTTTTCGTTGCGGTCTTCACCAAAAATCGAGTCCAGATATTGGTCGCGTCCAGATGCGTAGCGATAGTAGTTGTAACGCACTTTACTCTTTTTGTAGTAGTCCTGATGGTACTCCTCTGCAGGCCAGAAGGTATCAAACGCAATGAGCTCTACTTTCAGTGGCTTTTTAAACACGCCTAACTTGTCCACCTCGGCGAGGAATTGGCTGGCAATATCGCGCTGTTGGGGGTTGTGATAGAAAATGGCGGGGCGATAGTGACGACCTCGGTCAACAAATGAGCCCTGGTCATCGGTAGGATCGATATGACGCAGCAGCTGATCGAGCACTTGCTCATAGCTTACTTGAGAGGCATCAAAGGTCACCTGAATCACTTCGATATGCCCGGTTTTGCCTAAAGAGACTTGTTTATAGGTCGGATTGTCGAGCGTACCACCGGAATAGCCGGACACTACATCAATCACACCGTCCAACTTTTCTAGATCCGATTCCGTGCACCAGAAACATCCGCCGGCGAGCGTTGCGGTTTCTATCTGAGCGGCGTTCGTTGAGGGGCTATCTCCCGCGCTTTGTGTATGACCAAGAAAAGACGTCGCCACTGCCGCAATGGCAATAAGGGCTAAGGTCACGTGACTGTTCAGTTTCATATCAACCTCGTTGAATTTGACTATCTCTACACAAGACAGAGCCAGTTACGAAAAACTTTCACATAAAATCGTCTCCCTATACTCCTATTCCACCCCCAACGATCAAACTCGCTCCCACAACCCACAACCCACAACCCACAACCCACAACCCACAACCCTCATACGCAAAAAAGGCAGCCACGCTGCCTTTCCATCATCCATAATCACTGACTATTAATGTTGCTTAACCCAGAGCTGGGAGCCAACCTGCAGTGATGAGCACTTGCGCGCCGACAATGATAAACCCACTCAGCCCACATATGTTCAGCGCTATGTTGCCACCGATGACTTGATAGCCCGCGCTTTGATGAGTTTGTCTTGAGCGCTTCACCATCCATACAGGTAGGAATATCGCCAATACCGCCAAGGCAATCGCCGCGTAACCGAGCGCCATAATAAAGCCTTCAGGATAGAAAAGGGCAAAGCCCATCGGCGGCAAGAAGGTCACGACGCCGATGACCCAACGATTAGGGCGGCGTGTCGATGTCGTCAGCGAATCGCCGAGGAACTCGAACAAGCCTAAACTGACACCGAGGAACGAAGTCAGCAGTGCAAGGTCAGCAAACAGGCCGATAGTTTGCGCCAAGTTAGATTGATGGACTTGTTCGCCCAAGGTGCGAATGAGCGCGCTCAGGCCTTGGTTGTCCATCAGCGTACTTTGACTGACGACGCCCAGAGTCACCAACTGCCAAAATAGGTAAATCACCAAGGGGATCGCCGAGCCAATCATAATCGCTCGGCGCAGTGAGGTCGTGTGGCCGTCCAAGTAATTCACAATGGCGGGAATACTGCCGTGAAAACCGAATGAGGTGAAAATCACGGGAATAGCGGCGATGATCAAACCTTGCTCAATCGGAAGGCTCAGTAGGTAAGATTGTGTCACATTGGGTGCTAGGAAGGTCAGCACCAACGCCATCGCGAGCAGCTTCACGCTAAAGAGTACGCGATTGACTTTATCCACGGTGCTTGTGCCAATGGTCACCACGACAGCAACAATGAGTGTAAATACGATGGTGGCGATGGCAGGTGAGACCTCAATTGAGGCAATTTGCGTTATACGCTCACCAAACTGCGCGCCACCCCCTGCGATGTAAGCAGCACAGAGTGCATAGAAGAGAAACATCATGGCAAAACTGGCGAGCCACTTTCCTCGCTTACCGAGAAATTGCTCGGCCAATGTGTGCAGTGTCGCTTTGGTGTCGGCGTGTTGATGCAACTCGACCATCAATAGCGCGGTGTAAGCCATCAGCGCCCACAAGACGAGCATGATGAGTAGAGAGGTGGAAAATCCGATCCCAGCGGACGCAAGTGGCAGGGCAAGCATACCCGCACCTATGGTGGTACCAGCAATGATCAAAGTACTACCGAAAACCTTTGATTTAGACATGTATGAAATTCTTTACGTGTTATTGGTGTTTGGTTAGAGAATAATGGCGTTAATAAGGGCAGGGTTAGTGCTTTATTTAACTTGATGGTGATTATGTTGGAGCTTTCCCTTGAGATCAAGTGAAATGTACAGATAAAACTCCATTAATGTACATATTTATTTACAATTGGCTGTGTAATGCCTATTCGGGCGGTCATGCAAACGTTTTGCACTGCATCTCAGTGCGCTATCCAGTGCCAAGGGGTTTTACTTTTCAAAAAAGTGTCATATAACAGACGTATAAAGGAGACCTGCTCGAGGCTCGGGCAGGGGAAATGAAGAATAAGGAGGTCTTATGAGTGACCAAGCAATCAACGAAGAGAATCTTGAACTCCTCGATGCGATGGAAATCGGGTTTGATCTATCAAACTACGATGAAGAAACACTCGAACTTGCCAAAGAAATCTTTGGTCAGTAAGTGTTACCCAACCCTCTTTTAGAGAATAGCCAGTGCAGATGCGCTGGCTTTGTGTTTTATGAACTACCTTGCTCACCTACATATCGCGACCGCGTGTGATTCAAACCTAATGGGAAACTTGCTCGGGGATTTTGTTAAAGGTAACCCTGAGGGGCGTTTTCATCCGTCGGTGGTGGATGGCATTAAGTTGCACCGATTTGTCGATTCGTACACCGACCGCCACCCATTAACCGCGCAGGCAAAGTTGCTTTTCGCCCGTGAAAAAAGGCGTTATGCGCCCATCGCGTTAGATATGTTCTGGGACCATGCGTTAGCCTGCCGCTTTGATGAGTATCATCCCGTCTCGCTTGAGCAATTCAGTCAATCTGCGATGCGCACCGTTCTACGCCAAGCTCAGCAGACAGAGCAGCCACTACCTGAACGTTTTATGCGTGTTGCTAACGCAATGCACCAAGATCAATGGTTGAGCTCGTATCAAGAGCTCGACAACATCCGCTTTGCACTGAGCCGAATTGCTCAGCGCTCGCCTAGAATGACGCCATTGGGGCATTGCGGTGAGGATTTAAGCAGAGAATCTGCTCACTTAATGGCGATTTTCGACCAATTGTATTCAGACGTACTCAACGCTGCGCACAGTTTCTGATAGAATCGCCGACCCGACTCTATTTGGAATTGCACAATGTCTCTATTTACTCAACTTGGTCTTGATTCTTCGCTTGTCGCAGCGGTGGAACGTTTGGGTTTCGATACGCCCACAGCCATACAAGAGCAGGCCATTCCAAAAGTACTGCAAGGAGTCGATTTGTTGGCCGGTGCGCAAACCGGTACGGGGAAAACCGCCGCGTTTGGTTTGCCGATTATCCAACTTTTAAGCCAAGCGGCGTTAAAGCGCGATCCACAAAGCAACGATGTGCTGGCGCTGATCGTAGTGCCAACGCGTGAGTTAGCGCAGCAAGTGTACGACAACCTCAGCGCGTACAATCAGACCAGTGAGTTGCACATTGTCACCGCGTATGGCGGCACAAGCATCAATGTACAAACGCGTCACCTCGCCAATGGCTGTGATATTTTGATCGCTACGCCTGGGCGCCTGCTTGATCACCTTTACTGTAAACACATCCAACTTAAGAAAACACGTTACTTGGTGTTGGATGAAGCGGATCGCATGTTGGATATGGGTTTTATGCCTGATATTCAGCGCATTCTCAAAGTGACAAACCCGGAGCGTCAAACACTGTTTTTCTCTGCCACGTTTGATAAACGCATCAAAACGCTGGCGCACAAAATGCTCAATGATCCGCAAGTCGTGCAAGTGTCTCCGGCCAACAGTACCGCTGAGAAAGTGGAGCAGATGGTCTATCCGGTCGACAAAAAACGCAAAGCGGAATTGTTGGCCTATTTGATTGGATCTAAAAACTGGCAGCAGGTGTTGGTCTTTACCAAAACCAAGCAGGGCAGTGATGGCTTGGCCAAAGAGTTAAAGTTAGATGGCATTAAGGCTGCTTCTATCAATGGTGATAAAAGCCAAGGGGCACGTCAACAAGCGCTAGACGATTTCAAATCAGGTAAAGTGCGTGCGTTGATTGCCACGGATGTCGCCGCGCGAGGCTTAGACATTGCGCAATTAGAGCAGGTGGTGAACTTCGATTTACCTTACAAAGCGGAAGACTACATCCACCGGATTGGCCGTACGGGTCGCGCGGGTCAAGCCGGGCTAGCGGTCTCTTTGATGGCAAAAGACGAAGAGTACCTACTGGAAGCGATTGAGCGTTTGCTTGATCAGCGCTTGCCACAAGAGTGGCTGGCGGGCTTCGAACCGAGTCTGATTGAAGAGATGGAACCTGATCGTGCGCCAAGGAAAAAAAGCCGTTCATCGGAAAAGCGTAAAATGAAAGCCAAGCTGAAAATTCATGCGGGACGCGGTAAGAAAAAGGGTTGATCACAGGCGTTAGGTCATCGTGTGGAGTGAATAAAGAATCCTTATCTAGACGATAAAAATAAGTCTCTTTTCTTTTGCCCATTTCCTATTGCACTGACCGACTCATGACCTTACTATCGCCCTGCTTCTTGATGATAGCCAATCCGAGTACATCACATTCTGTTTTGTGGCAAGGCGATAGAGCAACTATCCAAGAGTGACTTTGACTGCGCGTATTGCGCTTTATTGACGCTCCATTGTTCATCGATTTGCTTACCCCTCCAATAGGGCAGCGCGACGAGCAATGCCTAAATTGTTGGAGAAAGCTATCATGGCTAACACACACTCAGTACTTGGTTTTCAATCTTTTGCTTCCCCTGCGATGGCAGCGAGTGAAGCGCAATTCATCGAATCAGCGGTGAGCCAATATGGCGCACCTTTGATGCTCCTCGATTGCGACATCATTCGTGAACGCTACCAAGCGCTAAGCCGTGCACTGCCGAATGTCACCTTGCACTTCGCACTTAAGCCACTGCCACACCCTGCTGTTGTTCGCACTCTGCTTGAAGAAGGGGCGAGTTTTGACCTTGCCACTACCGGCGAAGTGGAATTGGTGGCCGAGCAGGGCGTGCCTGCTGAGCGCACGATTCATACTCACCCAATCAAACGTGATGCCGATATCCGTGATGCCTTAGCGTACGGTTGCAACGTGTTTGTGGTCGACAACTTGAACGAGTTGGCGAAGTTTAAGCCTTATCAAGATGAAGTTGAGCTGCTAGTGCGCTTGAGTTTTCGCAACAATGAAGCGTTTGCCGATTTGTCGAAGAAATTTGGTTGCACGCCAGAGCAAGCACTCGTGATCATTGAGACAGCGCAAATGTGGAATATTCGCATTAAAGGACTCTCTTTCCACGTGGGTTCACAAACGATGAACCCGCAGAAATACGTCGACGCGATTCACGCCTGCCGTGATGTCATGGACAAAGTGGTGGCGAAAGGGCTTCCGGCACTGAGTACTTTAGATATCGGCGGAGGTTTCCCAGTGTGCTATACACAAAAAGTGATGCCGATTGATGAGTTTTGCCAACCGATCAACCAAGCACTTGCTACCCTACCAGAAACAGTGCAGGTGATTGCTGAGCCAGGACGTTTTATTGTGGCAGAGGCAGTAACCAGTGTGGCATCGGTGATGGGCCAAGCGGAGCGTGAAGGTCAGATGTGGTACTACCTAGACGATGGTATCTATGGCTCGTTCAGTGGTCTCATGTTTGATGATGCGCCTTACCCAATGGCGGTACTCAAGCAAGGTGGCGAGATGATGCCAAGCGTACTGGCAGGTCCAACCTGTGACAGTATTGATGTGATTGCGGAAAACATCATGCTACCGATGCTCGAAAATGGTGACTTGGTGGTGGGCCGCATGATGGGTGCGTACACTAGTGCGACCGCGACCGACTTCAACTTTTTCAAACGTGCGACGACGGTGTTGATCAACGAGCATCGTGTACAAGACGAGCGTATGATTGGCTAATAGCAAGAGTGCGGCTAGAGCGGCACTCTAATCAAGACAAGCCATTATCGAAACATGAATGCAACAAAGGGAGCGCCAGCTCCCTTTGATCATTTAAGGCTTTTACTTTAGATACATTAGACTGAACAAAGTGTTCTGATTAGGCGTATTGAGCGATCTGTCCTTCCCAGCGACGTTTTTGTGCGGCGAGATCCTGTTTCAACTGTTGATAGCGCAGTTTTAAGAGGGATTGCTCGTAGCGCTCAACCATGTTGCTTTTCTTCGCTTCGAGGACCTGCTTCTTCACCTCGTAGTAGTCGGTCATTTTGCTCATCAACTGCTCAAACTCTTTGTTGAGCGTATCGCTGATGAGGCTCGCATTTGGCATAGAGCGAATGTTAGATTTGGCGCGCTCTAGCGTCATTTTTGCGCGCGCTTTCTCTATCTTAATCTTTGGAGTTACGCGAAGTTTCTCTGCCAATCCTACCCATTCACAACTTTTTATTAGCCACTTAGTTGGATCGTACTGCCACCAATGAATACCATTGCGGTAGTCATTTTCAAAGATGTGGTGGTAGTTGTGGTAACCCTCGCCAAACGTGAAGAACGCGAGAATCCCGTTGTCACGTGCGGTGTTCTTGTCCGTGTATGGTTGAGCGCCCCAGATGTGCGCCAATGAATTAATGAAGAAGGTTGAGTGGTGACTCAGCACCAAACGCACGACGCCCACCATCAACACCATGCCCCAAACATCGCCATATAGAAGGCCAAGGCCCACAGGAATACCAAGGTTAGTCACCAACGCGAGTAAGAGATAGTGTTTGTGTTGCCACATCACGATCTTATCTTTCTGTAAGTCGCGGCAGTTGGTGTAATCGGCGTAGATCTCTTGATTGTAGTTTCTTAGCATCCAGCCAATGTGAGAAAACCAAAACCCGCGTTTGGCCGAGTATGGATCTTTGTCATTGTTGTCGACGTGTTTGTGGTGGACGCGATGGTCAGAACTCCAATGGAGGATACTGTTTTGCAGAGCAAAAGCACCACCGAGCGCAAACAGCAATCGGATAGACCAGTGTCCTTGGTAGGTTTTGTGGGACCACAAGCGATGATAGCCTGCAGTAATGGAGAGATTACAAAACGAGTACGTCACCACCAGCCAGAACCAGTGTTGCCACTGATAACCAAACTCGATGCCATACCACGGAGCGGCAATCGCAGCGACTAAAAAGGTAGAAACAAACAGTAAAACATTGACCCAGATGAGAGGCGGCTTTTCCTTAATCGACATGATGCAAACCTTCAGCTAACACGTGTTCGCTAGAATAGTCAGCGTACACGTGTAAGTCAAACGAAAGTTGAAAGGACTGAGAGCTAAATCTGTAACAGAGTAATTCACTGTTTGGTTTGCAAAGTGAACCAAATAGGCCCGGATTTATTGCTTATCTTTGACAGGATGTTTGGCTTTTTGTTAAATGTTCAATAGTATGAATGTGTAATTCATCCTTACAGGAAGTAATAAGGAACTATAAATGGAAATAAAAGTAGCGGAATATAGCGACTTCGAGCGTATAGCAGGATTGCATGCAAAAAGTTGGCAACGCTTCTATTCTGGCATCCTATCTAAAGCGTATCTCGGAGAAGAGGTACAATCCGAACGTAAAATCATCTGGCAAACGCGCTTAACCAATCCACCGTTCAATCAAGCGGTGTATGTGATTGAGGAAGGTGGGTTATTGTGCGGCTTTGTGTGTGGTTTTGGTAATCATGATTTTGAGCGCGGCACTATCATTGATGCCCTTCATGTGGATGACTACTTTCGCGGTCGCGGTATTGGCCTGACACTACTCAAAGCGATTGCCGATTGGGCACGTCAATATTTCCCTGATAACGGCGTGTATCTTGAAGTCCTCAAGGGGAATCAGCAGGCGATTGATTTCTATGAGCATATTGGTGGTCAGTTAGCACAAGAGAGGCTATGGAATGCCCCATGTGGTACTCAAGTTCCAGAACTGGTTTATACCTGGCCATCGCCCGACGTTTTATATCAACAAGTTGATAACTTATTGCAAAGGCGTTTAGTTACAAACTGATACACAATACGGTATCGCTCTGATACTTCTCGGACAGAAGCGATGTGAATTGTGTTTATGTTCATGATGAACCTATTTCATTTCATTAGCGGTTTATCATGAAAAAGACGTTAATCATCACTGCGCTCACCAGTGCGCTTTTTATTACAGGTTGCAACGATTCTTCTACGGCTGCCCAAGGTGGAGCAGCGCCGTTAGTGGTCGTTGAACCTGTCACTGAAATTTCCTACCAAGAAAGCAAATCCTACATTGGCCGCGTGGAGGCGCTGGAAGACACCAACATCACGGCGCAAGTGACAGGCTACCTTAAAGCGCGCCATTTTGACGAAGGGCAGATGGTGGCAAAAGGTCAGCTGCTTTTCACTATCGAACCTTCTTCATTTGAAGCGCAATTGGCGAGTGCTAAAGCAAGCTTGGCACAGGCCAACGCCGCGCTGAATAAAGCGCAACTCGATTTCGAACGCGGGAAAAACCTGTTGCCCAAAGGTAGCATCTCGCAGTCAGAATTTGACAATTTGAATGCCAACTTGCTTGGCGCGCAAGCACAAGTTGAAGCAGGCAAAGCGCAAGTCAACTTGGCAGAAGTCAATCTCTCGTATACCCAAATTCGCTCACCGTTTTCGGGTCGCATCAGCGAAAGCCACTTCAGCACCGGCGATCTGGTCTCTCCGCAAAGTGGCGTGCTGACAACGCTCGTCAGTCTTGACCCTGTCCACACCGCGTTTAGCGTCAGTGAACGTGAACGCTTAGCCCTCGGGATGGATTCAATCAAAGGCGATGGCCGTGAAGGGGCCCACTCTGTTGAGGTACAGGTGCTGCTTGAAAACGGTCAACCTTTTGACCACTTTGGCGAGCTGGACTATTTAGGGAATCGTATCGATCTCAACACGGGCACCATTGCAATGCGCGCGCGTGTGCCAAACCCTGATTATCGCTTGCTTCCCGGGCAACATGTGCGTGTTGAGTTGCGAGAGAAACAAGCAAAGCCGGCGGTAGTGGTGGCAAGACGTGCAGTACAAACCGACTTAGAAGGGCACTTTGTTATGATCCTAGCAAAGGGGAATATTGCTGAGCGCCGCAACGTGACGCTTGGTCAGCAAACACCGCAAGGAGTCATCATTCGAGATGGCGTGATGGCTGGCGAGCAGGTAATTACCCAAGGTCTGCAACGTGTCCGTAATGGCGTGCCTGTCCATGTTTCACCACAAGATGAAACGTCAAAAAAAGAGACGTCGTCAAATGCGACGCAATCGTAAGGGGGCAGGATGCTGAGTCGTTTCTTTATCCAGCGCCCTAAGTTCGCGCTGGTCATCTCGATCATATTAACCTTAGCTGGGGCGATTGCATTGGCAATCTTGCCGGTGGCTGAGTACCCGAAAATTAGTCCTCCTTCGGTCAGCGTGAGCGCGTTTTACACCGGGGCGAGTGCCGAAGTCGTTGAGCAAGCCATTGCCGATCCGATAGAAACCTCGGTTAACGGCGTTGAGAACATGATCTACATGTCATCAAAAAGCGCTAACGATGGTTCGTACAGCCTCAATGTCACCTTCGATGTCGGGACCGATCCAGATATGGCGCAGGTGAACGTGCAAAACCGTGTCTCGCAGATTGAGTCCAAGCTGCCCCAAGAAGTCCGTATGGTTGGGGTGACGGTGAAAAAACGCTCGCCTGATTTGCTGATGGTGCTTAACTTCTACTCACCCGATGGTAAGTATGACGATCAGTTTTTGATCAACTACATTAACCTCAACGTCAAAGATCAGCTCGCGCGAGTGAAAGGCATCAGTGAAGTTAACGTTATTGGAGGAGGCGAATACGCAATGCGTGTTTGGCTCGATCCAGACAAGATGGCTAACCTGAAACTGACCACATCGGATCTCTACGCCGCGCTCAGTGAGCAAAATGTGCAAGTGGCTGCCGGGCGAGTGGGCGCTGCTCCGTATAGCGAAACACAGGAAGTGCAGTTTAACCTGGTCACTAAAGGGCGCTTGGAGAGCGTTGAAGAGTTTGAGCACGTGGTGCTGCGCGCTAACCAGGATGGGTCGACGGTCTATCTGAAAGATGTGGCAAGAGTGGAACTGGGCAAAAAGTTTTACGACGGCAGTGGTCAGTTCCGTGGCCGCGATGCATCGATCGTCGCGTTATCACTGCAATCGGATGCCAATGCGCTGGAAAGTGGTCAAGCGGTGATGGATTTGCTTGAACGCATGAGCGCCAACTTCCCAGAAGGCATGGCGTATGAGACCAGTTATGACACCACAGTGTTTGTCGCTGAATCGATCAAAGGGGTGGTCAAAACCCTCATTGAGGCGATTTTGTTGGTGATTGCGGTGACCTACCTGTTCTTAGGCAGCGCGCGAGCGACCTTGATTCCGGTCTTTGCCATTCCGGTCTCCTTGATTGGTACTTTTGCCATCATGCAAGCGACGGGCTTTACGATTAACACAGTCACCTTGTTTGGTTTGATTCTGGCCATCGGTATTGTGGTTGATGACGCGATTTTGGTCATCGAAAACGTGGATACCACGATGGCGAAAGACCCGACCATTTCCCCGCATAAAGCCACTTTGCTGGCGATGAAAGAGGTGACAGGGCCGATCATTACCTCGACGCTGGTGTTGCTGGCGGTGTTCTTACCTGTTGCTATGTTGCCGGGTATTACCGGCATTATGTACCGTCAGTTCGCGTTAACCATCTGTATCTCTGTGGTGATTTCATCCATCAACGCGCTGACCCTCTCGCCGGCACTCTGTTCTTTGGTGCTAAAACAAGGCGGAGGCAATACCGCCCGTTGGTTTAACGTCTTCAACCGCGGGTTAGATAAAGTGACGCATCGCTATGGTCAAATCGCGGGTTTCTTGGTGAAAAAGACCGTTTTATTGACTGGATTCTTTGTTGTGGCCGTGGTAGCGGTCGGCTTTTTCGCTAAAACGACCTCTACCGCTTTTGTTCCCCAAGAGGACAAAGGGATCTTGTTGATCAATGTCCAGTTGCCTGACTCTGCGTCTTTGTCGAGGACTGAGGCGGTCACGGGTTCGCTGATTGATTTGGTCAGCCAGGAGCCGGGCGTAGATGCCGTGACGGTAGCGAATGGCTACTCCTTTATGACCGGTGCCGCAGCGTCAAACGGTGCATCTCTGTTTGTTAAACTGCATGATTGGGATACGCGCAATGCGCTCACAGGTGATCACAGCGCCAACGCGATAGCCCAGAGGATCAACGGTAAAGCAGCGATGACACTACCGCAGGCGGTTGTATTCGCAATGGGACCGCCTGCCGTGCCAGGCATGGGCGCCGCGTCTGGATTTGAGTTTGTACTCGAAGACACGTTGGGACGTAGCCGAACCGATCTGGCGCTGGTCATGGGGCAGATGATTGCAGCGGCCAATCAGCAAGCTGAGATCGCGTATACCTTCAGTACCTTTAGGGCGAACGTACCGCACTATTACATCGATATTGATCGTGAAAAAGCACAGCAATTGGGCGTGCCGTTGTCGTCGGTATTCCAGACGCTGCAAGGCAACCTGGGTTCACTCTATGTCAACGACTTCACCATGTTCGGTAAAAACTTCCGCGTTACGATGCAAGCCGATGGCGAGCATCGCCGCGGCATGGACGATTTGCAGCGTTTCCATGTGCGCAGTCAGTCGGGAGAGATGGTGCCGCTGAGTACTTTGGTTAGCTACGAGCAGGTGTTTGAGCCCGATGTGGCATGGCGTTACAACATGTACCGCAGCGCCATGATTCAAGGACAACCGGCACCGGGTTACTCCAGTGGCGATGCGATTGCAGCGATGGAGCGAGTCGCTGCGGAAGTGTTACCACAAGGCTACCAATACGAGTGGACAGGCATGGCCTACCAAGAAGTCTTAGCCGGTAACCAAGCGATCTTCGCGTTCGCGCTGGCGTTGATTTTTATTTACTTATTCATGGTGGCGCAGTACGAAAGCTGGAGTATTCCACTGGCGATCATCTTGGTTGTGCCGGTTGCAACGCTCGGATCTTTCTTGGCGTTAAACCTTGCCGGAATGCCACTCAATCTTTATGCGCAAATCGGACTGGTGCTGCTGATTGCCTTGGCGGCGAAGAACGCCATTTTGATTGTCGAGTTCGCTAAGGTCGAGCGCGAAGAGAAAGAGTCATCGATCGATGAGGCGGCAGTTCAGGGCGGTAAGCTGCGTTTTCGCGCCGTTAATATGACCTCTTGGTCGTTTATCTTAGGGATCTTCCCATTGATCTTTGCCAATGGCGCGGGCCATATCAGTCAAAACTCGTTAGGTGTTTCTCTTATCGGCGGGCTGTTGTGTGTTCTACTCGCAGGTACTTTCTTAATCCCAGGTTTCTACGCTTTGGTGCAGAGGCAGAGGGAAAAAATACATGGTGGTCCGACGAAATTAATTCCGCTGGATGATGAATAACTTGGATTTTACATACGGTTGAATGCATAAAAAAACGCTCTGCCATGTGGCAGAGCGTTTTGCTTTGAATGAACTTATAACGAGTTAGGCTAATTACTTAGCTGTCGCCGCTTCAAGCTGCTTCAGTTTTCCTTGAAGCATCATAACGTTCTGGTTGAAGTTACCTGGGTTCAACACTTGGCTTGCTTGGAACGGGTACTGGTTGATCGTTGCCAAGAATGGTGCGATCTGCTGTTGTACCGGAACAAACAACCACATGTTATCTGCCATCCAACGTAGGTACAGACCAGATTCGTGTGGTGCTTTTTCAAATGGGTCAGCGCGTAGGTGAACAATTGAAGGCCAGTTGGTTTGGAAACGTACGCCGTCAGCGATGTTACCTTCCATATGCGCAAACTGAACTTTAAAGTCATTCCAACGAACAGCATCTAAGTCACTGTTAGCTGAGAAGTAAAGTAGAGACTCACGAGGACCTTTCTCTTCTTTGCCTTCAAAGTAAGGTAGGAAGTTGTAGCCATCTAGGTGTACACGCCAGTTCTTACCGTTGTATTTCGCACCCTTATCTGATTTTAGCTTATCTACGACTTTGTCATCGCCAGCCGCTGCAAGTAGCGTTGGGATCCAGTCTTTGTGAGACATGATGTCGTTGATCTTAGTACCAGGTTCGATTACGCCAGGCCAACGAACCAATTGAGGTACACGGAAACCGCCTTCCCAAGTGGTGCCTTTTTCGCCGTGGAAGAAGGTTGCACCGCCGTCTGGCCATGTGCCTGTTTCAGCACCGTTGTCGGTTGAGTAGATAACGATCGTGTTGTCAGCAACACCCAGTTGATCGAGCTTGTCTAACAGCACACCAACGTGATCATCGTGTTCTAACATACCGTCAGCGTAGATAGAGATGCCTGATGCGCCTTGGTATTTCTCTTGTAGACGAGTCCAAACGTGCATACGTGTGGTGTTGTGCCAAATGAAGAAAGGTTTGTCCGCCTTAACTGCACGCTCCATGAAGTTCAATGATGCGTCTAGGAACTCTTCGTCTGCCGTTTCCATACGCTTACGCGTCATTGGGCCTGTATCTTCAATCTTACCGTCAGCCGTTGACTTAATAACACCACGTGGAGCGTATTTTGCGCGGAACTCGGGATCTTTCGGGTAGTAGTAGGTCTCTGGCTCTTCTTCTGCGTTTAGGTGGTAAAGGTTACCGAAGAATTCGTCAAAACCGTGCGCAGTAGGAAGGTGTTTGTCTTGGTCACCCATGTGGTTCTTACCGAACTGAGCAGTCATGTAGCCCTGTTCTTTAAGAAGATCTGCAATGGTTGGAGCCCAATCAGGAATACCGTGATCTGAACCTGGCATACCGATAGTCAGAAGACCAGTACGGAACGGTTCTTGACCTGTCAAGAAGGCAGCACGACCTGCAGTACAAGATTGCTGACCGTAGTGGTCAGTAAACAGTGCACCCTCGTTAGCGATACGGTCGATGTTTGGGGTTTCGTAACCCATCATGCCGTTGTTGTATGCACCGATGTTGAAGATACCAACATCGTCACCCCAGATCGCTAGGATGTTCGGTTTATCCGCAGCGACAGCCATGGTAGACGTAGCGATTGCCGCGACACCCATAGCCAGTTTGCTTAGATGGTTAGCCATAAGGACTCCAATAGTTATGTGAGTTGTGTAGAACAAAGACTTTGCTCTTATCGCCATACAATAGTAGCCAAATTTGTGAAAGTCTCTTTATAGTTAATATAACCTAAGGTTATGCGCACTTTTTAAGTTGCTGATTTAACGGCATTAAATGATTAATTGACCTTTCGTTCTGTAAAGTTAATGGCGAGATGTGAGAGCAGGTTCAATTATTTCGGTGATGAAGTGAAGTCGAATAACCTTAACGCGTATGATTTAAATAGATTTATTTGAGGTTGGAGAAACTATGTCCATAGGGATATCAGTAAGCAACAAACTGAGATGTTTTTTACAATGTTTGACCCATTTGGGACTCATGATGACTGGCGTTCTCTCATTTCCCTCCAACGCAGAGTTCCAGTACGTTGGCTCTGAGGCTTGTATCGATTGTCACCAAGAGCCTTATACTGCATGGCAGGGTTCTCACCATGATATGGCGATGCGCCATGCTAAATTCGATTCAGTGCTCGGTGATTTCCAAGATGCGAGCATGACGCACAATGGGAAAAAATCTCGGTTCTACAAAAAAGACGAAGAATATTGGGTCACCTTGGAAGGACCAAACGGTGAAATGCAAGATCATCAGATTCTTTATACCTTCGGTTTTGACCCTTTGCAGCAGTACATGGTTGCCTTTGATGATGGCCGAGTACAACTGATTCCCTATGCATGGGATTCAAGACCTAAATCAGGTGGTGGACAGCGCTGGTTTCATCTTTACCCAGATACGACGCCCACCGATGAGTTCTATTGGACCAATAGTGGCCAAAACTGGAACTTTATGTGCGCTGATTGTCACTCTACTAACCTCAAGAAAAATTATGATGCCGAGAGCAATCAATACAACACGACTTGGTCAGAAATCAATGTCGGCTGTGAAGCGTGCCACGGCCCGGGAAGTGAACACGTTGAGCAAGCAACGCAGTATGCCAATCAGCCGCGCAGCGAATGGTCAAAGCAGAGTGCCCACCTTGGCTTTGATCGTGATTTAGGCCAATCCGTGGCCAATTGGGTTTATCAAGAAGGGCATTCGACCTTACAGCCAGACGCAATCGTACCGACAGCGCAAGTGCAAACTTGCGCCCAGTGCCACAGCCGTCGGACCCAGTTAAATGAGACGGGCGATCACGTGAACGGATCGTTTTTTGATAAGTACCGCTTAAGCTTGATCACACCAGAGCTTTATCACCATGATGGCCAAATTTACGATGAAGATTATGTATACGGGTCGTTATTGCAGTCGCAGATGGCGAGAAAGGGTGTAACGTGCAGTAATTGCCATGATCCGCACAGTGCGAAGTTGAAAGTGGCGGAAGAGGCCGTTTGTGCACAATGCCACCTAGCTTCTGAGTATACCCCAGAGAAGCACACCTTCCATGCTGCAGGCAGTGAGGCGTCGAAATGCACGACGTGCCACATGCCCGAGACGACGTACATGCAGGTCGATCCACGGCGCGATCATAGTTGGCATGTGCCACGTGCGGATATCGCCAAACATATTGGTACACCCAATGTGTGCACTGCTTGTCACACAGATCAAAGTGCGCAGTGGGCGGACGAGCAAGTCGCTGCATGGTTCCCAGACTCTCCTTATCGAAATCAGCAACATTTTGCCGTGGCTTTTTACGCCGATGAGATTGGGCATCAAGGCAGCGCCGATGCACTTGCTTACAGCGCGCAAGATGCCTCGTTGGCGCCAATTATTCGCGCCTCTGCACTAGAGCGTATGGCGGGAAATCAGAGTCAAAATACGTTGATTTCGCTCGCGCGAGCAGTCAAACACGACAATGAGATGATTCGCCTTGGCGCCATTGAAGGGGCATCGGGGTACGAGTTTGCTGATCAGTGGAAAATACTCTCACCGCTGCTTAGTGATCGAGTCCTTGCCGTGCGAACCGAAACCGCCGCCGCGTTAGTCAGTGGCTATTTGTCGATGAGTGCGGAACAAAAAGCGCAATTGAAACCGGCGCTTGAGGAGTATATCGAGATTCAACGCTTTAACGCCGATCGCGGCTTTGGTCGTGTTAATCTTGGCAATGTGCACCGTCAGATGGGCGACAGTGGGCAGGCCGAACGTTTGTATCAGCAAGCCATCCAAATTGAGCCCTATTTTGAGAACAGTTACATCAACTTAGCCGATCTTTACCGCACTCAAGGCGACGAGAGTAAAGCACGTGAGGTGCTGCTGAGTGGTCTTACTGCGCAGCCGAACTCCTCGATCATCCCTTACAGCCTAGGGTTATCCTTGCTTCGCAGCGGCGATCGAGCAAAGGCCAATGATTATCTGGCCATGGCAGCCAAAGGCGCGCAAACCAATGCCCAATATTGGTATGTGTACGGTCTTGCCCTTGAGGGCAGTGATGTAATGGCGGCCAGTCAGGCGCTCAATCAAGCGTATCAAGTGGGCGGAAACCCTCAACATCTTTATGCCCAGTGTGAAGTGTTAGCGCGCAACCGACACAGCGCTGAGGTAGACGAAGCCCTCAAGGCGTGTCTGGGCACATTGGCGCAAGTGGTCCCCCCAGAGGTGGTGGGGCAACTGCGCGCGCGGCTTGGATTAACGCCTTAGTAAGGGGCGAAGTATGACAGGTATAACCAATAGTTATAGGGTAAATCGCTAGGATAGGGCAGATGCCATACGGTCTCATTGGAGACGAGCGAGTAGCAGCAACATTGCGGTTAAATAGAGTGGAGCACAAAATGAATCAAGCACAGCAGGCCATTGCCGCCCTGATTGAACAAACAGAGAAGAGTGTTATCGGGCAAAGCCACGTCGTACGCGCATTGGTGATTGGTTTATTGACCAATGGTCACATCTTGTTAGAAGGCTTACCGGGTACGGCGAAAACACGCTCGGTCAAATCGCTGGCGAACCTTCTTAATACACGCTTTGGCCGCATCCAATTTACGCCAGACTTGTTGCCTTCCGATGTGACGGGCACTGAGGTGTATCAAGAAATCGATGGCCATCACCAACTCCACTTCCAACCGGGTCCGATTTTCAATTCGATTGTTTTGGCTGATGAAGTGAACCGCGCGCCGGCAAAAGTGCAGGCGGCGCTCCTTGAGGCAATGGCCGAGGGCACGATCACGGTCGGCGATAAAACGCACACCTTACCTGAGCTATTTATGGTGCTCGCGACGCAAAACCCCGTCGAGCAAGAGGGGACCTACCCCTTACCAGAAGCGCAAATGGACCGCTTTATCATGAAAGTGACGGTCGACTATCCAGAAGACGAAGCGGAGCGAGACATTATCCGCCTTGTACGCAGCGAGGAGTTGGGTGCGGCCAATCGTGCGACCCCAGATTTAAATACAATTGAAGTCAAGCATGTGTTGGACGCGCGCAAACAACTGCCATCCATTACCGTCGGCGAGATGGTAGAAAATTATATCGTGGCACTGGTGATGGCAACGCGTAAACCCGAGCGCTACGGAGAAACAAACCTCGCTCAGTGGATCGAGGTGGGCGCGAGCCCACGTGCGTCAATTGCGCTTGATAAGTGCGCGCGCGCAAGCGCTTGGCTCGCAGGACGTGACCACGTCACGCCAGACGATGTGCGAAGCGTTGCACCTGCGGTGCTCGGTCACCGCTTTACCTTGACTTATGATGCGTTGGCCGATGGTGTTGATCATCAACGCGTGGTCAATGAACTGCTTGATTGTGTAGCGATTGGATGAGTAAGGGGCAGTGATGGCTAAGCCGACATTAGCACCGAAATCACAAGGGCTCGACCCAAGGCTCTACAGTGATTACGCCACGTTAGTACGCCTGCAAGCTCAAGCACAATCCTTCACGCTGCTGCCGCATTTAAAATCGGCCAGCGTATTGGCGGGGCGCAATACGTCACTGTTTCGTGGCCGTGGGCTCAACTTTGAAGAGCTGCGCCATTATCAGTTAGGCGATGACATTCGCAACTTGGATTGGAAAGTGACCCTGCGCACCGGTAAGCCTCATGTACGAAGCTATACCGAAGAGAAAGATCGTAACGTGATGATCTGCGTTGACCAACGCAGTTCGATGTATTTCTCTTCTGTGCAGGTGATGAAATCTGTGGTGGCCGCGGAAGTGGCTGCCTTGTGTGCTTGGCGCGTCCTTAAAGATGGCGATCGGGTCGGTTTTTCCCTCGCCTCTAGCCAGTCTATTGTGCACAGCAAATCTCAGCGCAGCCAAAATCAACTGCTTGGTCAGCTCAAACACCTGGTTAAGGCCAACCAAGCGCTCAATGTGGACAGTACCGATACTGCGTCCGTGAGCTTTTCCCATTGGATGGAGCAACTGCAACGCATGCGCTTAAAACAGACCACTATTATCATGATCAGTGACTGGCACGACTGCCAAGATCATGATGTTGATCGTCTTAAGCAGCTCCAACAACACAATGATGTGCTGGCGGTGATGGTCAGTGATCCCTTAGAGCAATCACTGCCGTCCCGATTGGCCACAATGAATTGGGTGGTTGGCGATGGCGAATACCAGTTGAATCTCGATAGTCGCAATAAGCTATCTCAAGCCAATGTAGAGTTGGAGCAAAGGATGAAGAATCAACGTCAATCGCTCAGTCGTTTGATGGCGTCGAAGACCTTGCCGTACATTGAATTGGCCACCGACGGTGAACACATTGCGCAGTTTCAGCGCCGTGTAGGAGGGCGAGGATGAGTATGACACATACGCCACCAAGCACCTACATTTTGCGTGATTTGCACGACGTCGCTGTGCCCGCGAGCATCAGCTGGTGGCCACAAACCTTGGGTTGGAAACTCGTCGCGCTGTTTATCCTGCTCGCTGCGCTGTATGGCGGCTACCGCTATGCGCGCTTTTGGTGGCGCAATCGCTACCGCCAAGAAGCGCTGAACGCCATTGCAAGGCTTGAACTGAACGACCCCCAGTTTGCTGCGCAGCTCTTTCACATCATTAAAGTGGTGCTGGTCTATCTAGATAGCCGCAACAGTCCGTTATTTGGCGCCCCCTTTACGGATAAGCTCAATGCCATTTGCTTGGATTCGCCGTTTGACGCCTCGCTTGCTGAGCGTTGGATGAATCATTTAGTTAATCCCGCTGCGCCACTTGGCGATCACGACAAACAAGCGCTGATTGCGCAATCGAAACAGTGGCTGAGTCGTCATCAGGAGCGCGCACGATGAATAGTTGGCAAGGTCTTTTATCCATTAGTGGCTTTGAGTTCTCTTATCCCGCTTGGTTTGTGGTGTTGCCGCTGCCACTGTTGATCTATTGGTGGGCACCGGCTTATCGCACCAAGCAGATGGCGACCAAAGTGCCGTTTTTTACCCTTTTGGTTGAATCGATGGGCGAGGCGCCAAGTCAAGGGGCAAGCCAGCTTAAACCGACTTGGTGGCAGCGTGCGACGTTGCTGCTCTCATGGGTGTTGGTGGTGATGGCACTCGCTAAACCGACAGTATTGGGCGAACCACAAGTAAGAGAAAGTATCGGCCGTGATGTGATGGTGGTGGTCGATTTATCCGGGTCGATGGCTGAAACCGACTTTACCAGTGCCTCAGGTCAAAAAGTCTCCCGTCTTGATGCCGCAAAAGAAGTTCTGGAAGAGTTCGCGCAATCGCGCCAAGGGGATCGACTAGGCTTGATTCTGTTTGGTGACGCAGCGTTTGTGCAAACACCGTTTACCGTTGACCATGACGTGTGGCTTGAACTCTTGTCGCAAACCGATGTGGCGATGGCAGGGCAGAGCACCCACCTTGGCGATGCGATGGGTTTGGCGATCAAAGTGTTTGAACAAAGTGACAGTAACACGCAAACAGCAGACGAGGCTCGCGCACGCGAAAAAGTGGCGATCGTCCTCACCGACGGGAACGACACGGGCAGCTTTGTTGAACCCATCGATGCGGCAAAAGTCGCCAAAGCAAAAGGGGTTCGTATCCACGTTATTGCGATGGGCGATCCGCAAACGGTGGGTGAAACTGCGCTGGATATGGAGGTGATCGAACGGATCGCCAGTGAATCCGGTGGACGTGCGTTTGAAGCGCTTGACAGGGCGGCGCTTAGTGATGCCTATCAGATCATTTCAGACATCGAACCCGAACTGTTTGAAAGCCTGACCTATCGGCCGAAACAGAGCATTCATCATCAGCTCATCGCCGTGGTTGTGGTGATCTATTTACTCGCGTTTGCGCTGGCGACAAGCAAGCGCATTCATCGAGCGCGCCGCTCACAGTCAGGAGGTCAAGGTGTTCGATAGCCAGCTGTGGGTACAGTTTTTTACCCAGTTTCATTTTATTCGTCCTTTCTGGTTGTTGGCATTGGTTCCAATGTTGCTTTTGCTTTGGCTGCGTTGGCGTGAAGAGAGTCAACCGAGTTGGCAGGAAGTCTTACCAGCGCACCTTAGAAAGGCGTTAACCATTGGTGATACAGGGTGGCGCAAGCAGCTACCCCTCAAACTGTTGGTGATGATCGTCACTTTGGCGATTGTGGTGTGCGCAGGCCCTTCATGGCAGCGCGAGGCGTCGCCGTTTGGCGAAGATCGTGCAGCGATGCTGGTGGTGCTCGATAGCAGTGACACCATGCTGGAAACCGATGTCGCGCCAAGTCGACTAGAACGTGCAAAACATAAAATTCGTGACTTGTTAGCCCTTCGAAGTGGTGGCAGCACGGGACTGCTGGTCTTTGCGGGTAGTGGTCACACTGCAATGCCCCTGACGCAAGACGTCGCGGTGTTTGCGCCATTTTTAGCCGCGATCGAACCAAGCATCATGCCCGAATCGGGCAAGAACGCCGATACCGCGTTGGCGCTTATCGACGATCAGCTCAATCAGCAACCGGGCTCAACAGTGTTATTGGTGAGTGATGGCGTCACGCCGAGTGCTATTGATGCCTATCAACGCTTTTTTGCTGAGCGTCCTTACCAGCTCGTCATTCTGGCGGCGGGCAATGAGCAAGTGGCGAGCACCAGTCAGGCGAAATCCCCACTCGACCTTCAGTCACTCAATCAGTTGGCGGATGCTGTCGGTGGAAGAGTGGTTGAAATGAGCATTGATGAGAGCGACGTCGAGCGGATCAACCGTTACGTTGAGCGTAATATGCAAATGAACGGCGATTCGGCGATGCCTTGGCAAGATATGGGGTATTGGCTTTTGATTCCGGTGATGTTGCTGATGTTGTTGTGGTTTAGAAAAGGCTGGCTGGTCCAGTGGTGTTTGGCCCTAACATTGCTTGGCTCGGTAGGCTTGCCATCGCCAGTGCTGGCGCAAACTGTTTCGACGCATGCCGAATCACCCGTAAACGTTGAAGTACCGACGATGCTTGATGAGGCGGCGCAGTGGTGGTGGGATCTCTGGTTAACCCCAGATCAGCAAGGCCAGCGCTGGTTTAACCGCGGCGACTATTTACGTGCAGCCAAACATTATCAAAGCCCGTTGCATAAAGGCGTCGCCTATTACTACGCCGCTGAGTACAAGCTCGCCCACACGGCGTTTCTTTCGATGCAAAATGATCAGCGTGATGAATCGCACTATCTCGGTTTGTATAACGCCGCCAGTGCCTTGGCGCGTCAGCGGGAATATTTAGCCGCGCGCAACTTGCTCAATAGTTTGCTTGATGACGAGAATCTGCCCGAAGCGCTAAGAAAAGACGTGCTCAATAACCGCGATGTGTTGGCTGGGATCGTTGAGGAGATCAACCGCTTAAGCGAGAGCCAGACCAGTGTGTCGGATGGGTTGGAAGACTCGTATGAGTTGTCTGATAACCCTCAAACCGCCGATGGCGCCGAAGAGAATACCGTTGAAGAGCTGCTCAACAAAGAGAGCTTAAACGCCCGCGAGATTTTAGGCAGTGATGAGCTCGCGGATAAGTGGCTAAAACGAGTGGAAGCGGATCCCAAACGTTTCTTACGCACGAAATTTTATCTTCAGCAGCAATCGGCGCAGGGAGAGTCTCAATGAAATCCATCATGGTTTGGCTAACGTGTGCCTGTTTCGCCGCTTTAATGTCGACAAGCGTGCATGCCCAGACGTTTGGCGGTAAACAGCGCAGCGCACAAGTCGAAATCCGCGCTTGGCTAGGTGACGAACAAGCGCCAAGCGCAACGCCACAGTTTACAGTCAACGAACAGATTGTCATGACAATTGATGTCAGTACGCCGCGTTGGTTTACGGCAGGGACGAATATTCAAAACGTGGAGTTGGCAAATGTGATTGCGATGCAGCGTAACCCGAGAGCCACCAACTACACGGAGCGTCGTAATGGCGAAACCTGGTCACACCAACGTTGGGAGATCACGCTCTATCCTCAAGCGTCGGGAGATTATGTCGTACCACCGTTGGCTTTGGCTATCACTGTGTCGGCGGAAGATGGCAAGCCGTTGTCCGGGACGCTGCAAACGCCACCGTTACCTTTTCAGGTTATATTGCCTTCTGGTCTGAGAGACACGCAAAAGAGCTGGTTTAGCGCTAGTGCGGTTGAGGTTTCCCAACAGTGGCAACGCTCCAATGAAACGCTTCATGTCGGGGATAGCATCACGAGAACGGTAAGTATCACGGCCAATGATAGCCTCTCCGTTTTGCTGCCCGAACTTCTCGATGGGTCGCGATCGGATTTTTACCAAGCCTACTCACAACCCAGTGCCCTCGACGATACACAGCAGCGAGGTAACTATCGTTCAGAGCGTAAAGAAGAGGTAGTGTATGTCTTGCAGCGAGGTGGAACCTTAACCTTGCCCGATATCGAATTCCAGTGGTGGAACAGTGAGACGAAGCAACTTGAGCATATGACGATTGAGGGGCAGAGTTTTGTGATTAAACATACGCTCAGCTCTTGGCTTAAAGCCTACGCGCCTTGGTTGATTGCGCTGCTTGTTGTCTTGTTGAGCGTTACTGTGTTTGCTCTGCTAACGCTGCGTTACTATCGCACGCCCCCAACACCCACTTGGCTCGTGTTTAGACGTACGCTGAAAGCAAAAGAGTGGGGCGCCGCTAGAGCATTGATTTATCGCGAACACCGCGCACGAACGGGCCGACGCACACTGCTTTCTAGTCAGCCGCTTTCTGACGCGAAACAGGACGACGAGTGGCAGATGCAAAGCAGCGCTTTGCAAGCGGGGAGCGACGCGGTCAATGTCTATCAAGCGTTATGGCGCCTTATCCGTCAAAGCACAGGCCGTTTTAGTGCGAGATTCAATCGCGTCGCCTTGCCTAAAGCACTCCCTGATCTTGCTAAGAACAAGCGTGATTCTTGATGGAAACACGCTTTGTGTGGGTGATTTTCGCCATATAGACAGCATTTTGTGTGTTTTCATTTCGATACCGAGTGGTATTTTCGTTACAATAACGCCTTTCCTGCCCAGCCTGTATCGATATGAAAACCACAGAACTTAATCTTATCCCCATTTTTGTTGCGATCTTCGAAGAACAGAATTTATCTCGTGCGGCCACACGCTTGGATATCAGCCAACCTGCGGTGAGCAAAGCGTTGGCGCGCTTGCGAGATATTTACGACGAGCCCCTGTTCCATCGCAGTACCAGTGGGGTAGAGCCTACCAGTTTTGCCATTGATATCTATCCTGCGATGTCGGCCGCGCTAAAAAACTACACCTCGACGCTCTCAGCGTCGCGCGAATTTGACCCGAAAGTCACCAATCGCACCTTTTCGATAGCCTCTGTTTCTGTCCCGAGTTACCAGTTGTTGCCCTTGCTGCTCAAGCAGATCAGACAGCATGCACCCAATATCGCACTTGAGATTCACCCTCTCTTTACTGAAGACTACGAAAGTGATTTGCGTCTGCAACGCTATGATTTGATTATTGATATTGAGCCTAGAGACCGCACGAAACTCAAGTATGAGCAGCTATACAGTGAAGAGATGATCGTGGTTTGTGCGAAGGATCACCCGCGCATTGGCGATACCATTTCGATCGAAGGATTCTTGGAAGAGGAGCACGTGGTGGTCTCGCGCTGGCAAAGCCGCACTAGTTTGCTCGGTGAGCATATTACCGAACTGGCAAAGCGCAAGGTGGCGTACCGCGCGTCAGGCGCTTTTGAAATGCTGCCTGTTATCAGTGGCGGTGAGTACATTGGTATCTGGCCGTGTCGTGCGTTAAAAAGCTTTACTGAGCAATATCAGTTGAAGGCGATCCCATTACCTTTTAGTAACGCTGAGCAGAAACTCAGTATGATCTGGCACCCGAGCCGCACTCAAGAAAGCGGACACGAATGGCTAAGATCGCAGTTGAAACAGGCGGTGAAGGCGTTAGGGTATTAGTGCTTTATGCCAAATTTAAAAGGGCTTCAATGCAAGCCCTTTTCCTTAGAGTTCTTGAACGGTTACTTCTTCACTTCCGTTAGCACATGCCCAGTGGCGCCGCTCGGTAGGGTGATGCCTAAGTAGTTAGATAGCGTTGGTGCGATGTCGTAAGGCGTCACGTCGCGGTTGATGACTTGAGCTGGTACCTGATGGCCAGCAAAGATCACCGGAACGTGAGTGTCGTAACGCCAAGGTGAACCGTGGGTTGATGCGATGGTGAGGCCATCCATGTCGTTGATGTAAGTACGCGGTGCGAACACCAAGTACACATCACCAGAGCGATCTGGGTGGTAGTTGTTTTTCACCATATCAAAGACACGCGTATTGGGTAGGCGGTTCGCTGCTACGTCGCTTGATGTGACCGCATAAGCAACGCCTTCCACTTTGCGAACTTCTTCAGCAATAGCGGTTTGGACATCCGCCAGTGCGATTTTCTTCTTCGCAATCACGTCGTGATCAAGATAGATGTATGGTTGCGCGTAAAGGCGTACGGCTTCTTTACCTAAACCGAACTCGTTCTTTAATCTTGCTAACACGTTGTCATTGATGATGTTGTTAACATCAAAGTAGCTTGCTTGACGAAAACCGAGTTGGCTAGCGTTTGGTGACACTTCAGGCACACCGTGGTCAGCTGAAAGGATAATCAGTGTGTTCTCCAGACCAATGTGGTCATCGACGGTTTTAAATAGTTTTGCCAGAGTGCGATCTAAACGAATCAAGTTGTCTTCGGTTTCTAGGCTGTCAGGTCCGTACAGGTGGACTACGTAGTCGTTCGAAGAAAAACTCACCGCGAGATAATCGGTAAAGCTACTTTGTCCAAGGTGCTCTTGACGCAGCAGGGTTTGGGCAAAATCGCCCGTAATTTCATCACCTGCTGGACTCACTGTTAGCATGGTGGAGAAATATTTAAAGCTTGACGGCCCGTATGGGTGAGGGAAGGTGCGAGCGAACCCTGCCAAATCGAGTTTGTTCTCTTGGCTGATTTCATCCAGTGTGTATTGATCGCGCTCTAGGCTGAGCTCCCAGCGTTGACCACTATACTGGTTCGGGATCTGTTTTTCGTTCCAGCGTGACACCCAGTTTGGGTATTGATCGTAGTAGTAGTCACTGGTGACAAATTCAGACTGCGATTTAGAGAACCAAAATGCTTTCCCGGTGTGACCTGCTAAAGAAATCGCACCACGGTCTTTAATCGAGACAGAAAAAACTTTTGCTTGCCCGTTTGATGCTACAGTCAGTTCATCACTGAACGAGCTCGCGAGGATAGGCGCGGGAGATCGACCGTCCTGCAGCGCAGTTTTCTGTGTGGGATCTATTTCAGTGGATTTATCGACGCCAGCACCAGCAGAGAGCATGGAGTAGTTCGCGTCTTCGACGTTGTACACCAGTCGTTCTAATTGTCGATCATACCAAACATTACCTACCATACCGTGAACAGAAGGCGGTGCACCGGTCGCGAGTGACACGTGCCCCACAATCGTCTCCGTGTTGCCATGTTGGTAATGGGCGTTGGTATAATGTGTACCTTGATCCATCAGATAGCGGAAGCCACCCTCACCAAAGTTCTGTTTGTAGCGCTCTAAGAGGTCACCACGTAAACCATCAACGGTGACTTGTAACACCAATTTTGGCTTAGCCTCTTCGGCCAATACCGTAAACGGTGCAGAAATCAAAAGTGCACTGGCGGCACCAAGCCATACTGTTTTCATACCATTCCTTTTATCGTAGGGTTAATCTTTCGCCAATCTCAAACCCATGTCAGACATAATGATGGTTTGACTAGCGAAGTCGCGGCGGAAGTTTTCTGACTCGTTTGCGCTGTAGGCGAAACTGCCACCCCGGACGGATTTATGTGCAAGACCGAGGTCACTGTGTTGAGCGTTGTTAGGGTTATCGGTTGGACCAAATCGATAAAAGGTATCGTCGAAGGCATCAATAACAAATTCACCGACATTACCTGTCATATCGTATAAGCCAAGCTCGTTCGGTTGCTTTAGACCTACTGGATGGGCACGGTTGTTCGAGTTTGCATCGTACCAAGCCACATCATCAATATTATTAGAACCGGCGTAGGTATAACCTTGACTGTGGATACCGCCTTGAGCGGCAAACTCCCATTCAGCCTCGGTCGGTAAGCGATAGTTCTCTCCCGTCATTTCGTTGAGCTGCTCCACAAAGTACGTGGCTTGCTGCCAACTTAAGTTGTTTACTGGTACCTGAGGGTCTTTGAAAAAACTTAATGATGAGCCCATCACAGACTCAAATAGATCTTGAGTTACCTCAAATTTAGATAAGTAAAAACCATCGACCTTCACGCTTCTTGCGGGGCGCTCTGCTTTGGTTGTTGTTTCTGAGTCACTCCCCATGACAAACTCACCGCCTTCAACCCAGACCATATCTTGATTTATTTGTTCAGCGAGTGGATGTGCAGGTTTACTTGCACAACCGGCAAGAGTAAACACAAATAGAGGTATAGAAAGAAGGGATAGACTCGTTTTCATCATCTGTTCTCTGGTAATGTGAGTGTATTGATAATAGCACTTTACACCATAAGCTTTGGTTATAACCCCTATAACATGAACTCAAGGAATACCCGCAGTACACTAACGGTACACAAAAAGATGAAAGGTGATGTATGCAAATTACTCAAGGTCCTCAGTTTCAAGGTAAGGCGTCGAAGCGCATGCATGTGATGGCGAAACCCATCGGTGCAGCGTGTAATATCGATTGCCAATACTGTTACTACCTCAGCAAACAGGACTTGCTTGAGTATAAAAAAGGCTGCTCGCCGCGAATGTCTGATGAGACACTAGAGCACTACATCAAAACTTACATTGAAGGACAAAATACCCCTGAAATCATCTTTTCTTGGCAGGGTGGTGAGCCGACGATGCTCGGACTTGACTACTTTGAAAAAATCGTTGAGCTACAAAATAAATACAAGCCAGATGGCATTGTTATTTCTAACGATTTGCAAACCAACGGTACCTTGTTAAACGACGAGTGGTGTGCGTTCCTTGCCAAAAACAACTTCCTGATTGGCCTAAGTATTGATGGCCCAGAGATGCTACACAATGCGTACCGCACCAACCGAGCGGGCCGTGGTACGTTTAAGCAAGTAATGGCGGCGGTTGACCTGCTGCACAAACACAAGGTGAATTTTGCCACCTTGACCTGCGTGAATAATCTCACCAGCCAAAACCCGCTTGAGGTCTACCGCTTCCTACGTGATGAAGTGCGCTCACCGCAAATCCAGTTCATTCCGATTGTGGAACAAAAGACGTTCCGCACTACGGCGCCGCAAACTTGGCCCGCAGGAGAACAACCCAAGCAGGGCGATAAACGCCTGATCCCGGGTCACAAAGATTCGGTGATGGAGCCTTGGTGTGTGTCGGATATGGCATGGGGTAACTTTTTGATTGCGGTATTCGACGAGTGGGTGAAGCACGACATTGGCAAAGTGTTCGTGCAATATTTTGAAGCGAGTATTGAAACTTGGATGGGGCGTAAAAACCCACTGTGTACACTGGGTGAGTTGTGTGGTAAAGGCCTCGCAATGGAGCCTAACGGCGATCTTTACACCTGCGACCATTATGTCTATCCAGAGTATAAAATTGGTAATATACATCATCAAAAACTCGATGATGTTGCTTACAGCGCCGAACAACAAAAATTTGGTTTCGCTAAATCGCGTACGTTGACGACACAGTGCCAGCAATGTGATTACCAGTTTGCTTGCTACGGTGAATGTCCCAAAAATCGCTTTATTCGAACCGCACAAGGTGAACCTGGCTTGAATTATTTGTGTGCAGGTTGGAAAAAGTTCTTCTCACATGTCGATCGCAGTATCGCGTACATCTTGCGTGCAACACGTCATCCTGTCGCTCATGGTAAGTATAGTGACTCCGTTGTTCGCGAAATGATGCAACAACGCAATGAATTGAATAAGGGGTAATATTATGACTCGTCCATTTTCAACTATCGCATTGCTTGTTGCTGCGCTGAGCGTTTCCACTGTGGTTGCTGCGCCTAATCAAACGAATCCAGTGGCACCGAGCCCACTCATGCCACAGGTGGAAACCCAAGCTATCAATCCGGTTCAATTGGCCTACAATGCTCAAGACACGCGTTTGGACAATGAAGAAAGAGCAATGGCATTGATGGCGCTTGCGAGTTACCCGAGTGAGAACGCACTCGTTGCCGTTGCTCGTGGCTTAAAAGATGAGAGCGCTGTGATTCGTCATGGTGCGATTGTCGGCTCTCAGGTATACCCGATTGAGCATCGCTGGCGCATGGTTTCTCCTTTGCTTACCGATGCCGAGCAGATAGTTCGCGTACGAGCGAGTGCGAACCTGGTTCAAGACTTCAATGCGTTAAGTCAACCGCAGAGAGAGCAACTGTCTGAATCGCTCAAAGAGCTTGAGACAAGTCTCGCTGAACAAAATGATCCAGAGTCTTTATTGTTGCTGGCAAACGTGTACCGTTGGACAGAGCGATGGAATCTCGCTGAGCCTATCTATGTGAATTTGGTAGAGAATGATCAATACTCGACAGAGCTTTGGCTCGCTTATGCAGACAACTATCGTGCACAGCAACTGAATGATAAGGCTATCGTGATCTTGGATCAGGCACTGGAACTGAATCCCGAAGCCGCCGCGTTGTATTATTCGAAGTCGTTAGCCTTGGTTCGCACAGATGAGAGAAAGCAGGCAGCGAAAGAAATGGACATCGCCGCAAACCTTGCGAAAGATAATAGTTACTACTGGTATCTAAACGGTGTGTTACAAGAGTCGTTGGATATTGAAAAATCGACTCAGTCTTTTGAGACTGCTTACCTTATATCAGGTGCTCCAGAACAGTTATATGCTCTTTGTGATATTTATATCCGTTACGATCATGATAAATCCGAGCCATGTATGGATGAGTTAAGTCAAGTCGCCCCAAGCTATGTCATTGATGAACTCAGAAGTAAGCAAAATGCCAACGTCACTCAATAGAGCGAAATAAAAAGGCGCGCCCAATCGTTGAGCGCGCCTTTTTACCTCATAGCTCTAATAGGTACGTTACTTGGTTTTGAACTCCGCCACCGCTTTGTCCATCTCAATCGCTTGAGCTGAGACATTATCGACTTCGAGCAAACAGAGTTTGGCTGATTCCATATTGCCCTCTGAAATCGAGTTGAGCTCGGTGATGGATTCACTGACTTGATTCATCACAATCCCTTGTTCTTCAATCGCCGAGGCGATGCGCTCAGAGTTGGCTTGGATGTTGTCCATATCGGAGATGATTTGCTCCAAACTCGCATCCAATGTTTCCGATGCTTTCAAGGTCTCAGCGCCTTGCTCGTTACACTTATCGATATTGGTGACCACTTCGGACATTTGTGACTGAATCGCGCTCACCACTTTGGTGATGTCTTCGGTCGATTGATGCGTTCGGCTTGCCAATGCGCGCACTTCATCGGCCACCACGGCAAATCCACGTCCTTGCTCACCGGCACGTGCAGCCTCTATCGCCGCGTTGAGCGCAAGTAGGTTGGTCTGTTCAGCAATACCTTGAATGATGTTGACCGCATCACCAATCTTGTCGACGTGATGGTTGAGCGATTGGATAGAGGTCTGGCTCTCGCCTAGAATGCTCGACAGCTGATCAATATTACGCACCGTGGATTCCACCACCTCACGACCTTTATGTGCATTGATCGACGCTTGATGAACGCCCTCCACCGCCACTGAGGTACTTTCTGAAATCTCATTGATGGTCGACACCATCTCTTGAACCGATGTGGCCATCGTGGAGGTGTGATCCGCTTGGACATTAAACTGAACAATGACATTTTCCAGTTCTTGATGCATGTTACCGGTCGTGGATGATAGATGCGCCGATTTCTCTTGAGTTCCTGAAATCAGCCCTTCAAGTTTATCGAGGAGACGGTTGAAGTATTGACTGATGGCGACCAACTCATCTTTACCTTTGAGATTGGCACGCAGTGCGACATTATTAGTCCGCGCGATCTCCTGAATCAGAGAGAGCAAGGTGGATACTTGGGTGTTGATAGAGCGAGCGATTTGCCAGATAAAGCCAATGATAACTAAAGAGACGATCACGGTAACACTTAACTTGAGGGTCGCTAGGCGAGATTGGGTTTGCGCCGAGTTTTCACTGAGCGCTGAAGAGAAGCTTTTAAATTGGTCCTCGACCGTGTGAGACAGGCCGCGTGTCTGCCCCAGTAGCCCCTCATTGTATTTTAGGCCGACCTTTTTGTGTTGAACGACCAGCGCTTGCGCCGCATTGAGCAGTGATGAGGCATTCGGCGGTAGCAAGGAAGAGTCGAACTCACCTTCTAGCACTTTCTCATTAAAATCGGCGAGCTGAACCAATTGGTCACTGTCGAGTGATGGGCGAATGGCGTCTAACGCTTGGTTGTAGCGACCAAGCAGTTGGTCTTCATCATTGAGACCATAGGCCTGAAAGGCGGACACCAAGCTAGCAAAGCCTTTTTGATAGGCGAGGATGTCTGTGCGTAATTGTTTAGAAGACGGCAGTTCATGAGCCTTTAAGAGAGTCGATAGTGTTGCCTCTTTGGCTAAAAACTTATCAATATTGTCATTGAACGAAGTGAGATATTTGGCGTCTTTTCTGAGCAGAAAATCTTTCTCGTTACGACGCAAATTGAGCAAGCGGACTTCAAGCTGAGCGACGAGTAGATTCGCTTGATTGAGTTCATTGGTCACTTTGGCAAATTGGGTGGTGGAGAGCAACAATACGCCGATACCGACGATGGCGACTGCCCCTAGAGAATAGAGCTTACTCTTTATGTTCATAATTGCTTCCTAAAAAAGGTGTAACTCATTATTGTTGTTATAGTAATGTGCATACTCTCAAGCTAGTTCAGTACTGAGATGTTTGTCAATCATACTCATGACTACTACTAAAAAACTAGTTTCTTAACCCATTTAGCTTTGTGAATTTTATATGAAGGAATTATTACATTCGTATCAAGGTCTCATTTTTGACATGGATGGCACCCTGATTGATACCATGCCCGCACACTTGTTGGCGTGGGAAAAGACGGCCGAGCATTTCCAGTTTCCCTTTACCCGTGAATGGCTGCACGGCTTAGGTGGCATGCCGAGTTTTAAAATCGTCGCTGAAGTGAACAGCAAGTACGGCTTGACGTTAGATCCCAACGAAGTGGCGCAATTTAAGATGGCGACATTTAGCAGCCTTAATGATCATGGAGAGCCGATACAAGCCACGATGGCGATTCTCGACCACTTCTACGGTAAAAAGCCACTGGCGGTAGGGACAGGCAGTCAAAGGCAGAGCGCGATGCGCTTGCTGGAAAAAGCGAACCTCATCGGGAAACTCGATGCGATTGTCACTGCCAGTGATGTTGAGCATCACAAACCGAACCCGGATACGTTTTTACTGGCGGCGGAGCAGCTTAAGCTAGCGCCGTCTCAGTGTGTGGTGTTTGAAGATACGCATCTCGGCCGTCAAGCCGCGCACGCAGGCGGAATGGATTGTGTCATGGTGGAAGGGGAAGCCTTGGTCTTTTACCCCGTGCCAGTTAAAGGCGAACAATAAAATGCGCGATAGCTTGTCACTACCGCGTTCATAAGTAATTCGCGTTTAAACGTATCTCGCGTTTATCACGTATTTAAAGCAGGTTTATCGCAACTTTAAATTGTATTTAGCGCGACATTATCGATCCCAATAGGCTTCTTCGAGACTGTCTTCACGCTCTGGTAATGCTCGACCCAATCTCGGCGAGTGTTGCGTGAGCACCTCGTAGCTTACGCGGTTCGCGTACTTACAGATCTGTGATAATGATGAGTAAGTCAAAAACGGCAAGTCATGTTTAGACGAGTTGGGCACGTTCATCTTGTGGTGGCTGTTGGCTGCCATGTCATGGAGCAAGGCTGATAATGCCGCATCGCCTGCGCCGTTGGTGTTTTTGATCTCGAGTGGACCACCAAGGTACGGACCAATATGCGAGTAAACTTTCAAAGGCGACAGACAGTCTTGTTTGCGCATCGCGCGGCTAAATTCATACTTATTAAACTCGGCGATGTTGCCCGGCAATAGCGGTAGTTCCGTATCACGCTTTGCTGATTCATCGGTGTAGCCCGCCATGTAAAGGCCAATAGGCCCCGCTGTACACAGCACGAGGTCGACCCATTCTAGCGCTTTATCAGCCGCGAGCAGAGGATCTTTCTCACCGGTAAGCGCTTCGCCTTCTTCCTCGTTCATCGCGATCACTGAAATGTTCTCTTTGATGTACTCTTGCCACCACGCCGCGTTGCCTTCAATCACCCACTTGGTACCCAAGGTCAGCACAACAGGAACCTGTTTTTGCTTGGCGATTTCAATTGCACGTGCGACCGCTTTTGGCATCGGATCTTCTGGCTTACCGCGCATTAGATAAGAAGAGACCACCAGTGCCGAGGCTTTATCAAACACCTCTTCAGGAATGCTTTCCGGACGCAGCTGATTCATGTGACCTTCATTGATAGCAAACGTACGTTCGCCATTTTCAGAGATCAAGGTATAGCAGCGGCCAATCGATCCCTCGACCATTTGCAAATGATTGAGATTCATACGAGAGGACGTGCGACACAAATAGCGATAGGCAAAGGAGCCAACCTCAATGTTCTTCGACATTACACCCAGCAGCACCGATTTGCTGTCCGCAAGCACGGAGTAGTTGTGTAGGGTGTTGCCGATGGTATCACCGGGGTATTGGTGTGTGATCAGTTCGCGTTCCACCAGCTCTTGATATAGCGCATCGGCTTTGTCCTCTTCGAGTACCAGTGAGTGTCCTTTGCTCAGCTCGTATTTAGCGAGGAAATCATCATCGACGCGCGCTTCAATATCAACGATGGTTTGACCGACACCGACCACGATAGGGCGGTAGAGCTTCGGTGCTTGCTTCATCTGATTGATCAATGGATCGCGATTGTCAGTAGGAAAGTAGTGCTTAGATTTACGTTGGCCAGGAAATTTCATGCTCAAAAAGGACAGTAAAAAATTTTCGCCAGTTTAACACAGAAGTGTCTTTCAAATTTCATAAAAATTACATAACAATGAGATTTTGATCAAAGAAACATGTCGGACAGGGAGACAGTCGAGATTGGCTTAAAGTCGGCTGTTGATTTAAGAAATAAGGCGAGCCAAAACAGCTCGCCTTAAGCCTGCCCACCCCTAGCATGACTTGGATATAGGGCGGGTCAGTCTGCGTGTGATTAGCGCAATTACTGTGCAGCGACAGGGGCCTCCACATACGCATCGGTACCCCAAAGTGGCACGGTCGACAGACTGTGTTTGAAGCTACCTTCGGTTTCTTTGGTTGTGTACGAAAGATAGAGGAGGGACTGTGTGTCGGCATCGTAGATGCGGCGCACTTTCATGGTTTTGAAGAAGATGCTTTTTGACTTTTTGAACACCACTTCACCCGACGCGCTCTTATCGATTTTTGCAATCATATCCGTGGTGATTTCGCCGGTTTGACGGCATGAAATGGAACTGTCGCTTGGATCGGAGAGGCTAAGATTCGCTTCAATGGATGCGATGTGGCAGGTCACGCCTGTCACCACCTCATCTTGCAGTGAGGTGATCTTAATGTCTTTCAATGTAAATAGACCGAGTGAAACGTCACCCACTTCGTTGCTATCACACGCGGTGAGCAGCAGTGAAGCCATGGCAACGCCAAGTAATTTTATCCGCATGGCCGCTATCCTTTCTTAAATAATGGTTGAGCTTTGTGATTGTCGAGCTAATTATGAACCAAGCTTATCTGTTTTATGCTCAAGCAGCCAATAGTTCAATGAAAAACTTGTCGCATCATGATCTTATCGTTAAGCTCATGACGATAAGACTCATGACGTTAAAAGATATCCCATGCCCAATACCGCCTCTGCCATCACCGAGATGAAAAACCAATGGCTTGCCAGCCAAGTGGACGTTGAATTTCCAACGCCAGAGAGCCTCAAAGGGCACGAACTTTATCAAGCACGCGCTTCAGAGCGAGAGACACACTTGCTTGATCTCAGTGAGTTGTCTCTAGACGAATTCAGTGAGCAAGATGTGTTTGTGGCGGATTTTCATCGCATGACCGTGATGTTTGCCTTGCAACAGGCCAAACAGTGGCAAAGCCAACAAGACAGGGAGTGGATTGTTGAGTTTTTCACTCAGATCATCTACTCAGCGCCTTGCCAATTGATCGTTGCGTTTAAAGGTAATCAACCCGTTGGCGCAGCGTTGGTGACCACGCATCAAGGTGCTGCTTTGGTTTCAGATGTCGTGGTGGAGCCGGAATACAAGCGTTCTGATCTGATTGCAGCGATAGTGAGTAAACTTGAACTCAATCAATGTGATGCTGTATATGCTGAACACAGCGCACATTAAGCGCACGAGATAGTCATTATCTTCATCATTTATTCTACCTACCATTCGTGACGCGTGCGAGGGTTCTCAGCAAAACCCTTCCCTTGTCACTTAAAGTGTTAAGTGACGCATTTGAAATCGTGGCCGCTCGTTTACTATTTTGTTTAACGAATTAACAGAGTGTGCGGCTATGTCAGAAACCCAATGCGTGATATTTGATTGTGATGGAACGCTAATCGACAGCGAGAAGCTGTGTTGCCAAGCGCTGAGTGAGACGTTTCATCATTTTGGTGCTGGGCTTTCTACTCAAGATGCCTTAGCCCATTTTGAAGGGGGGAAGTTGGCTGACATTTTAGCAGCAACGAATGAGCGCCTTGGCTGTCGAATTTCAATTGATCAACTCGAACCTTTTTACCGTGAGCGGCTAGATGACTTGTTTGAACGTCATTTAAAGCCCTCGCCCGGTGCCACCGAGCTTTTGAAGCAGCTCGAAGCGAAAGGGATTGAGTACTGTGTGGCTTCAAATGGCCCAAAAAGTAAAATCCGCCGATCGCTTGAGCTGACAGGGCTTTACCCTCATTTCGAGAATAAGATTTTTTCTGCGTTCGATACCAACAGTTGGAAACCTGAACCGGATCTGATTTTATATACTGCCATGACCATGGGATTTCGCTTAGAAAATTGTGTCTATGTTGATGACACAGTCAAAGGGTTAGAGGCAGGGATTCGAGCGGGGATTAAAACTGTTCACTATTTGGGCGTCAATAATCGAGTGCATGAGCACGCCCTGCCCAAAATTCACGATTTACGCGAACTGACCACCTTGATGTGAAGCGATCGATAGACAAAAACAGCCTGCGACGGTGGCAGGCTGAATACTTGATAAGCGAACTAGGTGAATGAAGGCGTTAGGTACGCTTGGCCAGATACGCCGGGTAGTCAGGGATCTCAATGTCCACTTCTTTCTCAAGTAAGCTCGACTCAAACAGGAACTTGGCCGTTGCGCGGTTGGTAGCAACTGGAATATTCCATACGCTCGCAATACGCAATAGCGCTTTGACATCTGGGTCATGTGGAACCGCGTTGAGTGGATCCCAGAAGAAAATCAGCATGTCGATTTTCCCTTCCGAAATGAGGGCGCCGATCTGTTGGTCCCCGCCCATCGGGCCACTGATCATACTCTTAATGGCAAGGCCGGTCTGTTTACTTAGCATGGTGCCAGTTGTGCCAGTGGCATAAAGAAAGTGACTCTGTAACTTTTCTTTGTTTTCCGTTACCCAGCGCAGCAACTCTGGCTTGCAGTTGTCATGCGCGACCAGCGCAATGTGTTTGTGTGCAGGTAGGGTACGTGTTGTTTTTTCCATGAATGTTCTTCCTGATTATGAATCGTTATTCTTTAGCTAAGACATTAAAAATGGGTCGGTATTCGGATGGAGACAGCGAGGCTTCGATAACCGAACGTGGTAAATGATTGGGCGTTAGCTTAACAATATCGGGCGCAATATGCCTGTCAAAAGGCGCTTGTTTGAGAGATTGAACCGCTTGACGAACCGATAGACGACCTTGCAACACCATCTGATCGCTCGGTGCAAACAGCACTTTATTGCGAAGTAAACCGCGATAGACGCCATGACTGAGGTAGGTAGAGACAAGACCGATATGCGCGCTCTTTCCGCCGAGGCGCAACTCACTGATTGCCGCTTCAATCGCGACCGCACTGCCAATTAGGTAATGGATATCGCGGTTTTCTGTTACGCGCTGAACTAAATTGCGTTGCAGCTCTTTGTCGTTGTCTGCCCAATACACGCCGGTGATAGTGACATCACTGCCTTTAATTGCAGCCTCGATGCCTTGCATCACAGGTTTGGTGCCACCACTTGCCACGGGGCCGGGAAGCACCGCGACGTTAACATGACCACTGCCTTTCGGGTGACGTTTTGCCAAAAACTCGCCAGAGAAATAGCCCATCTCATACCAATCAACACCGACCTCGCCAAGCAAGACGTCATCGTCGTGCTCGGCACTGTCTAACTGATTGATGGTGGCAAAAACCGGGATATCGGCAGAGAGTTGCGCTAATTTGCCCAAATAGATGTCTGGGGCAACGGTACCGAGCAATATCGCATCGGCTTGCCAATCTCGACAGCGTTGCAACTGAGCGGCCTGTTTACTCTGATTGGGGTAGCCGCCCGCTTCCAGTACTTTCAGTGTCACGTTCTGCGCTTGGGCTTCTTGCACCATGCCATAGTTGACCGACAGCCAGTACGAGTCTTTTAGATGCGGATAAAGCGCGCAGATCTTAAACGCGGGTGAGGCAATCGCCACCGATGACCATGATACAAACAGCGCACCAAGCAGCAGAGAGGATTTCAGTGTTGGGATCAAAGTCATTAAGCAATTCATTGGTAAAGTCGTGATAAACCTTGCAAAATATAACCCAATATTTCGGTGTACAGAAGCGATGATTTGTTATGTTACTAGCCAAGGCCAGCATTGGGCGTACGCTCTTATTCGCCTTTGTCTCAATGGGGCTGCTGGTTGTCATCTCGGCGCTGATCGGCATGGCGGGCTTTTCTATGGTGGCGAAAACCGAGCGCGGCGTGGTCAATACGGCAATTCCCTCCATGGTGGAAGCGCGGCAAGTATCGGAGCTCAGCGCTCGTATTCTCTCATCTGTCCATACCTTATCGAACGCGAAAACCGCTCAGCAACATCGTGACTCAGGTCAAGCGCTACTGACACAGCTCGAATCTTTGTTATTGCACATTAAACAACTTGGCGCAGAGGCGTTTGATTCAACCTTATTGGAACAGTTAGAAATCGATGTCGAGCAGGTGATTGATAACGTAGTGCAACTGGGCGTCGTGGTGGAAAAGCGTTTGAGCTTTAACCAGCAACTTTCGGCAGATACGAGGGAGATGCGCCAATTTGCAACGGAGCTTGAAGAGCTCACCCGCACCCAAGTGGCAAACACCAGTACTATCGCGGTGGCCAACGTGACGCATATCTATAATCTGCTTGGTGAAAACAAGCTCACGGATGCCTACCAAGCGCTGGATGCGCTGGTGGAAGTGGACATGGATTTGTCTGAACGTTTGCACGAACTGCATCTGCTGGCGTTTCGATTGCTCAATCAAATTGAAGAGTCGCGGACCATGAATGATGCGCAGCGTATTGAGGTCGTCAGATCCGCATATCAGAACAACATCGAGATTATGCAGCGACGGGTTATGGGAGTCGAAGATCCCACTCGCTCACAGCAAATGGCCGACTTACTGGAACAATTGGCGCAGCGACAATCGGTATTTACGCTATTGCTTGAGCGATACCAAAATGAGCTTGCCGCACAGGCGCTGCTCCAAGCTACCTTTGATCAATTTTCTCAGCTCAACTCGACAGTGACACATCTAGTGGATCAATCCAACCGCTCGACTACTACAGCGGTTGAACGGCTTAAAGGCACGTTGAGCTATGCGCAGTGGCTCTTGGCGATTATTACCGCGCTTGGCTTAGCGGTGGCCATACTCATTGTCTGGCGCGTTGTATATCAATCCGTGCTCAAACGTTTGGATAACTACTCGACCGCACTGCTCACGATCTCTAAAGGGGATCTTAATGTGGATTTTGAGGTGCGTGGTAAGGATGAGTTAGCAGAGATGGGGCGCGCGATTCTGACCGCCCGAGACACCGCCAAAGCGCTGAAAGTGGTGGCTGACAGCGAAGCGAAAGCCAAACAAGCGCTTGAATCACATAAAAGCCACCTGGAAGAACAGGTTGAATTGCGCACTGAGCAACTGCAAACGGCCAATCAACGTCTCAATCAAGAAGTGGAGCAGCATGCTGATGCGCGTTCACAAGCAGAGCAAGCCAGCCAAGCGAAATCCGCCTTTTTAGCCACCATGAGCCATGAAATTCGTACGCCGATGAACGGAGTACTCGGCACCGCCAGGCTACTGACAGAAACGCCGCTTGATCAACAGCAGCAGCGTTACGTCGACATCATCACCCACAGTGGGCGAACCTTGCTGGCAATACTTAATGATGTGCTCGATTACAGTAAAATTGAGGCCGGGCATATGGAGATTCGTCCGGTGTCATTCCCTATCCGCGCTATGGTGGAAGATGTAGTGGCGCTGCATCAGGCCGACGCGTTGGCTAAAGGATTGTCACTCTCATATACGGTTGAAAGCGATGTCGCCGAGAGCGTGTTTGCCGACAGCACGCGTCTTAGCCAAGTGCTGAATAACTTGGTGGCGAATGCGGTTAAGTTTACTGATAGTGGCTACATTGATGTGTATATCGCCAATGATCCAGCGAAAGCTGAGCACGTTTTGTTCGATGTGAGTGACAGTGGCGTAGGAATAGCCCAGCCAGATCAAAGTGAGCTCTTCTCTGCGTTTACCCAAGTGCATCAAGGACAAGGCAAGCTGGGTGGAACAGGGCTTGGGCTTGCGATCAGCCAAAAAATTGTGCGGGCGATGGGCGGCGAGATTGCGCTTGAATCGGATCAGAATCAAGGCAGCCGCTTCTACTTTTCTTTGCCGATGCCTGTAGGGGCGACATCACGCAAAGATTCACACAATCATACAGTGACAACACCGTCTGCTCGCGTATTGCTGGTAGAAGACAATGAAGTCAATCGCTTTGTCGCTGAGGGATTTTTGGCAGCGCTCGGGCATCACACCGACGCAGTCGACACCCTCGCTAAGGGAGCCGCGCGATTTAAGGCTCATACTTATGATATTGCGCTGATTGATATTAATCTTCCAGATGGCAGTGGTGTGGACTTAATGCAAAACATGAAGCGTGACACCGATTGCGAGACGAAGATGATTGCGGTGTCTGCGCACGTGTTCAACCAAGAGGTCGAGCGATACCTGCAAGCAGGATTTGATGGCTATCTACCCAAACCGCTAGATAAAGACGCCCTCGATGCCATGATTCATACATTGATGACGGGAGAAACGGTTGATGATACGCCGCGCCAACCCGCGCCTATAAATGCAGAGGCTCCCAAGCTATTGAACACACAACTGATTGACACCGACATCAAGGTGTTGGGTTTAAGCCAAGTACAAGAACTCGCCGATCTTTTTGCCCGCACTACCCAGACATCGTTAACTCAACTGGAACAGGCATTCGTCGAAAATCATCCTAGCGAGGTGTCTGACATCGCACATAAATTGAAAGGCTCTGCTGCCAGCTTGGGCTTGGAGCAACTGAGAGTACTTTGTCACCAATGGGAAAACTCGCCGAGCGAAGTGGGCAACGACATCACCGGACTTCGCGAGGAGGTCGATAAGTCTTTGCAAGCATTGCAGGCTTATTTAAAGGAAAGATCGGAGAAGCGTGAATAGGTTAAGGAATTAGAAAGAGCAGCGTTTGCTGCTCTTTGCGTTATTAAGCGTTTTGATTAGGCGATCGCCGCTTCAAGAATTTGACGACTGGCCTTAAGGTCAATGGCTTGGTTTTCACCGAGCGCCGACATGCCGTGGCTCTCTAGTTGTGATACGACACTGTCAACGGCCGCGCCTTTATCTGCCTGATACTCATCAAACTGTGTTGACACACCGAGTGAGTGGTAGAAGGCTTCAATGTGCTGAATCGTCTCTTCGGCAAGGTTGTCGCTGGCAGCTAGACCGAAGACGTTTATGCCCATCTGCTCGAGTTTGCCTTTTTTCGCCGCTAACTGGTTGCGCAGTAGGGAAGGTTGCACAATCGCCAGTGAACGTGCGTGGTCAACACCCCAAAGCGCCGTAAACTCATGACCAATCATGTGCGTTGCCCAATCTTGCGGGACACCTGCACCGATCAAGCCGTTAAGCGCTTGGTTGGCCGTCCACATCAGGTTTGCGCGCCACTGATCGTTGTCACGGTCAGCAAATTGTTCACCGAGCTGTTTTAGGTTTTTCAACAATGTTTCTGCGTAGCCATCTTGAACCATAGCGCCATGTTGGTAGGTGATGTACTGCTCACAGACGTGTACCCACGCATCAACAATACCGTTGACCAACTGTTTTTCCGGTAGGGTTTTCATTACGTCCGGGTCCATCACAGCAAATTTAGGCTGCACGAAAGGTGACATGAATGCCAACTTATCATGCGTTTCCGCTTTAGTGATCACGGCGCCTGAGTTTGACTCAGAGCCAGTCGCTGGCAGGGTCAGAATCGCAGCAAGTGGTGTGGCCGAAGTGACAGGGTGTTTACCTGTCAGAATATCCCAGCCGTCGCCATCAACGTGTGCAGCAGCAGCGACGTATTTAGAGCCGTCAATCACTGAACCACCACCCACAGCTAAGATGAAATCGACCGATTGCTCTTTAACGATCGCTACCGCTTTGTCGAGTGTTTCTTTGGTTGGGTTTGGCTCAACGCCAGAGAATTCAACCCAAGAATGCGCGTTGAGTGCCGTGACCACTTGGTCATACGCGCCGTTTTTCTTGATGGAACCACCACCGTAGATCACGAGTACTTTTTGGTCTGTAGGAATTTGCGCAGCGATGTTTGCGATCTGACCTTGACCGAATAAAATTTTGGTTGGATTAACATAGGTGAATTGCATTGACATTACCCTCTTGTGTTATTGGGATAGTATTGATTTTGTATGTGTGCATAATAGTAATCAAATGAGACGGGATAAAGGCGAAATTCTGCATTTATTTTGCCTAATCCTACTTATATTGCTTAGGTGAATAGGTGGTAAGCGATGACGCTGGTGGATTGGATGGAGCAATACGTTGAGCAAAATGGCCTTGACGATTTGGAAGGGGTAGTCGGTACCGCCATTGAAGGCGTGTGGTTTTATCGAAGCTCCAAGGGGAATAAACGCCAACCTTTGGTCTACCAGTCGGGCGTGATCATATTGGGGCAGGGGACAAAACATATCTATCTTGGCGATAAGCCCGTTAAATATGGTGGCGATGACTATCTTGTGGTCGGCGTACCGCTCCCCCTTGAATGTGAAGCCATTGCTGATGCTGGCAAGCCACTGATGGGGTTAACGGTCGATGTCGATCCTCAAGTGCTGCACCGTTTAGTCAATAAGCTTGAAGAGCTAAACGTTCAGCCAAAGGCGATGACGCCTGCGCGCAGTGAAGGGCTCTCTTCAGTGAGTATGGACAACGATATGATGGACGTGAGTTGTCGAATCATGAAGGCACTTTGTCATCCTGTAGAGAGCGCTCTGTTAGGTGAGTCTCTAACTGAAGAGTTGGCACTGAGAGCGCTAATGAGCAGTGAAGGGCATGTGTTGTTCGATTTAGCCAAGCACGAAGGGCATTACGCGCGCGTCGCCAAAGCGCTCGAGTATGTGCATCATCACTACCATGACTCACTCACTGTTCAAGGGTTGGCTGAGACGGCGAACATGAGCATTTCCGCTTTTCATCAAGCGTTTCGCTCTGTGACGTTAGAAACCCCTATTCAGTACATTAAAAAGGTGCGCCTAAACAAAGCGAAAGAGTTGATTCATCTTGATGGATTGAAGGTCAGTGAAGCCGCAAGGCGAGTCGGTTACAACAGCACCTCGCAATTCTCCCGGGAGTACAAGCGCCATTTTAACGAAACACCTCGTGCTGGCGCGTTAGCGGCGTAACCGAGCTATGTCCTAAAAAGGGGAAAGTGAATCGCACGCAATTTGCTGTGTTAATCTGATCGCAAATAGGTGATAATTACTCTCAACAAATCGAAGATTTGTCACCTACCCCTATAGGAGATCTAGTCAATCTCTGAGTGAAGCCTCTAACTTAGGTTAGAGGCTTTTTTTACGAAAAACTGTAACTTTCTGGCACCACCACGATCCCGTCTGATGAAATCTTAAAGCGCTTGGCATCTTCTTTCGCATCGACGCCAATTTCTGTGTTGGCGGGGATTCGGACGTGCTTATCAACGATGCAGTTGACCAAGCGGCAGCCTTCACCCACTTCAACATCATCAAACAAGATGCTGCCAGCGATAGTGGCGCCGTCGTTAATACGCACGTTGGGCGAGATAATGGAATGATGCACTGAGCCACCGGAGTTGATCACGCCATTGGCAATAATGGAATTAATGAAAATACCCTCATTGCCTGTGGCTGAGGAGACGGTCCGTGCTGGAGGAAACTGAGACTCGTAAGTGCGAATTGGCCAGTTTGCCTGATAGAGGTTCATTGGGGGAACGGGTTCGAGTAAATCCATATTGGCCTGATAGAAGGAGTCAATAGTACCGACATCTCGCCAGTAGCAGTCTCTGTCAACTCGACCTTTGTCGTTGCAGAAGTTATAAGCGTAGACGCCTTGCTCTTGGATGAGTTTTGGAATGACGTCTTTGCCAAAATCGTGTGAAGAGTGGCTATCTTTGGCATCCACTTCTAGAGAGCGGGTCAGGGTTTCCATATCGAAGATATAGATGCCCATCGACACAAGACTACGCGTATCATTGCCCGGCAGTGATGGCGGATCTAGCGGCTTCTCAATAAAATCGTCGATGCGGCCGCTTTCGCCCACAGAGACACAGCCAAAGGCTGAGGCTTCACTGCGCGGGACGTCCATACAAGCAATCGTCAGCTTCGCGTTCTTGTCGATATGTTCTTTGAGCATCTCCGCGTAATCCATGCGATAGATGTGATCGCCCGACAAGACGATGACATATTTGGCATCGCTGCGGCTCAAAAGCCATAGATTATGGTAGATTGCATCAGCGGTGCCTTCATACCACTTACCACCACCCCGCATTTGAGGTGGAACGGCGGTGATGTACTCGCCAAGTTCAGGGTTAAAAATCGACCAGCCATCTCGTAGATGTTTTTGTAATGAGTGAGACTTGTACTGGGTAAGGACGAGGATTTTCCGAAGTCCAGAGTGTAGGCAATTGGTTAGGGTGAAATCAATAATACGGTACTTTCCGCCAAAAGGAACGGCAGGTTTTGCGCGATCGTCCGTGAGGGGGCTAAGACGAGAGCCCATTCCTCCAGCGAGAATGACCGTGAGAGCGTCTTGCATACTATTCTCCATAATAGTGCGGGGGTACTACTGGGGTATCAAGAACCGAGCCAACCCGAAGGTGATGGTGTTACCTAAGTATAGCGTTCGATAGGGCGTTTATCTGCGCTATCGTGGTGCGTGAACAAAATAATCTTGCACCAATTTAGACGAAGGCTTGCACCTGATCACTTTTGATCACGGAAATGCGATTTCTGCCCAGATATTTAGAGTCGTAAAGCGCCATATCGGTGCGTTTGTAGGTCTGACTTGGATTCGCGCAGACATCACTGACACCGCCACTTATCGTCACATTATGCATAGAGTGTTGTTCAACCACATTGCGTATGCGATTCGAGACGGCTTCCGCCTCTTCAACCGAGGTGTTAGGCATGATGACAGCAAACTCTTCACCACCGACACGGGCGAGCAAATCCGTTTCTCTTAACTCACCTTTCAATAACTGCGCCACGCTTTTAATCACGTGATCACCGACATCGTGACCGTACTGGTCGTTCACCTGCTTAAAATGGTCAATGTCGAATAAACAGAGCGCTGCCTGTTCCTCTTGCGGATAACGCTTCACACGCATGCATAGGCTTTGCAATTCAATATCAAACTTGCGTCGGTTCCATTGCGATGTGAGGGCGTCTTTTTCACTCAATCGGCGCAGTTGCTGTTCCAATGCCTTCAATTCGGAGATATCGACAAACGAGGCGACATAGAACTGAATCTTGCCATCGTGATTCTTGACCGTTTGTATGCGCAGCAACTCAGTGATAAGGGTGGCATCTTTGCGTCGATTGATGATTTCGCCCTGCCAAATTCCCCTTGTATGAATAGACTCCCACATCTCACGATAGAACTTTTGCGTATGTTCTCCGGAGGCAAACATCGACGGCTGTTGATCTTTGACCTCTTCAAAGGTGTAACCACTAATCCGGCAGAGCTCGTCATTCACTTTGATAATCCGATTGTCTTTATCTGTGATCATCAGAGCAGACATACCGTTTATCGCCGCGCGGGCAATTTTGCTTTCCAAGCTATTTTTGTGGTGATTGTCATTCCAAATGACAAAGGATAGGGCAATCAGAAAAATCACCGCCGAGACAGAACACAACTGAACAAATAGCTCAAAGCGTTCGGCGCGACTGATTTGGTTAGCCTGCTGCGCAGGCATAGTCACGAAGAGCAAAAGCGATTGAGTATGCTGACCGAGGGTAAAATCGATGGTTTGATAGGTCAGCCAAGCATTCGACTCGTGCACTGTTCCTGAAGCGTTTATCGCTTGCTGTCGCCATAGCAATGGGAAGTCATTGGCGACAGAATGCTGGGCTCGGCCGGGGAGCAGATCACCAAACAGCGTCGCTGTATCGGGAGACAGCACATAAAAGCCGTTTGCATTAGCAACGATGGGCTTCGAACCGCTGTTGTCTCGATACGCCAACTCGTCATAAATCATCGACAGATTGAGATTCGCAATAAAGTAGCCTTGTCGGACGCCAGAAGTCGCAACGGGCACGATCACGCGCAGCGCCGGCGTGTACGGGCGTGCGTATTCACCGTGCTCAATCTCGAGATCAATGCCATACACCCCCAGTTGGCCGTCTTCCAAGCTCTGCGCATAAGAAAAATAGTTGCGCCCGGATTTATCTTGCAAAAATACATCTTCAACGATTTGGGTTGTACGACCATTGTGGTTGATACGAATTTTTTCTTGGCCATGGATGTCCAAATAACGCAGTTGCGAGTAGTAGCCTTGGGTTCGAGCGACGAGGGCCCAAAAGTCTTCAATTATACTTCGTGAGAGCGGAGAGGGAGAGTCGATAGCACGGTGCAGCAGGCCATTGTTGGCCAGTTCCATCACAGAGAGTTGGATTTTTTGATTGATGGCATTGAGCTCTGCCACCGCGTAATTGACTTTGGCTTGCTCAATCATGGCGACTTGTTGTGCAGTACGAGTCTCGAGATCATCAAGTCGCTCATAGAAATAAATCGCAGGGACAACAGATAGTGCGCTAAACACGAGGATAAATTGCAACAAAAGTTTGGTCGGAGAGTAGTAGCGCATTGCGTCTAGAGTCATCTTCTGGATTTATTCATCGAAAAGTTTACCCCAGGGGGATATGCAATACTGTGAAGATGGTGGGATTCTATTGAGCTTAACACCCGTTCCAATATTTTTCTTGGGTATTGTGTTTTATATCAATAGAGTTGTTTGATTGCGCCGCTCTAAGCGATAAAAAAGCGCCCCGGAGAGGAGCGCTGAGCAGATTAAGCATAGATCTAATAAAAGGTTGGGGGGTGTTATGCTTGTGCTTGAACTTGTTTTGCGTCACTGCGTGCTTTTAGGAACGCGTAACCAAAGCCTGTTACTGCTGTACCCGCTGCGATAGCGACAAGATACATGACGACTGGAGTAATCGCGTTCGGGATAAGAAGAACGAACAGACCACCGTGTGGTGCCATCAGTTTAGCGCCAAACAGCATAGACAGAGCACCAGTTAACGCGCCGCCTGCCATACACGCCGGGATAACGCGCATTGGATCTTTTGCTGCAAAAGGAATCGCACCTTCCGAGATAAAGCATAGGCCAAGTACGAAAGAGGCTTTGCCTGCTTCTTGCTCGCTTTTCTCAAATTTGTTTTTCGCGATAAAGGTCGCCAAACCCATGCCCAGAGCCGGTACCATGCCCGCCGCCATGATGGCTGCCATCGGTGCGTAAGTTTGTGATGCCAATAGGCCAACACCAAACGCGTACGCTGCTTTGTTGACTGGACCACCTAAGTCGAAACACATCATCGCGCCAAGGATAATTCCGAGAAGTACTGCGCTGTCAGAGCCCATGTTGTTTAGGAAGTCTGTTAGACCGTTCATAATGCCGGAAACAGGACCACCGACGATGTAGATCATGACCAAACCAGTAAAGAGGGTCGCGACAAACGGGATGATCAAAATGGGTTTGAGTGCTTCCATCGATTGCGGAAGTTGTACTTTATCTGCAAGGAATTTCGCGGCGTAACCAGCGATGAAACCTGCGGCGATACCACCAAGGAAGCCTGCGCCTGTTGAGCTTGCGAGCATACCACCGACAAGGCCCGGTGCCAGTCCTGGACGATCCGCAATAGAAAAGGCGATGTAACCGGCGAGCACTGGGATCATCAGCGCGAATGCTGAACCACCACCGATGGTCATCAATGCTGCGGCAAGCGTGCCTTCTTCTTTAAATGCTTCAATACCAAAGACAAAAGAGAGCGCGATAATCAAACCACCTGCAACCACGACAGGGAGCATATGTGATACACCGGTCATTAGGTGTTTGTAGGCCCCTTTCTTCTCATCTTGAGCGGAAGATTGATTAGCTGAGCCAGAATGTTGGTAAACCGTCGCTTGTTCAAAGGCTCTATCCATCTCTTCGGCGGTTTTCTTCAGGGCAGGACCGGTTTTAGTACGGTACATTTTTTTGCCGTTGAAACGATCCAGTGGCACTTCAATGTCCGCGGCGATGATCACTAAGTCTGCGTCAGCAATTTCTTGGTCTGTGAGCTGGTTTTTCGCACCGACCGAACCGCGAGTTTCTACTTTGATTTGGTGACCACGACGTTTGCCTTCTTCTTCGAGTGCCTCAGCAGCCATAAAGGTGTGCGCCACGCCTGTTGGGCACGCTGTGATGGCCACAATCTTCTTCGCAGAAGAGGTGGCTGGAGCTGCAGCAACCGATTGTGTCGCACTGGAAAGGAGTTGTGCTTGGCTAGTTGCTTGCTCAAGGAATGCAACGGCGTCTTTGGTTACAGCGCTGATGTCACTGCGGAACACTTTTTTGCCGACAAAGCGCGCGTCGTCAACTTCAGTATTCGCCGCAATGACGATCACATCCGCTTGATCGATGTCCGCTTGTGAGAGCACATTGGTGTCGACAACGCTTGATTGGCATTCAATGGTCGCGTTCCATGCAAGTTTCTTCGCTGCTTTTTCTAACAGTCCAGCAGCAAGAATGCTATTTGCCACGCCGCTCGGGCAGGCAGTAATGATGGCAATATTCATAATGATAACCTTCTGTTCCTTAGTTTGCTTCTACGTTTTGGCGAACGGATTCGCTTAGGCAAGCTCATTAACTTGAGTATTAAGCTTAATTTGATCCAGCTCTTGTTGGCTGGTCACACCAACGCCGACTTGACTCACTGCAAGTGCAGAGAGGGCTGTGGCAAATTGGAGTAATTCGGTTTTTGGCATCTGTTGCATGTGGCCCCAACATAGACCCGCGACTAACGTATCGCCGGCGCCTACTGTGCTGACCACTTGCATTCTTGGCGGCTTGGCGTGGAGCCATTGATCGTCGTGCAACCACATCACACCGTCAGCGCCCATTGAAACGACAATGTTGTCGATGCCTTTGTTAGACAGGGTTTGTGCCGCGTTTTGGCACGCTTCTCGCGTATCCAGTGTTTGACCTAGGAAATCGCCCAACTCTTCCTCGTTAGGTTTGATAAGCCAAGGTTTGGCATCAAGCCCTGCGGCAAGTGCGGCTTTACTGCTGTCAAACAGGACTTTTTTGCCACGTTCACGCAACTGCGCGATCCATGCTGCGCACTGAGCCGGTGTGACACCACCGGGTAGGCTGCCAGCAAAGACAAAGTAGTCATGATCGATCGCCAGTTCGTGCAGAACTCGCTCAAATTGCGCGATTTGAGCATCGTTTACTTCGACGCCAGGAAAATTGATGTCGCTGACCTCGCCATTTTTCTCCACCAACTTGACGTTGATACGAGTGGAGCCGTCAACTTCGACAAAGCGATCCGTCACACCGATGTTTGAAAACAGTTGGTGGAACAGCTCAGGGTTATCTTTACCTAAAAAACCCGTGACAGTGACGTCAGCACCTAAATCGCGTAGGACCATAGCGACGTTGACCCCTTTGCCCGCCGCTCTTAGGTTGCTCTCTTTGACAAGACTCACGCTACCCACATTGAGGGTATCCAGACTACCGGTCAGATCGAGCGCTGGATTCAACGTGATGGTCACGACTTTATTGGTTGCAATCTCAGACATGGTCGCCCCTTAACCTTCACCAAGGCCAGATTGAATCGCGCTGCCAATGGCTTCCAGTGCTTGAGGTGCATCTGCCCCTTCTGCGGTGAATTGCAGCTGATGACCGTGTTTAACACCAAGCGCAATCACTTTCATTAGGCTTTTCGCGTTAACGGCTTTGCCGTCGCCATCAAGGTTTGCAACGCGAATGTTCGACTCAAACTTTTTCGCTTCCGCCACCAACATCGCGCCCGGTCTTGCATGTAAACCATGTGCGTTTCGAATTTTGAAGACTGCGGTATTGCCATCAGCGCTGGCTTGCTCTGCTTGTTCGCCTTTGAGTAGCGCGATGACTTGCTCGGCACTACCATCAAGCAATGAGGTGTGTTTTTGTTCAAAAACCAACTGCGTCAGGTTTTCTAAGATTGCTTGGTGTGCATTGTTGCACGCTGCAAAGGTGATCAATGCTTTGACGTTTTCACCGTCAAATTGGCATTGATTCGCCGTGGAAACAAAAGAGACACCGCTACGCTGAACGCCTTTTTCACTGCCGACTAACCAAAGCCCTTGACCAAGGTGGGTGGGTGTTTTTGATACGATATCGGCAACAAAATCGTGGTTTGCGCATCCGGTATTTTTGAGCAAACCAGAGGCGACAGCGCTGAGCTGGACCATATCACTGGCTGGAAAGCCCACTTGAACTAACGACGCGTCGAGATCCACTTCTAACTGAACATCGCCATTCAGGAGTGCGACGATTTCATCCGCGGTTTTTACCGATTTTAGGCGTTCTTCAACGCCGTCAGCGCTAAGTACTTTGGTCAATTGCTTAAGAATGCCCAAGTGTTCGTCCGATTTTGCCGCAATACCAATGGCGACGTAGACACGGTTACTGTCACCCCATTCTACACCGTCAGGGAAGTGGTGAATCGCAACGCCTGTCTCTTTGACCATGTGACGGGTGTCGGTGGTTCCGTGTGGGATGGCTATGCCGTTGCCTAAAAACGTCGAGTTTTGCTTCTCGCGATTGAGCATGCCCTCGACGTACTGCGCGTCGACTAAGCCTTTATTCGCTAGTGTCGATGCAATGTTTTGAATAGCGGCAAATTTATCATCGGCCTGTTGCGATAGGGTGATATCAGTTTTAGTGAGCTTGAGCATGGCGCTTCTCCAGCATAAAAGTCATACAGTTCGTTCTCAGTCTGTGGGCGCGGAGTGCAACTTCTGTTGTCTCTTCTCGCTATTTACTTTCATCTTTTTACTGGGCAGTCAGTATAGCTTGAGACCAGTAACTACTTTAGTGAATCGATTCAGCAAATTCGCGCCACAAAAAAGTTTTAGCAAAGAATGGAGTAATATCTATGAGGTTCCCGCCTCAATACTGTTCAACTTGGTTGAAAATAGTGACCTTACTCTTGTTTTGTTCTTTGCTGAATCCTTTCAGCTTTTATACTGAAACGTTTCAGCTTATAATTCAACTCAGCGATAGATCTTTGATGAATTATTATGATCGTGCGCACAGATTAAGGTAGAGATATGACACTAGATGAAGTAGCCAAATTGGCCGGTGTGTCCAAGACAACCGCAAGCTATGTGATTAACGGCAAAGCACAAAAATATCGGATCAGTGAAAAGACACAACGTAAAGTGATGGCGGTGGTGGAAGAGCATAACTATCGCCCGGATCTTGCCGCCAGTACGCTGCGCGCAGGGCAAAGTCGATCGTTTGGGTTGGTGATCCCTGATTTAGAAAACACCAGTTATGCCAAGCTTGCAAAACTTCTCGAACAAAGCTCTCGAAAAGCGGGCTATCAAATATTGATCGCTTGTTCAGATGATGACGCTGATACCGAGAAAAACGTCGTCAATGCGTTGATCAGTCGTAAGGTCGATGGGCTGTTTGTGGCGAGCGCGATGCCAGATGCCAATGAATTTTATCTCGACATCCAAAATAAGGGCACGCCGGTTATCGCGATTGACCGTCCCTTGGACGATGAGTTTTTTTCATGCGTGATCAGTGAAGACTTTGGCGCGGCGAATGAGCTCACTCACTCCGTAATTAGTGACGCCGTCACAACTATTGGCTTAATTGGTGCACTTCCAGACCTCAATATCTCTAAAGAGCGTGAGTTGGGTTTTAAGACGGCGGCAGAAGAGCGAGGTTGCAGTGTAGTAATTGGCTATGGTGACCACTTTAACCGTATTGACGCGAAAAAGGTGATGCGTACTTGGCTGGCCAACAATGAGCTCCCCAATGCGATTGTGACCACCTCGTATACTTTGTTGGAAGGGGTATTAGACGTATTTCTCGAGCAACCAGAGTTGGTCAAAGGCATCAAACTGGGGACCTTTGGTGATAACCGTCTGCTTGATTTCCTTCCCTTTAAAGTGAACTCTTTGCCCCAACAATTTGAAATGATTTCAGACAGCGCGTTGGCGTTGGCACTTAACGCATCGGCAAAACGTTACCATCCGGGTATTGAGTTGATTCCACGTGAGTTGATTGTTCGCTAACCGTTTTAACTAAGATAAGGTTACTAAAACAGGGATACTAAAACCGTGGAACTAAAAAGCGCCAAGACGGCGCTTTTTTCACATCAGAGCAGCACGATCATCAGTACTGAAAACGAACGCTCATCGTCAATTGTGGACCATAGAGTCCGTTGTTTCTTGTCTCGGCTGATAGCGACATCTGCTGAGTAGAGTGAAAACGAAGTCCGGCGTGAAAGACAGAGGAATCATCCAAACGGCCTAATCGCATCGTCGCTTCGACTTGTTCAGTCAACCAAAGACGACCGCCAATGTTCATTTCAATCTGCGTGTCACTGTCACCTGCTACATATTTTGTTTGGTGAAGTAGCATTTGACCATACACATCCGCAAATTGTGTTACTGGTCCATTAAAACCGATACCACCGGCAACGTCATAATCGCCATCAAACTGAGAATCGGCGCGAATGATCAAATGGGAGTTTTCCGTGAATAGAGTGGTGAACTCACCGCCTAATGTCGAGGGATTGGCGCCTACACGCACTTCAAAGTAGTTGTAGCTGAAGTTATTCGCTTGTGCTGATGTCGCCGCAAGAGCCAGCGCGCTGGTAAGTAGGATTTTTTTCAAAACAGTCTCCGACATTGTCAATTTTCCGTCTAAGCGCCACATTGGCTTGGCGTTTTTGCCTAATGAAAATAATATTAGCAAGTTTTAAGCCAGCCATTTGAGGTGGGTGTCATTATTGATGATTTAAAATGATTTGTCGCCTACGAATTGAATTGATTGATTTTTTATATAGAAAGCTTACAGTGGAGCTCTAGCCATCTAAAAGGCTTTTATTAACAATGAGAGGGAAATATGAAGTTAGTCAGTAAGGTGTCGTTGTTAGCATTCATCACGGTAGTCGGACTTACCGGGTGCGGCGAAAAAGAAGAGTCAGTGATTAAAGTTGGAGCGACGGTTGGCCCACACGCCCAGGTTGTCGAGGCGGTAGCAAAACAAGCCGAGCAGCATGGGTTAAAGGTGCAAGTGATCGAGTTTTCGGATTATGTCACGCCAAACGCGGCGCTTGATGATGGCAGTATCGATATCAATAGTTATCAACATCAACCATTTTTAGACAGCTTTAATCAAAATCATGGTACAGAACTTGTCTCAATCGGCCGTTCAATCCTCATGCGTATGGGACTTTACTCAAATAAATACCGCACTTTAGATGCGTTGCCAGAGAAAGCGCGTATCGCGATACCTAACGATCCGACTAATGGTGGTCGCGGTCTATTATTGCTTGCTGATGCGGGAGTGATCACCCTGAAAGAGGGCGTTGGATATGCGGCAATGCTCACTGATGTTGTGGACAACCCTAAACAGTTCGAATTCATCGAGGTCGATGCGGCGCAGTTACCCAGAACTCTGGATGATGTCGATGCTGCGGCAATCACGATGAACTATGTGATGTCATCAGGGCTTGATCCGCAGAAACAGAGTATTTATCTCGAATCGACCGATGCCCCGCTCGCTGTTATGGTCATCGCGACCCGTAAAGGGGAAGAGACTAAACCTGAGTATCAGCAGTTTGTTGAGATCTTCCAATCGCAAGAGACTAAAGCCTTCCTAGCCAAGCAGTTTGGTAGCACGATTGAGGCGGCGTTCTAATTCGCAGAATGATTGAGAGCCCGAGGCATTACCACCTCGGGCTTTTTTTATCGAAACATTAGCGATTGCAAGGTGGGAGTGGTATCGTCAGCCAACATAACGGATGGATTTATTGTAGTTTTTTCTTTATATGAAAACGCCTCTTCAAGCCCTAATGGTACAGGGTACAACCTCTGACGCAGGAAAAAGCGTCGTCGTGGCAGGTCTTTGCCGAGTGTTGGCTCGCCGTGGTGTGCGAGTTGCCCCATTTAAACCACAGAATATGGCGTTAAACAGCGCCGTAACCTCTGATGGTGGTGAAATTGGTCGCGCCCAAGCGGTGCAAGCTTTAGCCTCCGGTGTCGAGCCTAGTGTTCATATGAATCCAGTATTACTTAAGCCCAATTCCGATATTGGCGCACAGGTGATCGTGCAAGGTAAAGCACTGAGTAATATGGAAGCGTGTGGTTACCAGAACTACAAACAGTTAGCGCTGCCTTTTGTGATGGACTCGTTTAGTCAACTGACCGAACACTATGATTCGATTATGATCGAAGGCGCTGGTAGCCCCGCAGAAATCAATCTACGTGAGAATGATATCGCCAATATGGGCTTTGCTGAGGAGGCGGATGTGCCCGTCGTGATTGTCGCCGATATTGACCGGGGCGGCGTGTTTGCTCACTTGTACGGCACTCTGGCCCTGCTATCAGAGAGCGAGCAGCAGCGAGTCAAAGGATTTATTATTAATCGCTTTCGTGGTGATATTTCACTGCTCGAACCTGGCCTTGATTGGCTGGAAGAAAAAACCGGCAAGCCTGTTATCGGCGTGTTGCCGTATCTGCACGGGTTTGAGTTAGAGGCGGAAGATGCCATCAATACTCAGCAATCGCTCAATTCGAGCGCGAAGATTCAGGTTGCGGTGCCAGTGTTTACTCGGATCAGCAATCACACCGATTTTGATGCGTTAAGAAGCAACCCAGACATTCACCTTAGATACGTAGGTAAGGGGGAGTCGCTGTCGGGAGCAGACGTCATTATTTTGCCGGGCTCAAAATCGGTCCGCAGCGATCTTGCCTACTTGCGCAGTCAGGGATGGGATCGCGATATCCAGCGTCATCTTCGTTTAGGCGGCAAAGTGATTGGCATTTGTGGTGGATACCAAATGCTGGGTCAGAAAATTGATGATCCTTTGGGGTTAGAAAGTGACGCAGGCAGCACAGCAGGGCTAGGGTACTTGCAGACTCAAACGGTGATCACCGACTCCAAAACGCTAACGAATGTGGATGGCCAACTCTCATTAAATGGCAGCACGGTGCCCGTATCAGGCTATGAGATTCACGCTGGTCGCACTCAAACCACAGATGTATCGCCCATTATGCTCAGTTCGGGTGAGAGGGATGGCGCGTTGAGTGAGTGTAATCAAGTCTTTGGGACCTATTTACATGGTATCTTTAACTCGGCCGAGGCGACGACGCAGATTATGCGTTGGGCAACCGATGAGGATATCGGCGCGATAGACCATAATGCGCGCCAACTTGAAGCCATCGATCGTATTGCTGATGCCATCGAGCAGCATTTGAAACTGGATTTACTCTGGCCAGAACTAGAGACACAGAACAAACAATGAAACAACGATTTTCACTTTTCTTCGCTTTGTGGTTAAGCCTTGCTTTTCACGCTCAGGCGCAAGACAAACTCACGGTCTATGCTGCCGCGTCGATGACCAATGTGGTCTCAGAGCTCGTGAATGAATTCGAGCAGCAGCGTGATGTTTCGGTGACCACTGTGTTTGGTGGCTCGTCATCCCTAGCGCGGCAAATTGCCTATGGCGCTCCCGCAGACGTGTTTATTTCAGCGAACCATCAGTGGGTGCAATATTTGATCGACAACGGCAGTGTAGAACCACACCAGGTGAAACAGATAGCGGCAAACCAACTCGTCGTCATTGCCAAGAAGCAGATCGCTTTGGCTGTCGGGGACGTTCAATCTTGGCAACAAGCGCTAAACGGGCAAAGACTCGCGGTTGGGCAAACCGACACGGTTCCCGCTGGTATCTATGCGAAACAAGCGCTGACTTGGCTTGGCGTCTGGCAGAGCGTAGAGATGTCGCTCGCGCCGAGTAAAAGTGTTCGTGCTGCTCTAGCGTTAGTGGAGCGAGGTGAAACGCCATTAGGGATTGTCTACAAAACCGATGCGATGCAATCAGAGACGGTGACAGTGGTAGCCACGCTTTCAGAGCGTAGCCACGAACCGATTCAATATCCTGCTGCTGTTGTGAGTGACAATGTCACGGCGAACGAATTTCTTGATTATTTGCAAACGCGTGACTCAAGAGCCCTGTTTACACAATACGGATTTTTAGTCAGTGATGCTCAGTGATTACGAGATTCAAGCCTTATCGCTCAGTTTGAAAATAGCGGGGGTGGCGGTGCTATGGCTGATCCCCCTCGGTATCTTGTTGGCGTGGTTGCTGGCTAGAAAGTCGTTTCTCGGACGTAGTGTGCTAGATAGTCTTATCCACCTACCACTGGTGTTACCCCCTGTTGTGATTGGCTATTTGCTGCTGATTTCCCTTGGTCGCCAAGGCTGGCTTGGCCAGTATCTGTTTGAGCATTGGGGGCTGGTCTTCGCCTTCAGTTGGAGAGGCGCGGTAATTGCGTGCATGATTGTCTCTCTACCATTGATGGTCAGGGCGGTTCGTTTGAGTCTAGAGTCCATCGACCCACGCCTTGAAGAAGCAGCGGCCACATTGGGCGCTTCCCCGTTGAAAATCTTTACCACCATTACACTGCCTTTAACCCTACCAGGTATTATTACCGGTACTATGCTCGCCTTTGCGCGCAGCTTAGGTGAATTTGGTGCCACCATCAGTTTTGTCTCCAACATTCCTGGCGAAACGCAAACCATTCCTTTGGCGATGTATACCTTTATCGAGACCCCGGGCGCAGAGTATGCAGCAATGAGGCTTTGTCTCATCTCAATTGCGATTGCGTTACTCTCTCTGTTTATCTCTGGCTGGTTAAGCCGAGTTAGTCAAAAAAGGCTAGGGCAATGACGAATTCTCACGCGCTGAACGTTCAGTACCGCACCCGACTCGGTGATCAAACGTTTGATATCGACCTTGAGTTGCCCAATCGCGGCATTACCGCCATCTTTGGCCGTTCGGGGGCGGGCAAAACCAGTTTGATTCATTCTGTCGCTGGTCTTCATACGCCCCTAGAAGGGCGGATTCAACTCAATGACCGTGTGTTGTTTTGCTCGCAAAATAAGATCAATGTCCCGGTGCATCAGCGCAATGTGGGTTACGTGTTTCAAGAAGCCCGCTTGTTTCCCCATTATCGCGTTGAAGGTAACTTGCTGTATGGCGTGAAGGGGGATGATAAGGCACATTTCGATAAGGTGGTGGACACGCTCGATCTCGGTGCGCTGTTGAGTCGTTACCCTAAAGCGTTGTCTGGGGGAGAAAAGCAGCGCGTCGCAATAGGACGAGCATTGCTGCGCAAGCCAGACATACTCCTGATGGATGAGCCGCTTGCGTCATTGGACATGCCGAGAAAGCGCGAAGTGATGCCATATCTTGAGCAACTTGCTGCCGATATCGACGTGCCTATTCTTTATGTTTCCCACAGCTTGAATGAAGTATTGCGTCTGGCTAATCAACTGGTGGTGATCGATGACGGTCGGGTGGTGGCTTGCGATAATATTGAGGCGGTTTGGTCTTCGGACGTCATGCGCCCGTGGCACTCGTTTTCGGAGCAAAGCTCGCTGTTCGAAGCTCGTGTCCTGCGCCACAATCATGACTATGCGTTGACTGAGGTGAGTTTAACGCCTGCGCATTCGCTCTGGGTTCAAAAAATCAACGTCCGTGAAGACGACTTAGTACGGCTGCAAATTCGCGCCAATGATGTCTCTTTAGCTCTAGAGCCGCCAAAGCAAACCTCGATTCGTAATAGCCTTAAGGTCACGATTGAGGAATTGGAAGAGGTGCGTCATGGTGAGCAACGGCAAAGTGTGACCGTCTATTTGCGCCTAGATGAAAGACGAACCCTCAAAGCGACCATTACTCAGTGGGCCAAAGATGAGTTGAATTTAACACCTGGGATGACGGTCTACGCCCAGATCAAAGGCGTGAGCGTGACTCAAAAAGACATTGCGCTTGCTCACGGTGACAGGTAGCCATTAAAAAAGCGCCTTGCGGCGCTTTTTCAACAAAACGGTTGTGATGCGATCATTACTTCGCAAAGACATCCGTAAAGTCGCGTTTAAGAATAGGGTCGCGGCGTGCTTTTTTAATTTGCTTAACCATATCTTTTACGCAGTTGTGCAGGACTTGGTCGAGAAGCTGCGCACGGTACTCTTCTTTTTGCTCATCTGTCATCTCTTTAGGCAGATTAAGCGTTGGAAACTCTTCCATTACGTTAAGCCCAGCAAACGCTTGGCTTACCGACACAAGCGCATGGAACTGCTCAAAGTTATCGAGAACATTTTGCGCACTGTTTGGCAGTTGTTCCCAAGATTCGCGCACGGCTTCTTCCGATACTTCATGAATTGAGACGACCATGTTGTGCATAGCTTCTGGTACGCCATCAAACTCAATCACTTGACGAAGTTCAGCGGAAACGGTGGACAGGTCTACGACAGCTTGTTCTGCTTGATTCTCGTCAGACATAAGGATGCTCTCTTTAATTACTAAAATTAGGGCGTTATCGTAAAAAAAACCGTATAAAAGTCAACATAAGTTGGCTGAACATAGGGCGGTAAGGTATGCTCTTAGATAACGGATTACGATATTCATGAATTAAATCAAGGTAGTTAGCGTGGATAAAGCAGGTTCTTCGATGAAAATCTTGCTAGTGGATGACGTGCAAATGGAACGCATGCAGCTAGCCATTCGACTTAAGCAGCTTGGCCATACGGTCGAAATGGCGGATTCTGGCGCCGGTGCTTTGGATATCTATCCCACCTTTGAACCTGATTTGGTACTGCTCGATATCAGCATGCCGGATATGAACGGCTTTGAAGTTTCATCTCGAATTCGTGATTTGTATGAAGAGTGGGTACCGATCATTTTTCTAAGTGGTCACGATGAGCCGGCGATCATCGCTAAAGCCATTGAAGCTGGCGGCGACGACTACTTGATTAAGCCCGTGGATAAAATCGTTCTTAACTCTAAGTTGATTGCCATGCAGCGCATCGCTGCCATGCGCCGTGAATATAAAAAGAAATCCGCCGCCCTTGAAGAGGCCAATCGTCTGCTTGAAAAGTTGGCGACAGAAGATGGCCTTACTAAAGTCGCAAACCGTCGCTCAATCGATGAAAAAACTCGTGAGCTGATTGCGTTTCATGGTCGCCATCATCTGCCCCTCGGGTTCATACTGCTGGATGTAGACCACTTTAAACTTTACAACGACACGTACGGCCACATTGAAGGGGACAAGTGCCTTGTTGCCCTTGCGAGTGCATTGTCGGGCTTGTTTGTTCGTAATGGCGAAGTGGTGGGCCGTTATGGTGGTGAAGAGTTCATTGTGCTGCTCGGCTATACAGATGAAAACAAGGTTGAGCAAGATGCGCAGCGCATCCACAATACCGTTGAAGCGTTGGCTATCGCTCACGAATCTTCATCCATTCATCAAAACGTGACCGTGTCACAAGGTGTCTATTCCTTTGTTCCTAGCGGAAAGGAGACATTGGAGTCGGTATTTGAGAAAGTGGATAAAGCTTTGTACCAAGCCAAGGCGTCTGGCCGAAATCGATACGTGATTGTGTGAGCGCTGGTTGCACTCTTCATTTATGCACTCTTTATTTATGTTGCACTTGATTTACGCGTATTGGGTTTATTATGCGTAAGCGACTCGGTTACGCCCGGCCTTTTTCGCTTTATATAAAGCGTTGTCCGCTTCTTTAATCACTTGAGAGACTTTGCGTGTTTCCTGGCTGTCGCAGACACCAATACTGATGGTCACGCTTACCGAGTCTGGGTTTTTCGCCGAACCGCGCTGTTTCGTCCCTTGTTTGTTGTCTTTTGGCCGCGCAGATTGATCGCGTAACATCATTTCGTACTCTTCAATCGACACTCTCAACGCCTCTAGATGCTCTTTTACCTGCTCGGCGTACCGCCCTTTAAATATGACGGTGAACTCCTCACCCCCGTAGCGATACACTCGGGCTCTACCGCCCACTTGCTGAAGTTTACTGGCGACTAAGCGTAGCACATCGTCGCCGGTGTCATGGCCATAGGTGTCATTGAACGACTTAAAGTGATCAATATCGAGCATGGCAATCGTAAATTTTCGACCCAGGTGTTTTAAGTCTGACTCAAGTGCCAATCGTCCAGGGATATTGGTCAAACGATCGTTAAACGCCATTTCGTAACTGGCTGACAGTAAGTAAACCAGCAGCAATATGCCTGCAAGAGAGAACATGGTGCTCGAAATAAAAGGCACATGGAAAAAGATAAAAGTCACAGATGCAAGCAGTATTGATGAGTAAATCACCACATCGATAATGCGATTTTTTGCCATGACCAATATCGCGCCACTTAAAGTGATGGCAAACATGTAAAGCACAAGAATCAGTGGGATTCGCGATACGGCGGGTTCGATAAATAAAAATGTTGAGTTGATGTCGTCGAAACCACCATCGTAGAAGTGAGCCAATACGAGGTAGCACCAGACGATAATAAGTGACAGTGTCACTAGATAAAGCCCAAATGAGCGAGACATTAAACTCGAATCTTTGTAGGGATAGACACTGAGTAGTGCAATAGGCAGCAAAAAGGCCAACAACGACAACTCAAGCACCGTTGTGCCGGTCGATAGTGGAGATTGTAGTCGAGACTGTATCAACCAGTAGGCAAGCAGAAGGGTCGTGGCGACCATGGCTATTCGGCTCTGTTTGAACGCGTTCGCTAACGCTATCGCACAAATAAACAGAACAAAAGGCAGTTTCGAGGTGATATCTAGGTTGGCTTGCGTCAATGTGATGACATTGTTCATACCAGACGCGATGAATATCAGTAGCAGTAGCGGAAACGACAACCGAAACCAATTAGCGGAAACTACTGACAGTGACATGCAACAACCAAACCCACAGAAAAAGACACATTGAATAGCAAAAGATAAGAATACTTTGATTTGCTGAAAATCCAAGCTTTTTACTAAACTTAAGTAGCAAATTGGATCATATGTTTAATGTTTGAACACCATCATATCTAAATGACTCTATTGCATGGCAATTTTAGGTAATGTTCCACATACTGATACCAGAAGCATAACGAAAAGGAGTGATTGATATGCAGATTAGCGTTGATGTCCACAATTACATGGAAACCTTAGTTGGACACGTGCTTGCGCGAGAAGAATTTACTCAGAGATTCGACCATGATCAATTGGCCGATTTAGCGTGTCTTGCGCTAAGTCAATTGAGGCCTGTCTACATCCGTTTTGATGTCGACTTTCTCTCTGCACTCCCAGAAGAACGTTTAGTGGCATTAAAAGAGTATGCTGAGACAGCGGTCTCTTCTGCTGTGAGCCTGATCGTTGACGACCGCCGTAAAAATCGTAAAGATGAGATTCCGGTGATCATCAACAAGCCTCGTTTTGATGATGACTTGGAGCTGGAATGGTTTGAGAAACCGATTGTATCCATGAAAAGTCGTAAGTAAGGAGTTATAAATGGGATTGTTTTCACGTCTATTTGGTGGCGGAAAATCACAACAAGCCGTCGCGGTAGAGCCGGTTGAATATAAAGGTTATCTCATTTATCAAGAATCCATTGCAGAAGGCGGTCAATACCGTATTGCAGGACGTATTGAGAAAGAAAAAGAGGGCGAGATCCTATCACACCGTTTTATTCGCTCGGATGTGCTCGCTAGTAAAGACGATGCCAATGAATTGATGCTGAAAAAATCACAAATGTTCATTGATCAAATGGGTGACAGTATTTTTAACTAACAGTTTTCGTTAACAGTGACGTAATAAGACGCGTAATGGGAAAGTAACCCATAGAGAGTTCGCCTGATTGATTATTTTGCTGTGATAACTCCTCAATTTGATGAACATCATACTCTAAGAAGCCATTAGCCGTTATGCTGATGGCTTCTTTGTTTTGGTGAGTAAGATAATTTGTTGTTTTAAAGGAAATTTTTGCTTGCACTGGACGCAACTGGTTTGACCTCCTATCAATGGTTTCTGTCTTGTCCTTTTTGTCGTTCAGACGCACAATCCTTCATTCCCAACGGTTATAACTCATGATTTTTTCAGCAAGTTTTTAAAAAGACTTGCAGTCTGTTTTTACGTTGGATAAAAACAAATCAAACAGTGTTGCGAATAGTCAAGGAATAGCTAATGCAGATTGGTGTGCCAAGAGAGTCGCTCCCCGGTGAGACGCGTGTTGCTGCGTCACCCAAATCGGTCGAGCAATTAATTAAATTGGGGTTCAGCGTTGCCGTTGAATCAGGAGCAGGAGAGAAAGCCAGTTTTGATAATGGTGCGTTTGAAGCCGCAGGGGCGAGCATCGTCTCAACGCAAGACGTGTGGCAATCAGACGTCATGTTAAAGGTCAATGCGCCGATTATCGATGACACGCTGGATGAGTTGGCTTTGATCAAGGAAGGGGCCACGCTGATTAGCTTTATTTGGCCAGCACAAAACCCAGAATTGATGGAGAAGCTTTCGAGCAAAAACATTAATGTTATGGCGATGGATGCTGTGCCGCGTATCTCACGTGCTCAAGCGTTAGATGCGCTCTCATCAATGGCAAATATTGCCGGGTATCGTGCTGTAGTTGAAGCCGCGCATGAGTTTGGTCGATTCTTTACTGGGCAAATTACCGCCGCGGGTAAGGTGCCACCAGCGAAAGTTTTGGTGGCTGGTGCTGGTGTTGCTGGTCTAGCTGCGATTGGCGCAGCAGGCAGTCTCGGCGCGATCGTTCGTGCGTTTGACGTGCGCCCAGAAGTAAAAGAGCAAGTACAATCGATGGGCGCTGAGTTCCTTGAAGTCGACTTCAAAGAAGATTCTGGCGCTGGCGATGGTTATGCGAAAGAGATGTCGGATGAGTTTAACAAAAAAGCGGCTGAGCTTTACGCTGAGCAAGCGAAGGATGTCGACATCATCATCACTACCGCACTGATCCCGGGTCGTCCAGCTCCTAAGCTTATCACCAAAGAGATGGTCGACAGCATGAAAGCGGGCAGTGTGATTGTTGATTTGGCTGCGGCCAACGGCGGTAACTGCGAATACACTGAAGCAGACAAAGTGATCACCACAGCCAATGGTGTCAAAGTGGTGGGCTACACCGATATGGTCGGCCGCTTGCCAACACAGTCATCGCAGCTCTATTCAACCAACCTCGTCAACTTGCTCAAACTGCTGTGCAAAGAGAAAGATGGCAACATCACCATCGATTTTGATGATGTTGTTATCCGCGGCGTCACTGTAGTTAAAGAGGGTGAAGTGACTTGGCCTGCGCCACCAATCAAAGTCTCAGCTCAACCAGAGCAGAAAAAAGCGCAGCCAGTAAAAGCAGAGCCGAAAGTTGAAGAGCCCACTTCACCAGTGAAGAAACTGGCGGCGTTAGCTGTGGGTGTCGGAGCGTTTGCATGGATAGCCTCTGTCGCGCCAGCGGCCTTCTTGTCACATTTTACTGTGTTTGTTCTTGCATGTGTCGTTGGCTACTACGTGGTTTGGAACGTCACACACGCTCTGCATACACCGTTGATGTCGGTGACCAATGCAATTTCTGGCATTATTGTTGTCGGCGCTTTGTTACAAATTGGCCAAGGCAACGGAGTGGTATCATTTTTGGCGTTCATCGCTGTGTTGATTGCCAGTATTAACATCTTCGGTGGATTCACCGTCACCAAGCGTATGCTTGAAATGTTCCGTAAAGACTAAGGAGTAACAAGGATGTCTGCAGGATTAGTACAAGCAGCTTACATTGTTGCTGCATTATTCTTTATTTTAAGTTTGGCCGGGTTGTCAAAGCAGGAGTCTGCTCGCGCAGGTAACTACTATGGTATCGCTGGTATGTCGATCGCGTTGATCGCCACGATCTTTGGTCCTGAATCGCAAGGCTTTGCGTGGATCATCGTTGCCATGGTGATCGGTGGGGGTATCGGCATCCACTATGCGAAGAAAGTCGAAATGACCGAAATGCCAGAACTAGTAGCAATTTTGCACAGTTTTGTTGGTATGGCGGCAGTATTGGTTGGTTACAACAGCTACCTCGACGCACCAGAGGCAGCAACGCATGCCGAGCACGTTATTCACTTGGTTGAGGTGTTCCTAGGTGTCTTCATTGGTGCGGTTACCTTTACAGGTTCCGTGGTCGCATTTGGTAAGCTGCGCGGTATCGTGTCATCTTCACCATTAAATCTGCCGCATAAGCACAAAATGAACCTTGCGGCGATCGTGGTATCAACGCTTTTGATGGTGCATTTCGTCAACGCTGAAGGTAGTATGTTCGCACTGCTTGTGATGACGTTGATTGCGTTTGCGTTTGGTTACCACTTGGTTGCGTCCATCGGTGGGGCGGACATGCCTGTGGTGGTTTCTATGCTCAACTCTTACTCAGGTTGGGCAGCGGCAGCGGCCGGTTTCATGCTCGCCAACGATCTATTGATTGTCACCGGTGCGCTTGTGGGTTCTTCCGGTGCGATTCTATCCTACATCATGTGTAAAGCGATGAACCGCTCGTTCATTAGTGTGATCGCCGGTGGTTTTGGTCAAGAAGTGGTGATCTCTGAAGATGTTGAGCAAGGTGAACACCGCGAGACCACAGCAGAAGAAGTGGCCGAGATGCTCAAGAACTCTAAGTCTGTGATCATCACACCAGGATACGGCATGGCCGTTGCTCAAGCGCAGTACCCAGTGCATGAAATTACCGAAAAACTTCGTGCACAAGGTGTGGAGGTGCGATTTGGTATTCACCCTGTTGCGGGCCGACTACCTGGTCATATGAACGTATTGCTCGCGGAAGCGAAAGTTCCTTACGACATCGTATTGGAAATGGATGAAATCAATGACGATTTCTCAGAGACCGATACCGTGCTCGTCATTGGTGCTAACGACACGGTGAACCCAGCCGCGCTGGAAGATCCAAACAGCCCGATCGCTGGCATGCCCGTGTTAGAAGTGTGGAATGCGCAAAACGTGATTGTCTTCAAACGCTCGATGAACACCGGTTACGCTGGCGTTCAGAACCCATTGTTCTTTAAGGAGAACACTCAGATGCTGTTTGGTGATGCAAAAGAGAGTGTCGACGCCATCTCCAAAGCGTTGTAATCTCCCCTCACAGTACGATAAAGCCAGCGTAATGCTGGCTTTATGCGTTTTAGTGGTAATGATTCCTGACATCAATATTACATTTGAAATGTCTATTTTTGTCATAATGGTTTATTCTATTTCTAACTTACTGATTTAATGAATTTTTACAGTGATTAAACCCGTAAACATACTGATAACTGCTTTGATAACTCTGGCCACAAAGAGCGCGTTCGCGAACTCTTTGCCTGAGCGTATCGACACATTTATTGATATGTTTGACCGCTCTGAGGCGGTAGTGAGTTACGATATTCGCGTACTACAGGCCGATTACCCCACACGTTTGCTTACGCCTGAATCTATGCTGCCGCAAACGGCGCATTATCCTCTCAAAGATATTCAGCGCTTGTATGATCTCGCAAGAGACTGTACAGGTAAGCTCCCTCTGAGCCCTTTAGTGACGGAGCCGTTGGTGTTTACCCGTTCTGTATGTAAAGGGAATACCGTGAGCACCAAGTGGTTTGCGCGCAGTGCGCTTATCCATCCTGGCGGCGGAACCTACGCCAGTCGTTATGTGGCACTGCATCCGGAAAAACTGGATGAGCTATCGCAATACATGCACATCAAGGAGCGTCCGCTCGATCCAGAAACGACCTTATTAGGACGATTGCAGCGAATGGATGAGTCTGCCATGTTGGCACTGTTGGCAGGATCGAGCATGTTTTTGGATCGAAATGCACTCTGGCTTCGCAATAATGATGAATATTTAGTGTATCCAGACAATGTTTGGAAAACCTATGTCGATCAGAGTGGTCTAAAAGTAGAGCCGAAATCCACGGCGGTACGCTGTTTCGCACAGCGGGGCAATTTGTGTTGGGATATTGAAGATCAATCAGAGATCTTACGAATCAGCATGGCGGTTTTGGTTGTCGCGAACATTTTGCTGGTACTGGGTTGGTTGACGTATCGCTGGAACACCAAGCGCCAAGAAATGAAAAGCCGTATGCTGATTTTGCAGATCTTAACGCACGAACTGCGTACGCCAATCGCCAGTTTATCCTTGACGGTTGAAGGCTTTCGTCGTGAGTTTGAAAAGCTGCCAGAGTCAGTGTACGACGAATTTCGTCGATTATGTGAAGATTCTAGACGATTGCGCCAACTGGCCGAAGCCAGTAAAGATTATTTGCAATCAGATAACAAACCATTGGCCGCAGATTGGGTACCATCTGTCAGCGAATGGCTTGAGTTCAAATTAGAAGAAGAATTTGGCGACAAAGTTGAGTTCTTAATTAACCAAGATGTCGCGGCAAAGCTTAATGTCTACTGGCTAGGGACTTGCATCGACAACTTAATCCGCAATGCCACTAAATATGGCGTTGCTCCTGTTCAACTTGAGGTTGAAACCTCAGTGGACATGATTACGCTAAAGGTCAAAGACCAAGGCCAGTTAACCCATAAAGACTGGCGCAATTTGCGCAAACCCTTTGTGAGTAAAAGCGGCCTGGGCTTAGGATTAACCATAGTTGAATCGATGGTCGGACGTATGGGCGGAACTATGAACCTCATCGGCCCACCGACAACATTTATATTGGAGATACCCTGTGAAACAGACACTGCTTCTCGTTGAAGACGACAAAAATTTAGCTGACGGCCTACTAGTTAGCCTTGAACAAGCAGGTTACGAATGTTTTCACTCTGAAACCATTGCGGACGTGGCACAGTACTGGGATAAAGCAGACTTGGTGGTGCTTGATCGCCAATTGCCTGATGGTGATTCTGTAGCGCACTTAACCGATTGGAAAAAAATCAAAGATGTTCCAGTGATCTTATTGACGGCTCTGGTAACGGTAAAAGACAAAGTCACAGGTTTAGATGCCGGTGCGAATGACTATTTAACCAAACCTTTCGCTGAAGCGGAGCTATTTGCTCGAATTCGTGCGCAGTTGCGCTCTCCGGACGCCGAAGCTCAAGATGATTCAAAAGTGACGACCAGCGACTTGGTGATCGATAAAGCGACCCGTGAAGTTTTCTACAAAGAGGAATCCATCACCTTAACACGTACAGAGTTTGATCTCTTGTTGTTCTTAGCCAGTAACTTAGGCCGCGTGTTTACTCGTGACGAATTGCTTGATCATGTTTGGGGATACAATCATTTTCCTACCACACGTACGGTTGACACACATGTATTGCAGTTACGTCAAAAACTCCCAGGTCTAGAAATCGAGACCTTGCGTGGTGTTGGATACAAAATGAAAGCCTAATATGAAGATACGGGCTCTCTTATGGGGTGCACTCATTGCGAGTGCACCTGCACTCAGCGATACCGCGCCTTGGTTTGAGGACAACACACCGTTGACTCAAGCTCATAAGCATCTACTCAACAATAACTTGTCGGGTATGTTTTCTTCATTGGTGGAAGTTTGGCAACTCGAATCAACCTCAAATTTATCAAGCCACCTCAATTCGTTACTCCTTCAATCGCTTGAAGTGGACTGTGGAAAAGGCCTAGATACCAATCCCACGCCCACGTGGATATCCTCGGTTGTCATCCGCCGTACTAACATTGAAAGCCCTGGGCGCGATGCGTTTCGAGCCATCGTCGAAGTGGATTCAGAAAAGCCCATTCGAGATATCGCATTAACCCAGTGGGTATCTCGTAATATATCCACTGACAACACTTTGACAAAGTTACCGGGTAACGAAAGTGGCCTGAGTAAATACATTAAGCGATACAACTTGAACAGTCGTTTACCTATGGGACTCTATCGATTGGACGTCACTGCTGCTGACCAATCCTCTTGGAGTGCTTGGGTCCTGCTTGGCGAACCCAATGCTGCGATTGACGTTCGCTGGAAATCAAAGGATGAGTGGAGTATCGATCGCACCGCATTACTCAACCCGCACTGCCCATTACCTAAGCTAGAAACGGGGATTTACGACTATGTGGATGGCAAATATAACCAAATTTGGACAGAGGTACATGTTTCCGATTTTCCGACTGCGCTGAAACCGAATGTGGTACCAGCAGGTCGTTACGTGTTGGCCGTTTCCATCAATCAACAACGTTGGCAGGGGCCAATAATTGTTGAACAATCCCAAATTATCAGCAAAACCTATGATGTTTCTGTAGAGGAATAGTTAAAGTTCATAGACAATAAGACGATATAAATGAATGGAACTGAAAAGATTTATATCGCTATGGATAATAAAATTAAACTCTTGAGCCTGTCAATTGCTCTGGCTGCCACGTCAGCCTCTGCCGCCAACTACGCCATTGAAGCACGTGGTGATGCCATGGGTGGCGTAGGGGTGGTATCCGCCAATTTTCTCACTGCACCGTTCTACAATCCCGCGCTTACCGCTATTTACCGTCGCAATGATGATGTCGGTATGATCGTGCCTTCTTTTGGTCTCTCGTATAGTGATCAAGATGATATGGTGAATGATCTTGATACAGTGGCGGACCTATTAGAGACCAATGACCCTAGTAGAATTAACGAGTTAGGACAAGCGCTTGATGATCTGCAAGGCGATCAAGCTAAGTTGGAAATGGGTGGCGTTGTAGCGTTTGCAATTCCGAATAGCTTTATCGCTGCCAATGTATTCGGCAAGTTATACACTGAGTCATATGCGACCCCTAACATTGCAACGGATAGTACAGCAGGCACGGAGGAGCAACGTATTTTAGAAAATGCGCAAAATAGCTCTGTCAGTGCTGTTTCTATCGGAGTTGCGGAAGCGGGTATCTCTCTAGCTAAATATCAGACATTTCTCGGACAACACATCGCGTTTGGTGTCTCACCAAAACTGCAGCGTATTTACACATACGTGTATGAAGCATCTCTAGCTGACTACGATATAACAGACGTACGTGAAAACGGAACTGGCGAAACCATGTTCAATATGGATGCAGGTTTCCTGTGGTTCCATGGCCCGTTACGAGCAGGCATCTCTGCGACCAACTTGATCAGTCGCGACATCGAAACTAACGCGACTCCAATCTCTGGACGTACTTATCAATATCAACTAGGACCGCAATACACCGTCGGTTTTGGTTTAGTTGCTGACTACGCGACAATCAGTGTTGACTATGACCTCAATGAAGACAAACGTTACACCGACTTTGAAGACAATACACAAATGCTCAGAATCGGGGGCGAAATTGACATCATGCGTCAGTTAAAACTGCGAGCTGGATGGAAACGCAATCTTGCGTATGACAATCAAGATGACACGCTGACAGCAGGTATAGGTATATCGCCATTGAACCTGTTTCAACTCGATATTGGTGCAAGCTACACGAATGAAGATTCTATGGGCGCCTTTATTAATTTCTTAGGCAGTTACTAAAGGCGAGGGTAGCGCTAGCCACCTCGAATAATTCGTACTATAGTCGGGCTCCTATAAAAAGGAGCCTTTTTTATGTTTGATGATTTACCACCGCTGACACACGAAGAGCAGCAAAAAGCCGTAGAGCGGATTCAAGAGCTAATGGCAAGCGGGATGAGTACCGCGCAGGCAATAAAAGTCGTTGCCGATGACATACGCAAAGCCGCAGCAGAAAACAAACAATAACCCACCTAGAGAGAGCCAATGGCTCTCTTTTTTTTGCCTAAAACAAAGCGGTTACAAATCCTGAAAGTCATGTCGAAAGCAATAACATTAAGATTAAGTTTATTAATTACAATGACTTATGGTGGGTTATTATTCTGTTGCTAGCTCGTTTTTGTTTCTTGGTGTAATTTAATTACACAACTGAAAGTCGGTCGGTGTAAGCGCTCACTATTGCCAGTTAATCATGCTTCTGGGTGATGCCGTCACTGATGCGGACTTTGACCAACGATGTCGCCTTGTCATTTACAGTCACCCATAAATTAGACGGATGGTTTGGATACGAGAATGCAGTGACGCTGTCACGTCAACTGAATCTAATTAATGTAATTAAGATAACGAGAGTTAAAAGCGGGTGATTTTGTAAGGACTACAAGGTCCGACTAGAAGTGTTTTGGTTAGCGCCGTTTTTAAGTCGCGCACAGTATCGGCAACAGAGAACGTTTGTGCGGACAAAGAAATGGTGTTGGTGCCCTTGGCGGACGATAAAGCCAAGTCGCACGAAGCGGAGGCTTTATGGAATCAGATCGCAAAAAAGTATAACGGGCTAGGAATTACAAGCGTATCAGGTGCTTATGCGGTGTTTAGCCTTAGCTCAGATGGCCTATTTCAACGTGTTAATGAGTGCGTATTATCTATCTTATGTTAAATATGGTTGTTCAAATATAGGGAGCCACGCTCCCTATTCGATCTTTACGGTTAAATACAGCATTGATTAAACATAACTAAATTTACCATAAAATACCTAATAATCAGTTTGTTAATCTGCGATTACCAACCGCTTATTACTTAGCATTAACCGCCAGCGAGCTTTACCGTAAAGCCTTTCTTTTCTAGATGGGCTTTGATTTTATCTCGCGCGTCGCCTTGGATCTCAATGTTGCCATCTTTAACTGAACCGCCGCAGCCACACACTTTCTTAAGTTCTGCTGCGAGGAGTTTCAATGGCGCGTCATCCAAATCAAGGCCAGTGACAATACTCACGCCTTTGCCTTTGCGGCCTTTGGTTTGACGTTGAATACGCACAACACCGTCGCCTTTTGGGCGTTGTACTTTCTCTTCTTCTGGCTTAATTCGGCCAACTTCTGTTGAATACACTAAAGACATATTACTTCTTCTGTTGCTCTGCTTTTTGTTTCGCGACCAAGTATGCCTCTATGTGCTTCTGAATGGCAAGTTTTCCGCCCTTAAGTAACCTGCCATTGAAAAAACAATACCAAGCGTTGGGTTCGCCTGTATCATTCTTTAGGGTGAAACCATTAAAATTTTCTTGTGCGGGCTGGCCTGAACCTTCACGTTTCGAGTTGATGGAACTGAATTCGCGGGGATCGATAATGGTCGCAGTGTCACAAAACCAATCAATGCTCTTCTTCACCGCCGCCATACTGCCTTGCAGTTGGTGGTTTTTGATTTGCACTTGCCAAATCTCTGTAGAGTTCCCGGCAGTTTTAAGGTTAAAACCTCGATAAGTCGCTACTGGCATAGTATTTATAGTCTTAGTTATGAGTTAAATTAATGATAATTGTAATTCCTTGTTTATCAAGTATCTCGATATGAGTTTGTGCGTTTTTATAGTGAATCCATGAGAAAAAATGTTCGAATAGTGACCGATAACAGCATGAGACAAACATTGACTCGTGCACTCAACAAACAGACGACAATTCAAGACCTTAACCTTGTTACCGATGGGCAATACTCGCACAATTCCGTCTTGGCGATGAGTAATGATTGGAATCGTTTCTACAACTTTTGTCTTAGTCACCATGTTGTCGCGCTGCCAGCCGCCTCGACAGCGGTAAGGATATTTCTGCAGTCGGAATCGAGAAACAGAAAGTACGCCACCGTTCGTCGTTACAGCGTCACCATAAGTTTGATGCACCGTATATTGGGCTACGACGATCCCGTCAACACCCACTCTGTTAGGCGCTTGATGTCTGAACTTAGCAACGAAAAGCGTGGGGATGCGACATCAAGCCATGCCTTTACTAAATCCTCGCTCGATACACTGACTGATAAGCTTGAGCGCTCGAATACGCCAATCGATGTTCGAAATCTAGCGATTTACCACGTGATGTTTGAGTGTTTGTTAAAACGTTCAGAGCTCAAATCGCTTAACGTTGGCAATGTGACGATTGAGTCATCGCAGGGGGTTTTGAGCTTGGGTAATGAGTGTTATCGATTGAGTAAAGGTGCGACAGAAAAGCTCAATCGTTGGTTGATTTTACGTGGTGTGGCTCCCGGTCCTCTTTTTGTCGCAATAGACAAACATGGTCGGTTTGCTACCGCACCTTTGGATGACTCCTCAATATACCGAATCATGCGCTCAGCGAGTGACAAGCTTGGCTTGGCACTGGATTTTTCTGGTCAGTCTTTGCGTGTAGGTGGAGCGATTGAGTTAGCTAAACAAGGTATAAACACGCGTGAGATTCAGACTTACGGTCGTTGGAAGAGCGCTGCTATGCCCTATTACTATGTTGGTAATACAGTGCGAGCAGCGCAAGAAAGGCTCAAATATAAAGTGATCCGCCCTATTGATTGATTGACGTTGTCACGCAGTTGGCGAGAAACTGATGAAATGGCACACCGTCGTTGACCACCATCTTAGGGAACATTGAGATTGGGGTCATCCCAGGGAAGGTGTTGACTTCATTGAGGTAAAGCTCACCCTCTTGTGTCAAAAAGAAATCGATCCGAGAGAGGTGACGCAGCTTCATATGGGTAAAGACCTTTTCAGCGTTGAGTCGAATCATCTGTTGTTGCTGCTCAGTGAGATTAGACGCGACGATATCCGTTGTGGAATGGCTCGTTGCGCTGTATTTTTCTTCGTAGCTGTAAAAGGCATCCGCAGGCGCCTTTACTTCACCGGGTAAGGTAATGTGCAGTTGGCCATCCATTTCGTAGGCCGCCACTTCGAGTTCTCGTGGCTTCACGGCTTTTTCGACCAAAACCTGATCGGAAAATGTGAACGCGTCTGCAATCGCTGTACGCAACTGATCGATATTAGTGACCTTGTAACAACCAACGGAAGAGCCCTGTCTCGCCGCTTTGACAAACACACTACCCCAGTTTTCAAAGGCTTGCTTACTCTGCTGATAAGTTTCTTCTGTGTTTTCTGTGAGAAACAAGTAAGGTGTGTTGGGGATGCCTAATGCGTCGTACCAAAGCTTAGAGGTGATCTTATTGAAGCTGTTGGTGCTCGCCTCAGGTCCACAGCCTAGATAAGGAATCCCTGATAGCTCGAGCATAGATTGAATATCACCCGTCTCCCCAGGGTAACCGTGTATGCACGGGACGACAAAATCGAGCGTGATGGCATCGGTTGCGGTATTTAAGGTGCCTGCATTGGTATCGAGATAGACTAACTCATCATCTTCGGTATGCCAGCCATCAGAGCGCATTTCAACGCGTAAGACGTTAAACCCATCCGTCAAGGTAAGTTGTTCTTGCAGGTAATTGGCTGAAACGAGTGAGACTTCGTGCTCAGATGAGCCGCCGCCACAGAGTAATAAGATGTTGGTCGTCATTGATGGTCTTTCCGTAATGCAACAAAGAGGCTTATCCGATCTTAATGAAAACTCGGGAGCGTTTACACGTTTTTCGCCTATTCATATCGAGTTAGTTGGTTAGTTGTTGAATTTCTAAGCGAATAATAAGAAGAGTCATGAAAAAAGGGGCGCTTGGCCCCTTTCATTCTATCAGTTTAGTTTGTTGAGCGTCGGGTACTGAGAGTTCTTAATATCATCGATGCTCTTAACAAATGGCTTGAGTGCTTGCAGTTCGGCTGGCAATTCACTCACTGCCTTTTTGGCATCCGCACGCGTCGCATAATCCCCATAAAGTACGGTGTACCATTTTGTACCGTTCACGACTTTGTAGTTTTCCCAAATCGGTTGATCACCTTGAGGTAGTTGTCGAGCAAACTGGTCCACTTTCGTTTGTGACCCTACGGCCGCGACTTGAATCGTAAAACCAAAACGTGGATTCATCGCTTTCTGTTTAGCTGTCGGCGGTATGATTGCAACAGCAGGCTTGCTTTGTGGCTGTTTTTTCACCACTTGCTTGCTGGACTCTGGTGACATTTTCACAACATTAGGCTTGACGTTACTTTCGGTCACGTCTTTTGCCATACCCTGCTCAGAGACGACAGGTTTGGCGACGGATGCCGTTTGGTAATCTTCACGGTAGCTCTCTGAGCTGACATCGGTGACGTAATCACTGGATACACAAGCGGAGAGAACGACGGACAGGCCTACTATTGCGATTTTTTTCATGGGATATTCGAATGCCTTAAACTAGAAATTACTGTAAATCATGCCGTTAGATAATCGTATAATCAACCCAACAATGAAATTATATACCAAGACTCTTGTGACACATGACACAAAGTCAGTGAGCAACACAGTGATCTGATTAAAACTACGTCAAACTCAAGCAGCGAATGGGCCTAACCTCGGATACCATAAAGAGAGTTAGATTCAAGGAGTGTCACGTTATGTCCAGTATCGCTGCGTTACTCAAGCCCTCGTCAGTCGCCGTCATCGGCGCCTCTTCGCGACCGATGAGAGCGGGCAACATCGTGATGAAAAACCTACTACAAGGTGGATTTGAGGGCGCAATCATGCCTGTCACACCTCGTTATTCCTCTGTGTGTGGCGTGCTCGCCTACCCGACGATTGATTCGCTGCCGATTGTACCGGACGTCGCGATTTTATGTACTAGTGCGAAGTACAATGTCGAGCTGATACGTCAGCTTGCCGACAAACAAGTCAAGGCCGCGATCATTCTTTCGGCGGACATGCACCTCCCTGATCAAGACGGTATCACTCATCAATCACGCTGTTTAGAGATAGCGCGGGCCGCTGGCATGCGCCTGCTCGGTCCTAATAGCTTGGGACTCATCCTCCCTTGGCATCATTTTAATGCTTCGTTTTCCCCTGTGATGGCGCAGAAAGGCAAAATTGCGTTCATTTCCCAGTCTGCAGCCATGTGTACCACCATTTTGGACTGGGCCAACGACAAAGACATCGGATTTTCCGCATTTATTTCGATTGGTAATGCCAGCGATGTCGATTTTGCCGATCTTCTCGATCATCTTAGCACCGACACTAACACTGATGCGATCTTGCTCTATGTCGATACCATCAAAGATGCCAGACGGTTTCTTTCTGCCGCGCGTGCGGCGTCACGTAACCGCCGCATACTGGTGCTCAAAGGTGGGCGAACAAAAGCCGGACGTGCCGCTGCGAAAGCACACACAGGTGGCGATGACACGCTTGATATTATCTATGATTCGGCGATTCGACGTACAGGTATGCTGCGCGTCAATAATTCACATGAACTGTTTGCAGCCGTTGAGACGTTGACTCACTCCGTCCCTTTGCGCGGCGAACGATTGGCCATCATTACCAATGGTGGTGGCCCCGCGATTATGGCAGTAGATACGCTGCTCGAACGTGGCGGCAAACTTGCGCAGTTGTCTGAAGAAACCATGTTGCGTTTAAGCTCAGCGTTGCCGCCCAGCTGGAGCCAAAGTAACCCAATCGACATGGTTGGCGATGCAGACCATTTGGGCTATGTGAATACGCTTAACGCCTTGATGGATACAGATTGTGCGGACGCCATTTTGATTATGCACAGTCCTTCAGCCGTGGCGGAGTCGGAGCAGACCGCACGAGCAATTGTCGAAGCGGTCAAAGCTCATCCTCGTCATCGACGTTTCAACATTTTGACCAATTGGTCTGGCGAGTTAACCGCCAAACCTGCGCGATTGCTGTTTACCCAAGCGGGCATTCCTACCTATCGTACTCCGGAGAGCGCTGTGGTGGCCTTCATGCATTTGGTCGAGTACAGACGAAATCAAAAACAGCTGATGGAAACCCCAACCACCGCAGAACCTATCGAGATCAATGATAGAAATGAAGCAAAAGTATGGATCAATGAGCGCTTAGAGCAACATGATGTTCTTCACCTCGATACCCATCAAATAGGTACATTACTCAAGCACTATGGGTTCAATGTACTGCCGACATGGCTTGCGTCCGATGCGAGTGAAGCGGTGCATATCGCCGAAAGCATTGGTTATCCTGTTGCGGTAAAGCTTCGCTCACCTGACATTGCGCATAAATCCGATGTACAAGGTGTAATGCTTAATCTAAGAAATAGCCAAGAGGTGGCAAATTCGGCACAAGCGATACTGGACCGAACGCAGCTTTCTTACCCTTCCGCCAATGTTCATGGTTTGATTGTGCAGGGCATGGCGAAATTGGCCGGCGGTGAAGAGATTCGTATTAAGATCAAACATGACAATACCTTCGGACCAGTAATTCTTATCGGTCAGGGTGGCTCCGAATGGGACGAAGCGATCGACGCGGCCGCCGCTTTACCGCCGTTGAATATGGCGTTGGCGCGTTATCTTATCGTCATTGCGATTAAAAATGGCAAGATACGTCTACAAAAACTCCCAGAACCGATGAACATACAAGGGCTCTCTGAGTTTTTAGTTCGTCTGTCTCAATTAGTGGTGGATTGCCCTCAAATTCATGAACTGGATATACATCCAGTGCTAGCAAATGGCTCACAATTTACCATCCTCGATGCGGATCTTACATTACGACGCTATCAAGGCGACGCACAACAGCGTTTGGCCATTCGACCGTATCCAGTAGAGTATGAAGAGTCGATTAGATTGAAAAACGGTGACTCCCTGCTCCTTCGTCCAATCTTGCCTGAAGATGAGCCGCTTCATGCGGATTTTATTCACAACGTCAGCAAGGAGGATCTCTACAAACGCTTCTTTACGGATGTGGGCGAATTTAATCATGAAGCGCTAGCGAATCTAACCCAAATTGACTATGACCGAGAGATGGCTTTTGTCGCAGTGCGTGAAGAGCAAGGTCAGCCGCAAATCATTGGCGTGTCACGCGCACTAATCAACCATGACAACACCGACGCTGAGTTCGCGATTTTGATCCGTTCCGATCTTAAGGGGATCGGTTTAGGTAAGGTGTTGATGAAAAAGATCATTGATTACTGCCACCATAAGGGCACCAAGCAAATGTCCGGTATGACCATGCCCACCAACCGCGGTATGCTAATGCTGGCGCAAAAACTTGGCTTCACCCTTGATATTCAGTTTGAAGATGGCGTCGCGGATATGGTGTTACCCTTGAATTAAGTAGCCAAGTGTTGAAATCCGTGAGTTGATATTAGATTTTTGCCAGAGACTTCCAGTTTTTCTTCAGGTATTGGATGCACCAAGACTTGGCTTCGCCCATTTTATTGCGCTTCCAAGCTAAGACGATGTCGATGGTGACAGCTTCGGTATCGGTGATCTGTTTGAGTTCCCCTTTTTCAATCAAGCTTTGCGCCAGTTCGGCAGGCAGCGTTCCTATGCCTAGACCACTGCGCAGAGCATCGACTTTGGCAGCAAAGGTCGTGACGGTTAAACGCGGTTGCCGCTGCATCACATTGATGCTGATTGCCGGTTGCTCTCTTGCCGTATCCGCAATCGCAATAACACGATACTTCTCACGCGCAGATTCATTAAATGCGCCTGAACGTTTGTGTACGTAGTGATCACTGGCCGCGACCCAAATCATTGTCATTTCCCCTAAAGTTTCAGCCTTAACGTCATGGGGAAGCGCATCCAGTTTCGGACACACTAACAGGTCAGCTCGACCCGTACTCAATGCCTCCCAACTGCCGGCTAAAATCTCTTCTTGCAGTTTGACTCGAGTTGAACTGACATTGCCAAGTGCATCGACAAGGGGGAAAAAGTTGTGAACAGGAATGATGCCATCGAACGCGAGTGTAATATCGAGCTCCCACCCATTGGCTATCACACTGGCGTCATTGACGAGTTTCTCTGTCGCCGCCAATATGGCCCTACCTCGTTCGAGAATCAGTTTGCCTGCCTCAGTGAAATTCGCTTTGTGCCCAGAACGATCAAAGATGGTGATATCGAGGTCTTGCTCGAGTTTCTGAATTTGATAGCTCAAAGATGATGGCGCTTTATCCAATTCATTCGCGGCGGCCGCAAAGCTTCCTCTTCGATCAATCGCGTCCAATATGTGTAAGGCTTCTAACGTTATCGGGCTTTGCATCGCTTACATTCCTATAAATGAGAATCATTATTGTGACCCGCGTCTCACTAATGAAGTCTTGTTTTTACTAGTACGCTGACTATTCTACAAGTTTAAGTTTATGTTTTATATATGAAATATTGATAGGATTCATTCTAATTCCAAAAGCTCAACTCAAAAATGATATTGATAACGATAGTAATTATCATTTATATCCAATAAAATTCAGGCCGTTCAACCAAGCCTAATGGATTTAAGGTAATCATAAATGTATAAGAAATCACTATTGTCGGCTTCGATTGTTTTAGCCCTAACAACGAGTGCGTATGCACAAGAGTATGCCCTATTTGACGAGGTTGTGGTATCCGCAACGCGTACTGATCAACAGCTTAGTGATGTTGCTGCATCGGTTGCGGTGATCGATAACGACGAAATCGAAAGTAATATGACCACAGGTCTTGAGGATTTGTTCAAGTACACACCGGGTGTGAGCGTACAGACAAACTCTCGTCAAGGTGTGCAAGGCATCAATATTCGCGGCATGGAAGGCAACAGAATTCAAGTTTTGGTGGATGGCGTTAACCAAACCAACCAGTTCGCGCCAAGCGGTGGTCAGTCGTACAACTTTATCAACTCCTCACGTATTGATGTAGACACTGATCTGCTAAAATCGGTTGAAGTGGTTAAGGGGGCCGCCTCTTCCCTTTATGGCTCAGGCGCTATCGGTGGGATCGTCGCTTTTCAGACCATCGACCCGAGTGATTTACTGAAAGGTCGCAATTTTGGTGGCCATGCTAAGTTCAATTTCTCATCTTCTGACAACACGTTCAGTGAGTCGATTGCACTTGCCAACAAAACAGGCAATTTAGAAAGTCTCGTCGCCTACACGCGCAGGGATGGGAATGAAGTGGATAACTTTGGCGAGCCTGATGAGCAAGACACCACGGCTAACAGTTTATTGGTTAAGCTTCAATACCAAGCGTCAGATGATCACCGTTTCGAGTTTACGGGTAATATCTTGCACGATACGGTAGACACGCAGTTTATTAGCGACAGCTACAGTGATTACAACGGTGATGATACGACCGACAAGCAGCAGATCGGCATTAAACACATTTGGAATGCAGACGCGTCTATTGCAGACACGGTGACCTGGCAGTTGGATTGGTTGAGCAAAGAAGAAAATGGTGTGACCAATCGTACCTCAAATGGTGGAATGTACTTACCAACGGCCGGTAACGTGCAGCGTAAAGATTACCTTTATTCGGACGAACGCTTCCAGTTTGACGCGCAGTTTGATAAAGGATTTAACCTAGGTTCAACGGAGCACTTCCTCGTCTACGGACTGTCGTTTGCCGATAAAGATATCAAAAACATCAATAACGAATACAACTCGATTGATGATGACAAAACGATTTTCTACATTCCTTCTGCCTCTGAACGAAACTACGGCTTATTTATCGAAGATACGATCACCATTGGTCAACTTACGCTGACTCCAGGTGTCCGTTTTGACAGTTTTGAGACAAAACCTGGCGACAGCTCGGAAAACCCAAGTGAAAACCCCGCGTCTGATTACCAAAAGTTCTCCGATTCTGCTCTCACTGGACGTCTAGGTGCGGTGTATGCACTGAATAAGCAGCACAAACTCTTTGCTCAAGTGAGTCAAGGTTTTAGAGCGCCTGATTTCCAAGAGTTGTATTACTCCTTTGGCAACCCTGCCCACGGCTATATAAATAAACCTAACCCTGATCTTGAGGCGGAGAAGAGTATCTCGTATGAGTTAGGTTGGCGCCATAACACAGAGAACTCAGCTACAGAGTTGGCCGTGTTCTACAGTGACTACGACAACTTTATCTCTAGCGATACGGTCAGCGGTTCATTTACTGACCTGAATAATCCCGCAGTTATTCAATACATCAACATTGATCAAGCAACCATCAAAGGTGTAGAGCTCTCAAACAAATTCTATTGGGATGAGCAGTTGCCGCTTAACGGGATCAGTACGCGTGTTGCCGCGGCTTACACCGAGGGTGAAGATGGAGAAGGTAAACCACTTAACGACGTGACACCATGGAACACTGTGGTTGGCCTCAATTACGACGCACCTGCTGGTACTTGGGGTAGCGCGTTGACTGTCACCTATAACGCGGAGAAGAAAGCCAAAGACATCAACTCTGAAGGCTCAACTCGTGGAGATTACATCGGTATTGATGCCGCGACCATTGTCGACCTAACGGCTTACTACGTACCAATGAAAGATCTGACGCTACGCGCCGGACTCTTCAACGTAACGGACGAAGAGTATTACGAGTGGAATGATGTCAAAGGCTTTGTAGAAGAGGACAAAGATTTCACTCAACCGGGTCGTAACTGGGCAATCACGGCTAAGTACGAATTCTAAATATTGACGACGTCAAAAACAAAAAAGCTCCCTTTTTAATAAAGGGAGCTTTTCTTTGGTTTCCAATAAAAGTGAACAAAAAAGGGGTTGGAATCCATTAAGCGTTTGAGCTAGCCATCTCTTTCTTAACCATAAGCGCAGCAGCGACGATGAAAGCGACGATTAAACCTAGTTCCATTATGAACCTCGTTGACTTGTTGAAAATACCGAATTTAAACTTCGGTAATTCTAACAGTTTACGTTGTCGTGCAAAGTCCAAATGTTCACTTTTTTGTCAGTTTTATCGACTCAGTTCAAAAAAGCTGCGCTATGATTTACTTTTGACACATAAATCCGTCTTATCTTTGAGATAACACATGCCTTTATTACAAATAATTAACATTGAGCAGTGAGTGCTTGAGACTATAGCTGTCCGAGTTCTGGTTTCACCCACACTGAACTAAAATCAAACCAACCCAACGCGTTACACTGCGCATTTTGCAATGAACCGCATTGATCTTTACTCACTCCCAACCAACAGTGGAACATCGGAATCAACTGCATTCTTTCCACAAGAGACTGCCCTAGCGCTTTAGCGGGAAAAGGCCTGTTTTGATCACTTTGCCAATCCATCACAAGTTTCTGCCAATATTGAAAGTCATCTGACTGGCTCATCGCTTCAATATCGCTGTAGCTGAGCAACCAAGCAGCCAATGCATCATCACGATTGTTAGTGATGCCCATCGCTTTAACCCAGATATCCACATCGGCGAGATCAGGTGTCTCGTGCTCATAACGAATGAGGCGAACTGATACCTTGTCTTGTTTGAGAACACGCTCTATACACTTAACCAAAGTCGGAAACATCGGGTGTTGCGATTGGTAGGCAACCGTCACCTCTCGCTCAGACGAGGGAGCCTCGACAACGTCGGTTTTTATGTGGTGATACCAACCTGGCTTGAGTCCATGTGCCGGCAGAGCGCCCAACTCGACTAATTTCTCATCAGGAATTTGTTTAAATAAATTGAGCGTGGCTAGGCGGTCATGGAAATAGCTTGCCCATTGTGACTCTTTAGCCAGTCCCGTTTTACGATTGAAGAGCAAAAAGGTACAACCCGGGTCTAGCTCGACATTATCTGTGACACGCTCAATACCAGTCGCAATTGGCTGCGAAAGGCTCGGAAAAATCATTGAAGAGAGCGCTCGCTCAATCACCCATACTTCCACTCGATCGAGTAAAGGTCGGTAGCCAAAATACCCATCGTGCGCTTGAAGTACCAGACGTTTGGCATCATTTTGAACCACTTTGAACGGTCCTGTACCAATGGGAAACGCGTCATAATCGTCTTGTTGGTCTCGCTCTGGCAAGGTGATCTTCGCACTTGACTCTGCTAACAGAACAGGCAAATGGTAATCTGGCCTAGAAAGGTATACATCAATAGTGTTAGCGTAACGACACTCAACGCATTCGATATGAGAAAAGAGCGTGTTTTGGCTCAATCGGCGTAGGACGGACAAAATGTGATCAGTAGTGAGCAACTCTCCGTTGTGAAAGCGTACCCCGCTGCGAATGTAAAAGCGCCAGTGCTGCGGTGTCACCGACTCCCAATTGTGCGCAATATCCGGCTCGATACGCTCTTGATCGCCAATTTTGGTTAAACCGCTGAATATCTGCGTGATAATGTGTAGCTCTGAGCGGCGTACTCGTTTGGCGGGGTTGAGAGTGGATAAGGGGCGATAGTAGGGTAAGCGAATCACCTGCTCACCTTGCTGGTGGACCACGCCTAAGTAGCTTTCAATCACTTGAGCTAACTTAGCGGTATCTTGATCGAGCGCTTTGAGCGCTTGGCTGATTTTGCCCTCATCTAAATATCGGCGGGCTAGGGTTTCGCTGACGTCACTGCGGCTACGTTTGAACACCAACTGGGAGAGCTTGCCGCGCCCCGGTGCTGGGTGCCACTCAAGCCATCCCTCTTCTTCCATTTTATTCAGCACGATTCGCGCATTTCGCCGTGTGCAGAATAAGATCTCTGTGATCTCTTCTAGTTGGACACCACAATCTTTGCCTTGGTAGTGCTCAAATAAAGTTTCGAACTGGACGCGTAATCTTGGGCTACTCATAAAGGGGAAATTCGTTGGTTTTGGATTCCAAACTAGTTTCCTCATTTATGAGCTCACATGCAAGTTTTGATATCCCACCCCAATACCGAGTTCTATGATATTGCGATACCTAATTGCTCGGCAACTTGAGTTAATTGATGGGCGTTATCGAGCGAGATTGACCAGCTAGCTTCAGACGCTCTTACCGCAATCACGTTACCGCCACCATAGAGCATGACGGCGTCCGCTTGGGCTTGTAACGTGACTCTACCCGGCCCTGCTAACTTAATCACCACTTCATTGGGTGTCGCGATGATTTTCCCTAAACTGAACTCAATGAGCATGAGCTTTCGTTCCACGATGTTTCTTAACCGCGATGGTCAAGCGACTGGTGCACACCAGTCGTTGCCTTTCGTCGGTGATATCAATTTGCCACACTTGTGTAGAAACGCCTAAATGCACGGGTCTGGCTGTACCGATGACATGCCCTTCCCGCATCGCGCGAACGTGGTTGGCGTTAATATCAAGTCCAACACAATAGCTTTCGTTATCAACACAGAAGTTTGCGGCCAGTGAACCGAGTGTTTCTGCGAGCACCACTGAAGCGCCGCCATGAAGCATACCGAGTGGTTGGTGGGTAAAATGACACACGGGCATGGTGGCCGTTAGGGAGTCATCACCAAAATCGGTATAGACGATATTGAGATGCTCAATCAGAGTGTTTTTTGAGGTTTGATTGAGTTTTTTCAGATCGATCTCTTTTTTCCATATTTTCATTCTGTGATCCGTCGTAATAAAAAGCGTTGTCGCGCGGTTGGTGCGTAGGAAACAGAGTCGCGTTGTAGCATAATGAAGCGGAATAACTCAAGCGTCATTACTCACAATGCCGACGCTGGCACATTCGTTACCTAGATGGAGAACGTCATGCACATCACTTATAAGCGCGGCTTGTCGCTATCCTTAATCGCTGCAAGCCTCGCGTTGTCCGCCTGTAGCTCATCGCCGACGGGGCGATCACAGCTGATTTTATTTTCCGATCAAGATATGAGCTCGTTGGGTGCCCAGTCATTTGAACAGATGAAAAGCGAACAGCCGATCAGTACCGATGCCAAAACGAATGCGTACGTGCAGTGCGTTGCCAAAACCATTACGGCTCATGTGCCCAAGCAAGCGGGATTTGACGAGTGGGAAGTGGTGGTATTCGACAGTGACCAAGTCAACGCCTTCGCGCTCCCCGGAGGAAAAATTGGCGTGTACACCGGGTTATTAAACGTCGCGGTCAATCAAGATCAGCTAGCAACGGTGATTGGCCATGAAATTGCGCACGTACTCGCCGATCACAGTAACGAGCGCTTGTCTCAATCTCAAATTGCCAATGCAGGCTTACAAATCACCAACATCGCGTTGGGCAGTTCAGAGTATCGCGACATGACGATGGCGGCACTTGGTGTTGGCGTTCAATATGGCGTGCTGTTGCCCTACGGGCGAACACAAGAATCCGAGGCGGATATCGTTGGGTTAGAATTGATGGCCAAAGCCGGTTTTGACCCTAAGCAAAGCGTCGCGCTGTGGCAAAATATGGCGAAAGCCTCCGGGGGCAATACGCCGCCTGAGCTACTCTCGACCCACCCCTCTCACAGTACGCGTATCGACGATCTCAGCGCGAAAATGAAAACGCTGCCAGCGAGCAGCGTAAGCAAACCACAGTGCTGAGTGTGCATACTCTACACAATGACCAACGGGAGCATGCTCCCGTTGTTTCTACCTAGTTCATGCTGTAAGCGTGATAGCGCGGTACGTATCGGGTCAATTAGGTGCCCAATATCAATAGAGGTAGGCGTAGCAACTCATCGCCCGTATTAGCAAAGAAGGCAATAATCGCGACCAACCCCGCTACCAAGCCCACATACCATATGGATGAAACAATTTGTCCATATCGGTCGAGCGGTAATAAATGGCTCGCATGGCGGCCACGCCACTCCAATACGATCTCAAGCATGCCCATGATGAGCAAGAAGCCAAACAAGGTCAGACCGAGCGAATAGCTGAGCAAGACCCCTGCCCCAGCTGCCGCACTGCACAGTACGATGCCAGCGACGCTGTTCATTGAGAAGCTGATGCTTTTTAGAATATGGCCACCGTCGAGAGGCAAAATAGGCAGCAAATTAAACAAATTCAGCAGTGCATTAAACACCGCCAACCCCGCAAAGAAGGCTTCCCCTGTGAGCAAATAGGCTAACGTCAACAGTAATGAAAGGATGAAGCCAAACATTGGCCCCATGATTGAGATCACCACGTCTTGCCAGCGAGTGTTGATCTTTTCGTCGCTGAGAGCGAGTCCGCCGAGAAACGGCACTAAATAGATGCCTTTGGTTTTCATACCAAAGTACTTCATTGCTTTGACGTGCCCATATTCATGAAAGATTAAGCAAGCTAGTAGTGCTAAGGCAAACTGAAACGAGAACAGCCATGAATAGGCCGCTAAACTGGCTGACGCCAGTACAACCTTAATCAGTTTGGCGCTTTTTAGTGCTTTCATACCTAAAGAGACTAAGCCGATCAGGCTAAATCGTCTTTCTGCCTTTGGTGGTCGCGTCGGCTGCTGACGTTCAATGTCTTTTTCCGTGCGTGTGGTGGTTGAATAGAGTTGATCGTTGAGCATCACTCTCACCTCGAGCGAAAACGGCTGCCAATGTAACGTCAAATCCACTTTGCAGGCCAAGCGCTCATCCCCTTTGAGTAACTCAAATTGGTGGCTTGATTCGTGTCCGCGCTCGCCATTGGCATCGAGTTGTGACACTAAGTGGTTGTCCCAATAGATCTGTTGCCAGCCTGCCATAGAGGCTTCGCCCCGCAGCGGCTTGCCTAGAAAGTCGATAGAAAAGAGTTCCAAGAGGGTTCCTTTGGTTAGGTATGCGCACAATTCACCCGCGAATTATGCCGACTTGAATACGTTAGGTAAAGCTTGTGTGTGACGCTGTCACTCAATATATATCAATTGAACGATCGTTCATGCCCTTTATTTTTACCCGATAGTGTGCATAATAAGCCGCCTAGATTAAACACCCATCAAATGTGAGTCCTTTATGTCTTCAGAAGCTACTATGCTAGAACGTTGTGAATCTAAGTGTGAATTGTGCGCCAGTGACGCACCACTGACCGCTTATGCAGTGCCGCCTCACAGCCACGTGACCGTTGATCATGCGATTATGGTTTGCGACAAGTGTCTATCAGAAATTGATGAGCCAAAAGACATTAACCACTGGCGCTGCCTCAATGACAGCATGTGGAGTCAAGTTCCACCTGTGCAAGTGACAGCTTGGCGTCAGTTAACGCGCCTCAACAGCGAGAGCTGGGCACAAGATGCGCTAGACATGATGTACATGGAAGAAGATCAGAAAACGTGGGCGATGCAAGGTATGTCTGCTGATGACAAACCTCTTGATTGCAATGGCGTTGAGCTAAAGAAAGGTGACGACGTAACGGTAATCAAAGACCTTCCCGTAAAAGGCACCAACCAAGTCATTAAGCAAGGTACGGTTATCCGTGGTATTAGCATTGGTGACGATCCTAAGCTTGTTTCTGGTAAAGCAAACGGCGGTCAGTCGATGTACGTGATTGCTGAATTTACTCGTAAGAAGTAATGAGCCGTTAATACGAAAACGCCAGCTCGACGTGAGCTGGCGTTTTCGTATTAACGTTTGGTGTTAACGGTAGAGACCGATATCCTTTTGCATGTGACCTGACAGCTGATCCGCATAATACGCGCGTGGCTGGCTGGTGTCGGTAAATAGAATATCGAGTAAGTGAGCAATCAATCCTTTGAAAGAAACCGCGTAGGTTTTTTTGTCCATAGAGATAGTTGGGTTTAGTGTGCCCATTTGCATTGCTTGTGCCATGATTGCCTCTCTATAAATCTGTACGTCTCGTTGGGCTAATAATAGACAAACTTATGTTGGCCAAAAAATGACAAAATTTCCCTATTCAAATTAGATTTTCTAATAAAACGAGTCGTTAACAAAACAAAAAACGGATTATGCGTCAAACGGTTTAAAAAGTGCGTAGAGTTCTCGTTAATGTGCATAGTTTTTCTACAGACATTTCTTCTCTCTTGCGCCGTTTACAAAACTTTTACACCTGGTCGTGCATAATTTTCGTCATTAACTTGTTGATATCCATCTTGTCGTCGTCTCGTTGCTACTGATGTGGCGTTTTTACTGTTTTGATCGCTGTGTGAGCGCTCGGTAGCGTCATTTACCACCAGATTGATAGAAATTTGCAGGTAAGAACCATAAATTATCGAATTGTTTGGCTTAAAGCCATAACAATTGCTAATGTTTATTTTCCGCAGCGTTGGTATGAGGAATCCTCAAAAATGAAAAGAGCGCACGGTGAATGTACGCTCTTATATGTTTAATGGGATCATCACGTCGGTGAGCATCACTGTTAAATCGTGCCCATTGGTACGAAATACACCAATGCCGACCAAACGCTTATCCAACTGATCACCACGACGACATCAATCCAGTCTTTACGCCACATAATGTCTTACCTTTGAGTACGCTTATCGTAAACCGTTTCGGTCTCTCTGCTGACATTAATGGCTTAGCATACTCTATGCCAATTTGGATTTTGACGTCCCTACGTGCTGGGCATTGAGGGTGTCGGGGCAGTCTTGGAGCATTTCGATAAAGCAATCGGCCATCGACATAGGCGTCACCACACCCTCGCCAGCCATGTTCAAGATGGCGTCGTAGCCTTCTTTCCCTTTCATGGTGTAAGCCGATGATGTGCCGACATAGGTTTGATTTTGTTCAACTTTCACCCATTGGTTGCCTGAGCTTCTCACCTCTAGCCGAGTGATGCGTTCACCGATGGGTGACGATTCATTGTAAGTAAAGCGCAAGTTGTACGTGTATGGGTAAGAGCCATCCCCCGTCCCTTCAACTCCATTGCTGAGCGCGTTGTTGATGGCGCCTTCTATCACGCGATAAAGATGCTGCCCCTCAATTTCATATACGCCAATAGGAACGGCAAAGGGCAAAAGTTTGCCAGCAATGTCTGCCACACTCACTTGGCCAATATTGAGTGAGTTTCTCACTCCTCCGGCATTGTGAATGGCAAAATCCACTGTCATACCGCGCTTGCGCATCGAATGGACAAAAGAGCGCGCGACGAGAGGCGCGAGTTCGCTCGGCCCTTGCGTATCAGGGATCCTCACATGGCGAAGATAGCGACCCGCATCCGCAATGTAGGTATTTTGTAGGCTGCGGACATGACAGCTGTATTGGCGCTCTAAAAGTTGATAGACCGTGGGATCTTTTTTGCAGACCACCGCTTGAGGATACGCATCAATAAAATGTCTCGCGGCTTGATAACGGCTTTCTGTATGCGCCTGACTTCGCGAAGCATCAATAAACAGTTGTCGGCCTAGTAATAGCTCATTTTTTCCGTTAAATGCGAACACCTGGCCCTGGTCATCAAACTCAATGTCACAATGGCCCATGCTCAGTGCGTGATAGCCTGCTTGCACAACATAGGTATTGTTGACCTTCACTCCGTATTCATCGTCTTTAGCGAGTCCGAGCGCCGAGAAGTCGCCTTGCAGGCGATGGCTGTGACCGCCAATCACCAAGCCAATCCCATCGACATGATTGGCGATATCCAAGTCTGCGTCGTAGCCCATATGGCTAAGCAAAATAATATTGCGGATCCCCGCTTGATGGATGGCAGCCACGGTGGCCCGCGCGGTTTCAATGGTGGAGACAAACGGCGTATCAACATCTGGATTAGAGATGTCTTCCATCTTATCCAACGCTAGGGAGAAAATCGCCACTTTGCTCTGCCCGACGGTTCTCTCTATCCAACCAGCCGTACGTGTTGGGGATTGATAGGCGATAACCTTAGGATTATCGGATAAACGCGTGGGTTTGTCTTGGCGCTCTTGGCTCAGATCCCAGTTGCCTGCAAGCAGTGGAAACTCGATTCGCTGGGCAAACTGCGCGACGGGTAAGTTGCCCATATCAAGCTCATGATTGCCCAACGCCATGGCATCTATGCCTAGCGCATTGAGCATGGTGGCGTTTGCTTCCCCTTTAAACAGCGAAAAGTAAAGTGTGCCTTGAAAGCAGTCTCCTGCATGGAGAAACAGGAAGGCATCACCGGCCTGCTGCGCCTCGTCTCTCAGCTGTTTGGTGCGAGTGGCGATGCGAGCAAAGCCACCGGCGCTGACGTAAGGTGTGAGTGTGTCACCATCCACGTTCAATGTGAGCTGTAACGAGGAGGGTTCAAAATAGGAATGGGTATCGTTAATGTGCGCTATACGTAATTTTGTCATGTTATAGTTTTTATCTGTCTTCTTTACTCTCTTTTCCAGTCATCCTAACGCAATCGGTATGACAGATTCATTATAATTCACACTTTTATTAAACATGCCATTTGATATACATCGCTCAGTGTGACTTGTGCATAATTGCCTGGTTGTGAGGTAAATATCTGCTAAACCACACTTTTTCGATTATGCTTAAACTGTCTATAGCCAAAACGGAGTGACTCTATGAGATTAGAGCGAATCGAAATTTCTGGCTTTCGCGGTATCCGCCGCTTATCTATCGCATTTGATGAACTCACCACGCTGATTGGCGAAAACACCTGGGGTAAATCGTCACTGCTCGACGCAATGAGCGTTGCCTTGCCGTCTGAAGGGACACCGTATCAATTTGAAATGACGGACTTTCATGTTGATTACTCCATTGCTCATCCGCAAACCCAACACTTACAAATCGTGCTCAGCCTCATCGCAACGGATAAAAATGAAGTTCGCTCCGGGCGCTATCGCAAAATCAGGCCGATCTGGATCACCGACGAGGAAGGTGTACAAAGGATAATTTACCGTTTAAGTGCTTCACGCGACGGGCATTCCATCTCAACCCGCTATGCTTTTCTCAACGATCAAGGGGATCCTTTGCCGTTACACCACTCAGAGAAGCTCGCTCAGGAGTTGATGTCACTTCACCCCGTGATTCGGTTAAAAGACTCCCGCCGATTTGAACGTCCTTTCACTAACGGTAACGGCGTCAGTGAACGATCAGAGAAACGCATTGATAACACTTGCCGCCGTTTGATGGCCATCCCTGGTCATGTCAACAAAGGCGAAATGCGCAGTAGCCTCAACTCGATGAATGTGTTGGTCGATCACTATTTCTCCTTTAAATCCAGTAATCGTAAGAATCCGCGGAAGCAGCGTGACGGCATCTTCTTTAACGCTCCAAGCAGCAACAAGAGCATTACGCAGGTCGTCGCGGAAACGCACAACAAGCAGACGCGTTTACTGTTTATGACACTCCTCAACGCCTATTTACAGGCTAAAGGGCCAAACAAACTTCGTCGCTGCGCACGTCCTTTGCTGATCATTGAAGATCCCGAAGGTCGCTTACACCCCACCCACTTAGCTCGTGCGTGGGGGCTTTTGCAGTTGCTTCCTATGCAAAAGATTCTCACCACCAACAGTGGAGAGTTGCTTGGTCAAGTGCCAATGCGCAGCCTGAGACGTCTAGTGCGTCAATCCGATAAAACCATCACCTACTACTTACCAGAACAACGTTTTAGCCGCGATGAGCTTCGACGGATTGGTTTCCACATTCGCTTTCACCGCTCTGGAGCGCTGTTTGCGCGTTGTTGGTTGTTGGTGGAGGGAGAAACGGAAGTATGGCTGTTTAATGAGCTGGCCAATCAATGCGGCTATAACCTCGCCGCAGAGGGCGTGCAAATCATCGAGTTTGCGCAATCGGGGCTGAAATCTCTGATCAAAGTCGCTAAAGCCTTTGGTATCGATTGGCATGTGGTGACCGATGGCGATGCAGCTGGCAAAAAGTACGCGGCGGCGGTAAAAGCGCAATTGGGGCATGATCAGCAAAGACATCGTCTCACCGAGCTGCCCGATCGAGACATCGAACACTATCTTTACAACAACGGTTTTGAATCCTTCTTCAAGGAAAAAATCAAGGTGCCTTTGGATCATCCTATTCCCGCGAAAAAGGTGGTCGCGAGGGTACTGAAGAAATACGCCAAACCCGATTTGGCACTCGCACTGGTCCACCATTGTGAAGAGCAAGGCGTCGAGTGCATTCCAATACTGCTTAGATGGACATTAAAGCGTGTGATTACCATGGCGAACGGCAACACGCCCTAAGGTTATAAATCGGGATGACCAACAAACGAAAAAACGGCAAATCATAAAGAGATGCCGTTGTATCAAAAGGCTCACTCATTCAGGTTGAGAGTGCGAAGAAGATACTCAATCGGGGGAAGCAGAAATAACGCACTACTGGCTCACGGTTTGGCCGCTTCTCGTTGACGCGGATTTGCTATTGGATTGAGACTTTTGTTGCAACCATAGGCCAGACGCTTTCATCGCATAGCCAAACACGCCGCCCAACATCAGGGATGGAACAACCAGTTGCCAATTACCACTTGCGGCAAACGTCGCGCACGAACCGATGAATGTACCAGGGATATAAGCCAACCACGACTGTTTCGCTTGAATACACATGAAAAAAGCGACAATCGCAGTAATGACATATCCAAGTATCTCTAGCGAAGCAAACTGACTAGCGTGAATGATCACCATTGCCCAAAACACACCGCTTAAGTTGGTGACTAGGCTTTGTGCTAAGCCTTTTAAGCCTGAAGTCGGAGAAGCAAAGTAACTGGTGCAGCCTAGAAATCCTGCCCAGGTCAGCAAACCGAGTGAGATGGCAATCCAGCCCCACAGGCCGGAAAGTAAGCCAGTGGTCAGCGATATCGCGAGTAATGTCGTCATAATGCCTCACAGAGAAAATCGGTAGCGTTGGAAATTGCCGCCATCATATCGCTATGCTCAGCCTTGTTAAGTTACATTGATCACATTATTACGCAACGAAATTTCACGTGTTACATTAATTAGTGACGCAATCGATATTTAAACAGATTTAGTAAACAGAAAGCAAAAATGGCCAAACGTAACGCTTGGCCATTTTTTGTATCGACAAATGACGTGGGGGGGGCTAGATCAACATAGTCGAGTAAACCACACCAGCAAGTCCCAAGGTGGCTAACACGCCAACCACTTTTTCTGTCATCACGCCCTCACGTTCCGCCGCTTTGCCGAACATACCGAAGACGAGTGGATGGACTAAGAAAGTCATCGCGAAAGTGAAGGTGATCAAGCTGGCCGCTGCACTACCAAACATGCCCTCTTGCACCGCAGCGAATAGACCAAAGTGAGATAAGCCTGAAGACGCTGCCATTGATGCATGTTCCAACGACATTCCCGCCAAACTCAGAAGGGTAAAGCTGCCGAAGACCGCTATAATTTGCCAACCTAGGGAAAATAGCATCAACCCTTTCACCTCTTTTGCCTCGCTACCATCGGCATTGCGTAGATTTTTCAGTGCAAGGAAAACAAAGGCTCCCCCGACTAAAATCAGCGGCAATGTCCATTGTACGAGCAGTGCACCACTCTCAGCACTCGCCGCAAGAATCGTAAACACAAAGATATGACCTGCAAACGGAATGTTGATCATGATAGGCGCTCTTGATGCCGCAGTGCGACCGAAATCCCCTGCTGTACATGCCCCTGTTAGCCCTGAGTGAGACAAGCCACCTGCCATACCCGGTGCCAAGTTTCTGAGATGATTGGCGCGACCAACAAAGATCAACAGCGCTAATCCACCAAACATCCAGAACACTTGTCCTGCAAAACCGTAAACGATCACGCTCGATAGACCCGGAATTGCGAACGCTTCAAGCATGTGCGAACCGCCGACCAAGAAGCTTCCGGCCAATACAAGTGGGATACCAGCGAACAGCAGTGAGTTCATGGTTGGACCTAACTTCCACTTTGGTAGCATAGCACCAAGGCCCGATGATAAAATCATCGCAAAGAAAATCTGAGGTAGACCGATGTAGGCTTGCACGATATTAGACAGCATCAACGAAAACTTCAGTACCAGTACAATCGCCACGGCTTCCACCACCCCCTTGCGAATGTAAGACTGTTTACAGGCGAAAATCGCTTTGCTATCCACTAGGATGAACGCGATCGCTAGGCTGATGTAAGCCAGCAGCAAGTAAGAATCGCCCAATTGGTAATGGCTCGCGCGTCCAGACAGCAGCGCGTCCGCCATATCGATACCGAGCAATAATAGAAACGCACGCACAATAAACATGAACTGAGTGGTGTTCGTTCCCAGCACCATCTCTTTGTTCGATGGCGTGAAATAACTGTCGTCCGACATATCGTGGTTTGACAACAGACGCTTAATCTCTTGTCCTCCAACGAAGAAAGAGGCAATCAAAGCGATGACCGTGGTTTGACTCATCATCACGACCACAGGAAAATCGGTTAATCCCGGCTGAGCCATACCACTTTGAACCAACAAGGATCCAAGGCCTAAACCAAACACGACGATCACCAATAGTGAAGAGTACTTGGTACCCGCAACAATTGTGCGCGCCACCAGTACCATGATCGAAAGCGCGACAAACGCCAACACGTAATGATTAAACGCCGCTAGATGGGAAAACTGTTCCATTATAACTCCAACTATAAACTCGAATTAAGCGACACTGGTGTCTGCTTTAGGGGTGCTGACAGGCGATGTCGCCGTTGGCGCTTCTTTAAACAAGGTACGCAGTGCACGCAGCACTTCTGTGCGTGAAACCACACCCACGTACTTGCCATCATTAAGAACTGGCAGAATTTGTGGGCGATTCACCTTGATGCTTTTGACGCGCTCTTCCAGAGAGAGGGTGCTCAAACGCGTCGCAATACCCATCGCGGTTGTTGGATAAATCTGGTCTTTATCAAGCGCGAGAAACTCCATCACATCAGTGAGGCGCTCTTCAAAGCCAATCGTGACCACATCGGTTTTCATCAATTGACCAATCGTTACTTGAGTGTCGGGGATGTAATCCTGACACCACATTTCAGTCATTACGTCATGTGCAGAAAAGAAGCCAACTAACTTACCCTGCTCATCGCAAACAGCGGCACCGTTGGTGTTGTGTTGTAAAAACTGGTCGATCGCCGCGTAAAGAGGCGTATCTTGACGTAATACTGGTGCGTTCGAATTGACAATGTCGCTTACGGTTAACAATGCACTCATAACATTCTCCTAAAAAATAGCGGTCGGCATCCCATGCCAATCCAACAAAAATTCAATAACTCAGCAGCCCATACCTCACTGCTGGACGCCATGTTACAAAGTGCAATAGTATTAGTAAATTTGATTTTATTTATTTTTAGATTCAATTTTATTGATATGAAATAAAATTTAGGCTTTTCGTTATAGCAAGAGAAGGGTTATCAATCGGATTGATAGGGTGTTTCAGACTGACGAAGCCACAACGATCATCAATGGGAGATTGATCTCGAAGCGCTGGGCTAACACTCTGATAGTATAGTATTCAAGAGCTGAAACACTGACTATGACAGAGCAGGAATAAATTGAAAAATTGATTTATTTTCATTTCTGAATCAGATTTTCTGATATACAATCTTAGCCAATTTTGAGCGACTACGCCTCAATTATGCTTTGCCTGAATAGAAACAAAGAGGAGAAACGGTGCGGTATTCTTTGAAACAACTCGCGGTATTTGATGCCGTGGCCGAACTAGGTAGCGTCAGCCAAGCCGCTGATAAACTGGCCATTACCCAATCCGCTGCGAGTATGTCCTTGAGCCAGTTGGAAAAGCTACTCGGCAGGGAGCTGTTTATTCGTCAGGGTAAATACATGCGCCTTAGCCACTGGGGCAACTGGCTAAGACCGAGAGCAAAAAGGCTCCTGCAGGATGCAGAACAGATCGAAATCGGTTTCTATGACCAACATTTGTTCAGTGGCAATATCAATATTGGTGCTAGCCAAACTCCCGCGGAGCACCTCGTCCCCGAGCTAATTAGTACCATTGATAATGATTTTCCAGAGATCCGCACCGCTTTGGATGTCAAAAGTACCAATCAGGTCATCCAAGGCGTACTCGATTATAAATATGACCTCGGCATTATCGAAGGTCGATGTGACGATAACCGTACACATCAAGAAGAGTGGTTCCGAGATCACCTCGTTGTGATCAGTTCAGCGCATCACCCATACGCCAAAAACGAACGCGTCAGTTTGGCGCAATTAGAGCAAGCCCAATGGGTGCTACGTGAAGGGGGCGCTGGTACTCGCTCTGTGTTTGAAGGGGCGATGTTGCCGTTGATCCCTGACCTTGACGTATGGCGTGAATACGCGCACATTCCGGTCATTCGTCGGCTTGTCGCCAATGGTAAATACCTGTCATGTCTCCCCTACCTCGATGTCGCACCCTATATTGAACGCGGTGAACTTGCCGCGCTGAACGTACCGGAGCTGAAAATGAATCGAGCGATTTCATTTATCTGGCGCGCAGACATGGAAGATCATCCTTTGTTGGATTGTATTAAGCGCGAAGCGCATCGGATGATTAAAAACCACAAATTCTGAGCTCCAATAACCAGCGCAAAGCCCTCTTTTGGAGGGTTTTGTTTTACCCCTTCTCTCTATCAATGTTTCTGATACTCTTTTCTACCTCTCCCTTAATCACTATTTTATTTATCTATATCAATTTAATTGATGGTAATTAAAACATTAATCAATTTTATCTTTACTGAGTCTTTGCCTACCCTACAATGAATCCACAAGGACAATAGGATGCATAGTCTGCATTGAAGGAGTTTGGGGGAGCGATGACACAAACACACAACGAGAAGGTCTCTTTTTCACCCGCCGAAATGATGGCGGAAGCGGAAAAGTTTGCTTTCAGTAAAGCCAACAAAACCAGCACGATGACACTGAGCCTCGCGATCATGGCTGGTGCATTTATCGGTTTAGCGTTCGTCTTCTATATTACGGTCACTACCGATAATGCCGGAGCCGGATGGGGATTGAGTCGCTTAGTCGGCGGCTTGGCATTCAGTATGGGACTTATTTTGATCGTCATTTGTGGCGGCGAACTCTTTACCAGCTCGGTGTTGTCGAGCATTTCTTGGGCGAACGGACAAATCAGTGCCACCAAGATGCTGTCGATTTGGGGTAAGGTCTACCTGGGTAACTTTATTGGTGCCTCACTGCTGCTGATTATTGTGTTTTTTGCAGGCTTATACGGCTTAGATCATGGCCAGTGGGGATTAAATGCGCTGAACATCGCGCAGCATAAACTGCATCACACGCCCGTTCAGGCGTTTGCACTGGGCGTATTGTGTAATCTCCTGGTGTGTTTGGCCATCTGGTTAACCTTTAGCAGCGCGAATACCATGACCAAAGCGGCTATGACGGTAATGCCGGTGGCGATGTTTGTGTCCAGCGGCTTTGAGCACTGTGTGGCTAATATGTTTATGGTGCCACTTGGTATCGCCATCCACAGCTTTGCCCCAGAGCCTTTTTGGTCGCAAATTAGTGTGCCTGCTTCGCAGTTTAACGACTTAACGGTTGGCCATTTCATCACAGCTAACCTAATCCCAGTCACCCTCGGCAACATCGTGGGTGGCGCGGTGTTGGTCGGTTTAGCGAACTGGTCTATTTATCGTCGGCCTCAGCTTAAAGCGGCGGACAGTCAGGCGATCACTCAACCCGAAAAGATCAGCGCCCACACCCTTTATCGCGGCGAAGACACCGTAACCATCGGGACAATTATGGACACGCAACCGATTCAGTTCGTTGCTAACACTCCGATCGGCAAAGCAATTGATACGCTACTTGAGCAGCACATCGACGGCGCACCTGTGGTCAATACTCAGAATGAATTGATCGGATTCTTTTCGATTCACGACGCCATGATTGAGGTGTGGAGCCATCAGCACCCTACTCAAATGGAACAAAGCGTCGTGACGGTGATGAACGATGAGATAAGCGCGGTATCGGTAAGCGATACCTTGCTTGATGTATTAGAATACTTTTGCCTCGACAAAGCGGCGCTGTTTCCGACGTCGAGCATGGGGTATGCAACGCAACTCAACTCTGCGTCACTGACCGCACGTGCAAAGCATTCGCCCCCTAATCGCCCGTCAGTTTTGCCGGTACTGGCCGACGGCCGTCTTGTTGGCGTGGTGACTCGAGCACAAGTTCTACGTGCTTTACAACATACCACTAAGCTTGAATCAAAATCACCCTACGAGGCTGATGCGCATGACGAAAAGCGTCTTGCATAAATCATAGAAGCAATAAAGCCCTCCGATTGGAGGGCTAAGTCATTCCATCTAGCGATGATTACTTCTTAACGCCTTCGACATGCAGTTCCATATCGACGTAGCTTGATGCGCCCATCACGGCGATATCAAAATCAGCAAGCTCTAGTCGTGTTGTACCCACGAAACCTGCGCGCTCACCACCCCATGGGTCTTGGCCTGCGCCGACAAACTCAGCGTCGATAGTAATCGGTTTAGTCACACCATGTAGGTTCAAGTCGCCCTTCACTTCTAGCATGCCGTCCCCTTTATCGACAACACTGGTGCTCGTAAAGGTTGCGGTCGAGAATTTTGAAGCATCAATGAAATCAGCGCTACGAATGTGTTTATCACGTTCCGCGTGATTTGAGTCGAGGCTGCGAGTGTCCACATTAACGGTCACTTTCGACGCCTCAACGTTGCTAGGATCGTAAGAGAACTCGCCATCAAAGGTGTTAAAACGACCCTTAATGAAGCTGTATCCTAGATGGCTAACTTTAAAGTTGACCGATGCGTGTGCACCTTTGGTGTCAATTACGTAATCCGCCGCGCTTGCGCCTAATGGCAGTACCATTGCCATAGCTAGTCCGGTAGCAAGTAACGTCTTTTTCATTTTGAAGCTCCTATCATTTTGCGTAGCGTGTTGTCTTTGTTAATAAAGTGGTGTTTTAGTGCTGCCAGTGCATGCACAGCGGCTAATAAGATTAACGCCCAAGCAGCGTAAAAGTGTATTTGCCCTGCGGTATCGGCTTGACCTTCAAAGAAAGCGCCCATACCAGGCACGGTGAACCAACCGAAGACTTCGATACCTCGCCCATCTTCTGTTGAAATAAGATATCCCGACACAAACAACGTCAGAAGTAGTGCATACATGGCTAGGTGCGCCAACTTTGCGCCGAGGACTTCAATCTTTGCACCTTCGACTTTTGGTGACGCCGTCACATTTTTCCAGACAAATCGGAATAGAGTGACAAGGGCTAATAAAATACCCACTGATTTGTGCCAATGCGGTGCGGTTTTGTACCATTCACTGTAGTAGCTCAGATCAACCATCCATAGCCCCACCGCAAACATACCAATCACAACCAGTGCCGACACCCAATGGATGGCTCGCGCGACGCCGTTGTAGTTCTTTACCCTATGCGGATGATTTTGGCTGCTGTTCATTTGTATACTTCCAACTTTGGTTGACGCCCAAACAAAAAAGTTATGGTTGAGCACGTTTTTATAATCAATTGCGTTATGAATGATTATCGGACAGGTTCGCAAACTTGGAAATGTCGTCACATTGATGAAGTCATTCAAAAAATTTGAAGGAACTTATCCCTAGTTACTTTGGCTCCCACTGTTCTAGCTCGTATATTTCATCCGCAACATCCATCACTTTACGCTCAAAAACCGCTTGGGCATCACTTAACCCCTTGTTATAAAAGGTGGCAGAAAACTGTTTAATCACAAAGTCGGTGAGAAATTCGGCATCGAATTGGCCAATTTCTACCTCCAACTCATCATGTAAATAGTCTTGGAGTGACTGCGCCATCGCGTGTTTTTGTTGTGATGTAAATTCAATCTTAGACATAAACCCCTCATTTCCCCTGAATTTTAGCCAATTAAATGTAACTTAATTTAAAAGTGGCGTGTTACTCTAATTTGGCGAGTTTGAGTAATGGAGAACCCACCTTGCTACTGGATGTGCTAATTCAAAGCGTGAACGAGTTTCAAGCCGACTGTATGGCCCTATGTGAAAAGCACTACCCGACCATTCATAATAAAGGCATGAGTGAGCACCATTTAGGCTTGGCGTTTGCCCGGCGTCTTTCTCGTACCCTGACCGAGTTTGGCCACGCGTGTGATTACACTGCCCAAGAATGCCTGACCCACAAAGAGATGCCTCACCACTATCGAGTGAGCTCTGAGCTGGGCACTGTTTGGATTATGACGTCTCACCTGGTCAGCGCAGGTTCCACCCACCGTAAGAAGTTATTTAAGTCCATCGCTCTATGGCACGCCGAATACAGTTACGCTATTCAGCCCAACGACCTTGTGCTCCTGCTGTCTGACCATTGGATCACTCGCAGTAAACAGAGCCGCGAGTTGTTACACTGGTGGACGGGGCAACTGCCTGACCAGTTAGACGATTACCGTATTCAAGGGGTGAGCTTATATGAGAGCGACTCACAATTAGCGGCGACACTAGAAGAGCAATTTGGCATGAGTCCTTACTACGTTAAGTTCACCCATCCACTGCGTCGCTCAACGGATCAGCAACTGGTGCGAAAGTATTTGCATTTATATTCAGTTATTCAACTTAGTTAGTCCCTTTCCCGCTCCACCACTGTCACAGAAGCGTCACTCAGCGCGCGCATAATAAAGCGATCCCCTCACTGATTTAATGACTCGATGAAGAAACTGAAGCGTTATCAGTATGAACGCTACGCGGTGCTGTGTAATCTTGCTTATCAACGCGTCCTAAAACAGACACGCTATGGCTTTGCCCCAAACGGCCAGCGCGTTATTCACAACCGTTTTGGTAAACCTATGATTCGTGTGCTGTGGAGCCACGATAAAGACGAAGTCATTGTGGTGATCAAAGGCTCCCACAATGTTTGGGATTGGCTACTTAACCTTAAACTTTGGCACAAAAGCTGCGCGCCTTTCCAATTACCCTATGCGATTCACGCCGGCTACTTCGACTTACTCAATCAAGAAAGCACGCCAAGTCATAAGAGCGACACTCTAGGTATGAGTGTGTTCGACAAATTGCTCACGATACTCGTGCCATTGATAGAACAGGGCAAACGAATCACGGTAACGGGGCACTCATCCGGCGGCGCTATCGGCTTAGTGATTGCTGACCGTCTTGAGCGTTGTCATCCTAAGGTTATCAAACGAATCGTAACCTTTGGTCAGCCATCGGTCGGTGGTTATCGATTCTATCGACACTACTTGCTCGCGCACAAAACCTACCGCGTCTGCTGCGATCTCGACATCGTCACCTTCCTGCCTCCTATTCCTTTCTACTATATTCACGTTGGAAAAATGCTGTGGCTCTACAATGGTCGTATTTACGAAAACACACCCAATTGGTTACGCTTTGGTCGCAGTGTTGTGTCCTGGCTTATCCGTCCGTTTTCCTATCATTTGATGTCTAAATACATACGCAATAAAGATTTTTTTGATGAGCGTTGATGAGACCTCTATCTTAAAATGGATATTTATTCATTTCTAAAACAAAGAAAACTTCGCGCAACTTTGATAATGCTTGTATCTTTATTGAGACAAAAGGTTGGCTTCCAACGTGCGACAAAATCGGTACTTTCCAGTATGCTTAGTCGTTTGTTTGTATCGCCATGTGGTATTTTTGAGGTAAGGCGTTTTTATGATTCTGTCCACCCGAGAGCAGTTTACTCAATGTCTCGAACAGCGAGAAGATGGCCAGTACATTGCGCACTACAAGTCGTTGACACTCTCTAGTGTCTACCAGCCTATTTACACCAAACACACCAGCATGGTTGGTTTAGAGGCACTGCTGCGCATCACCCGCAAAGACGGCAGTTCCGTACGACCCGATCTGTTTTTTTCCTCAGACAACATCCCGTTGGATGACAAAGTGAATGTAGAGCGCCTGAGTCGCGTGATTCATATTCGAAACTTCGCCCATTCAAAATTTCGTGACCGCAAATTGTTCCTCAACATCCTTCCTGTTGTAGGTGATGAGCTGGCGGTGATTGATATGACGGAAAGCCTGCTGGCCACACGGATAAAAGAGCTCGGACTCTCATTGGAACAGATCGTGATTGAAGTGGTTGAGCATGAACATGCCAACGAAGCCTTATTGAAGACCGCGATGAAGAAGCTTAGCGATATTGGATTTCATATTGCGGTGGACGATTATGGTGTGGAAGCCTCCAATCGAGCCAGGGTGGAAACACTCAGTCCTGACATCGTAAAAATGGATCGCTCATTGATGCTCGACTACATGCAAGGCAATCAAGCCGCGATGATTTCAGGTATCGAATTGGCAAAAACGTTGGGCTGTCAGGTAGTGATCGAGGGCATCGAGACCCAAGAACAACTCGATGCCATGCGCGCCTTAGATCTCAATATGTATCAAGGCTATTTTCTCTCTATGCCTGACAGCGTGTTGAAGCTAAAGCATTCCTAGTCGCACTTACTTAATGTCACCATAACGTTCCAAATACAAGATGGTGGCGGCGGTACGCGACGGAACGCGCAGCTTTTTCAGCAAACTTTTCATGTGCACCTTGACCGTCGATTCGGAAATAAACAGCGTATCTGCAATCTGTTTGTTGCGAAATCCTTTCGCAACCTCTTTGAGAATCTGACGCTCTCGATCAGTCAGTTCATCAAACACATCGGTAGTGTGTTCTCGCTTGAGCAGGTATTTCGCCACTTCTCGGCTGTAAGCCTTGTTACCGCGAATGGCTTGTTTGAGCAGCGACACCAACTCATCGGGCTCGGTATCTTTGAGCAAATAGCCATCGGCTCCGGCTCGAATGATCGCTTCGATGTCTGCTGGGCTGTCTGAGACTGTCAAAATAACGATAGTGGCGTCACAGTCATCGGCGCGCAGTGCATTCAGGGTGTCGAGCCCCGACATCCCTTTCATATTTAAATCCAGCAAGATCAAATCTGGCTTCAGCTCGTGATTTTTTGCCACCGCTTCCGTTCCATTGCTGGCTTCGGCGATAACATCAAATTCTGGCTCAAAACTCAGTAGCTGCTGAATCCCTCTTCTCATTAGAGGGTGATCATCCACCAGCAAAACTCTACATTGTGACACTGCTTGTTTCCTTATTTCTTGGGTACGTGAGGATGACGCGACACCCCTGCTCTTGTTTGCTTTCAATGACCAAGGTGCCGTTTAACCGCGATGCTCGCTCTTGCATAATACTCATGCCGTAGTGGTTGAGCTTTTCGTTGGCCTGTTCAAACCCGATGCCATCGTCAGAGACCGACACCACAACGTTATCGTCGGTCTCAAGGCAGGCGATATCGATTTGCGTCGCTTTGGCGTGCTTGATCGCATTTAGGGTCGCTTCACGGATCAATTGCAGTAAGTGAACCTGATCACTGGCATCAAGCTCTACAGAGGAGAGCTGATTATCTACCGCTATGCGGATTGACGATTGATCGGCCAATTGCTCCGTCATCTCTTTTAGTGCTTGGCCAAAACTGCCTTCTTTGATCGTCAGTCGAAACGTGGTCAGCAATTCGCGTAATTGTGTATAGGCGGCGGATAGCCCGCCGTCGAGATCCTTCATTACGCTCTGAGTGTGCGGCGATGCTTCGCCGGGAGGCAGAGCCGATAAACCCCGTTTGAGTAACGAGACTTGAATTTTTAAATAGGATAAAGACTGAGCAAGCGAGTCATGCAGTTCACGGGCGATCGTCGCCCGTTCTTCCATCAAAAGCAGTTGCTCCGCTTGCTTCTGCGCTTGGTTGTAATACACCGCGCGCGAGAGGATTTGGACGAAGTTATCGATCAAGGCTTGATCCGGGCAAGGCAGTGATGTTTTCCAATACAATATGCCTAACGCTTCCCCATCTAAGGCCAACGGTTTGCTTTGGCAATCACTGTCACAGCTGAGGCAAACGTCGCCTTTGGTCAACACGAGCGGTCGCTCTCCGTCACTAAAGATTTCCATTTTGACCGCCACAATCCCTTCAAGAGAGACAATGTGTTGCAATATCGCCTCGAAGTTTTCCTGCGTGATCCTTGAAGCGGTCAGCTCTTGCGATGAATTGTACAACACTTGCAGTGAGTCGTTGGCATGCTGGAGCTTAAGCGTCTTTTCATTAACGGCTTGCTCTAATCCTCGATAGAAATTGCCCAAATCGCTGGCCATGCTATTGAATGTACGAGTCAAAACACCAAGTTCATTCTCACTTGAAACATCCAGCTTCACATCAAACGAGCGCGATTGAATCTGTTCGCTGGCCAACATCATAGCGTTCAGCGGTTTCACGATTTGCTTTCTGGAGTAGTGAATAACGAACAGCCCCACACACAAGATACCACCGAGCCCTGCTCCGCCCACCCAAGCCAAGCGAATCATTTTTTGTTCAGAGAAGTGTTGCAGCTTGAAAACAAAGGCATCAATTTGATTCACAAAGCCCGCGACCATCTCTAAATAATGGCTTCGAGCTTCGCTCTGAAGCACGGCTTTCAACTCATGCCAACGCATGATCAACCGGTAGTAATCGTGAGTAATGTCATCAGGAACACCCCAGCCTTGCAACGCCTTCATCGAAGGGGAGTAGATAGAGCGTTCAAACATCTCGATGTGCTGGAGATAGTCTTGAGATTGCGATTGGATGTCGTGCGCTAGTCGATAGCTCTGCATACGCATTGAGCCAGACACGTTCACGGCCTCAGCATCATTGAGGCTAGACGCTAATGTGATGATCGCATAACTGGTCGTCACGACCGACAGGGATAATATTAAGCCCATGGCTTTCGCTATCGTGCGAGTGACGGATTTTTTTACCCTTCTTGGCATACATTCACCACGTTATTACTCACCTATCCCCCATCACACCTAGTCATCATATTCACGCTTTCGGCTAAATATGTGATCAAACCAAACCAAATTTATTGATCTAAAACAACAACATAATCTGATTACCCCCAAAGGGTTATTTATACAAATATGTCAAAAACTACAATTTATGTGTGTGTTAATGACAAGTTATTAATAGGAAATGTGAGCTACGCTTACATAAATGCAGTTCACAACGGATAGCAACGTGGTCGATTTCAGTAAACGCCGTCTTTTTACTCGCCAAGCAGACAATACGATTCGCCTGCCTTGGGTTGCGGATACACAAAGCTTTACCGATTTGTGTACCCGCTGTGGAGAATGTGCCCGCGTCTGTGACACGCAGATCATTGTCAGCGGTGACGGAGGACTTCCTACTGTCGACTTCTCTATCGACGAATGCACATTCTGTTATCGATGTGCCGACGTTTGTCAGGAACCGATTTTTTTACCTGAGGCTGATACGCCTTGGCATGTAAAGGCAAGCATCAATGAAACGTGTTTAGCCAAACAAAATGTGGAGTGCCGGAGTTGTGGTGAGTTGTGTGACCCAATGGCCATTCAATTCAAATTGGAGGTAGGCAAAGTCGCCCAGCCTCACATAAGCCACGATAAGTGCAGCGGTTGTGGTGCCTGTGTTGCCGTTTGCCCTTCGTCATCCATCAGTGTGAGCAATTGATTATAAAAATGGACAACAACATGTCACTGAATGAAGTGCATATATCAAGCTTGGTGGTTCACGCCGCGCCTAGCCATCTTAACGAGGTCAAGGAGTCGATCAGTGCACTGCCCAACGCAGAAATTTATGCAGACAGCCCTGAGGGCAAGCTGGTGGTGGTGCTCGAAACTCAAAACCAAGGGTTTATCACCGATACCATCGACGAAATCAACAATCTACCTAACGTCTTAAGTACTGTGTTGGTCTACCACCAGATAGAAACGGACCTAGGCGACGACGTGACAACTAACACTGGAAAAGAACATTCCCAATTCGAGGGTGAAGTATGAAGATGACAAGACGAGCGTTTGTAAAAGCAAACGCAGCAGCCTCTGCCGCCGCGGTAGCCGGCATCAGTCTACCTGCCACAGCGACCAACCTGATCGCCAGTTCAGAGCAATCGGCGATTACCTGGGACAAAGCGCCTTGTCGCTTCTGCGGGACCGGGTGTTCTGTGTTGGTTGGTACACAAAACGGAAAAGTGGTCGCGACTCAGGGTGACCCTGAAGCGCCGGTCAACAAAGGTTTGAATTGTATCAAAGGCTACTTCCTCTCAAAGATCATGTACGGTCAAGACCGCCTCACTCAGCCTTTATTGCGCATGAAAGACGGCAAGTACGACAAAAACGGCGACTTTACCCCGGTATCTTGGGACGTTGCCTTCGATACCATGGCCGAAAAATGGAAAGAAGCGCTGAAAAAACAAGGCCCATCGGGTGTGGGTATGTTTGGGTCTGGTCAGTGGACCGTAATGGAAGGTTACGCCGCCGCCAAGATGATGAAAGCCGGGCTTCGCTCTAATAACATCGATCCTAATGCGCGTCACTGTATGGCTTCCGCCGTGGTTGGCTTTATGCGCACGTTTGGCATCGACGAGCCAATGGGTTGTTACGACGATTTCGAGCACGCAGATTCATTCGTGCTTTGGGGCTCAAACATGGCTGAGATGCACCCTGTATTGTGGACTCGCATCACTGACCGTCGCCTCAGCCATCCCCATGTTAAGGTAAATGTGCTATCTACTTACTATCACCGCTCGTTCGAGTTGGCCGATACTGGGTACATCTTCCAACCACAGACCGATTTGGCCATTGCCAACTTTATTGCCAATTACATCATCGAAAACGACGCCGTCAATTGGGATTTCGTCAACAAACACACCACATTCAAGCAAGCTACCACAGACATTGGCTATGGTCTGCGTGACGATAACCCGCTTCAACAAGCTGCGGCTAACCCAAACAGCGGCGATATGTCGGGCATCTCTTTTGATGAATATAAGCAATCCGTGGCGCCTTACACTGCGGCCAAAGCGTCAGAAATGTCGGGCGTATCTGAAGAAGACTTGATCACTCTAGCGAAACAATACGCGGATCCGAACACTAAAGTGATGTCACTTTGGACGATGGGGATGAACCAGCATACCCGCGGCGTATGGATGAACAGCTTGATTTACAACATCCACCTTCTCACGGGTAAAATCTCAACTCCAGGCAACAGCCCATTCTCTTTGACAGGGCAACCTTCTGCGTGTGGTACCGCTCGTGAGGTCGGCACTTTTGCCCACCGTCTACCCGCTGATATGGTGGTCGCGAATCCAAAACACCGCGCGATTGCAGAAAAAATCTGGAACATTCCTGATGGTGTCATTCCGCCTAAACCGGGTTTCCACGCCGTCCTGCAAGACCGCATGCTCAAAGACGGTAAGCTCAACGCTTACTGGGTGATGTGTAACAACAATATGCAAGCAGGTCCGAATATTAACGGTGAGCGTTTACCGGGCTATCGTAACCCTGAAAACTTTATCGTCTGTTCTGACCCTTACCCAACGGCCACTGCGCAAGCAGCAGATTTGATTCTACCGACAGCGATGTGGATCGAAAAAGAAGGCGCCTACGGTAACGCAGAGCGTCGTACACAGGCTTGGTATCAACAAGTCGGTACGGTTGGCGAAGCGAAATCTGACCTTTGGCAAATTATGGAATTCTCTAAACGCTTCAAGATGGAAGAAGTGTGGACAGAAGAGATGCTCGCCAAAGCCCCTCAGTATCGCGGCAAAACCATGTATGACATGCTGTTCGCCAATGGCGTGATCAATAAATACCCAATCAAGGAAGCGCGCGAACTCAACGATGATGCGCACCACTTCGGTTACTACGTACAAAAAGGCATTTTTGAAGAGTACGCCTCATTTGGACGCGGCAAAGCACACGATCTTGCGCCGTATGAAGTGTATCACCAAACACGTGGTCTTCGTTGGCCAGTCGTTGACGGTAAAGAGACCCTTTGGCGTTACAAAGAAGGCTCAGATCCATATGCCAAAGCCGGTAGTGGTTGGGACTTCTACGGCAAGCCTGACGGAAAAGCGTTTATTATTTCCGCCCCATACGAAGCGCCACCAGAAGTGCCAGATTCCGAGTTCGATTTATGGCTCTGCACCGGTCGTGTACTCGAGCATTGGCACACCGGCACCATGACACGCCGTGTCCCTGAACTCTATAAAGCTGTGCCGGACGCCGTCTGCTACATCCATCCAGAGGACGCCAAAGCACGAGGCATTCGCCGAGGTGACGAGGTGAACATTGCCAACAAACGTGGTGAAGTGCGTGTGCGTGTTGAAACGCGCGGACGTAACCGTCCACCGCAAGGTTTGGTGTTCGTCCCCTTCTTTGATGCGCGCATCCTGATCAACAAATTGATTCTTGATGCCACGGATCCACTGTCTAAACAGACCGACTTTAAGAAGTGTCCAGTGAAGATCACCAAAGTTGCGTAATGTCGAGATTAGGTTGCCCACGTTTGGGCAACCTAAGCGAAGAATGTAGCCAGAAGGCGGAGAACAAAAACATGAAAAAATTCTTAGTTGCACTTTTCTCGGTAGGTGCAGTGTTGAGCAGCGCTGTGTTTGCCAATTTGGACAACCCAGGCGGTATCGGTGGCTTGGAGTCGCTGCGCGGTAACACCAATCTGGAAGAGACCAGACCTGCGGACGCATTTAAAGATTTTCCGAAAGATCAAATTGTTGAAGATAGCTTTGTCTATCAGCCACCCTTGATTCCTCACAGTATTCGTAATTATGAGGTGTCGTTAAACGCCAATAAATGTTTGGCTTGCCACAGCTGGAAAAACGCCAAGCAATCAGGCGCAACAAAAATCAGTGTCACCCACTATGTGAACCGCCAAGACGCGGTGCTCGCAGACGTATCGCCACGACGTTACTTCTGTCTGCAATGCCACGTCCCGCAAACAGATGCGAAACCATTGGTTGAGAATGAGTTCCAATCTGTTGATTCCCTTAAGTAAGAAACGCGAGTAAACGAGGTTAACTATGAAATTACTGAAAGCGTTTTGGAAGCGGTTCACGTCCCCCAGTAAAGCGGCGGTAGGCGTTGTGCTGTTTATGGGCTTTGCAGGTGGTTTGTTGTTCTGGGGTGCATTTAACACCGGGATGGAAGCGACCAACAGCGAAGAGTTTTGTTCAGGCTGTCATGCGCCGATTGTAGCGGAAATCAAAGAGACGATTCACTACTCGAACCGCTCTGGTGTAAGAGCAATCTGTTCTGACTGTCATGTGCCTCACGAATGGACAGACAAGATTGTCCGTAAAGTTCAGGCATCTAAAGAGCTGTTTGCGCACTATGTCTTGCGTACCATAGATACACAAGAAAAGTTTGAGCAGCGTCGCGGTCATCTTGCTGAGCGTGAATGGGCACGTATGCAGAAAAACGATTCGCTCGAGTGTCGTAACTGTCATGAATTCGAGTTTATGGACTTTTCTGAGCAAGGTTCACGTGGTGCCCAGCAGCACTCAACGGCCCTCGCCTCGGGTGAAAAGACCTGTGTTGACTGTCACAAAGGGATCGCCCACCGCCTGCCTGACATGCATGGCGTTGAAGGTTGGCAATAAGGAGAGAGCATGAGTACGTTAGAATCGATTATTTGGCACATCCTTGGCTACAGTGCGATGCCTGTCATTATCCTATCAGGCTTCTTAGTGGTTGCGGTCATTTGTATTTGGTTACTCTCGTTGGGTAAAGATAAGCAAGCCCAGTAACCCAACAATATCGATACACGACGGTCAGTCGTTTATAAACCAGCGCAAAGAGCGACCACTAGGGTCGCTCTTTTGTTAGATTTAAAATCAGCGGTTGCGCTCAATTAATCTGGAAAACCATTCGGGTTATTTGACTGCCAGCGCCAGGTATCTTGCGTCATCTCATCCAAAGAACGTGTCGCACTCCAACCCAGCTCACGCTGCGCTTTTGAAGGATCGGCCCAACACTCGGCAATATCACCGGCGCGGCGCGGCGCAATTTGGTACGGGACAGGTTTGCCACTGGCCTTTTCAAACGCATGCACCATCTCCAACACACTATAGCCATTACCAGTGCCTAGGTTATAGATGTGCAATCCGGATGTCTGGCCCACTTTCTCTAACGCAGCCACGTGCCCATCTGACAAGTCCATCACGTGGATATAGTCGCGCACGCCCGTGCCATCTTTGGTCGGGTAATCATCACCAAACACAGATAAAAATTCACGGCGACCTACGGCAACTTGGGAGACAAATGGCATTAGGTTGTTTGGAATACCTTGCGGATCTTCGCCAAGCTCACCGGATGGGTGTGAACCAACAGGGTTGAAATAACGCAGTAAGGTGATACTCCAATCGGGATTGGCATTTTGAAAGTCGGTCAAACACTCTTCAACCATCAACTTGCTACGACCATAAGGATTGGTCGCACTGGTTGGGAAATCTTCGGTAATAGGCACACTCGCTGGATCTCCATAGACAGTCGCAGATGAAGAAAAAACTAAAGTCTTCACCCCTGCTTCGCGCATCGCATCGACCAATACAAGCGTACCATTGACGTTGTTGTCATAATATTCAAGTGGCTTTTCCACAGACTCACCGACCGCTTTAAGCCCGGCAAAGTGAATCACCGCATCGATGTTGTGCTCAACAAGCACTTGCTTCATCAAGGCTTTGTCGCGAATATCGCCTTCAATAAAGGTCGGCGTTTGACCTGAAACCTTCTCAATACGTTCAAACACACTGCGCTTGCTGTTATACAAGTTGTCGACGATAACGGGCGTCATTCCCGCGGCGATCATTTGCAAACACGTATGGCTGCCAATGTAGCCCATACCGCCCGTCACTAATACATTCATAACTCTAGCCTAATGTAAGTATTTCGTTGAATGGTAACAGAAAATCGCGCGCGAGATAACGCTAACTTGCCTCACTCATGATGACCTGCCCTTTGCCTTCCATTTTAGCTCGGTACATGGCTTTGTCGGCCGCTTTGAGGAATTGTTCGAGACTGGCACCCTGCGCATGTTGAGTGTAGTGAATACCAATACTCACACCGACCGATAGACGCTCACCGGCATAGTCGATTTCATTGCTGATTTCCGCCAGTAGTCGCTCTGCGAGGGCATGCGTACTAGGTTGATCGCAAGAAGTCATCAAGACCACAAACTCATCACCCGACAGTCGAGCCACCAAATCTTGACTGCGCACATGCAACGATAGTCGGCGCGAGACTTCTTTAAGCACCGCATCGCCTGCATCGTGGCCGTAAGTGTCGTTTACCGCTTTAAATCCATCAAGATCGAGATACAAAAGTGCAATGCCCGTTTTGGATAGGCGTTCATCGGTGAGCGTTTTACCTAGTACGCGATAAAGATGGGTGCGATTGGCAAGCCCGGTCAAACTGTCGTGATTGACCATATACTCAAGCCGCTCCATCTCTTTGACTGAAGATAAGTCGACAATCACATAGACATAATCGAAGCGATGTTCACTGGCGCTGGTACGGTTTTTCGATGCTCGAACATAAAGCGGTACTCGGTGCCCAAGGGGATGAATCTCCCACACCTCACCTTGCCACTCATCTTGCTCTTCAATCGTGCGTTTAATCTGCGTCATGACGGTATCAAAATCCGCCCAACGAAATAGATTGCGATGGTGCTGACCGATTATCTCGCTGCTATCTACTCCCAGTATCCGACGACTGGCCGGGTTGAGCATAGTGACCACGTCGCTATCATCGGTGACCACTAAGCCATCTTTACTGTTTTCAAAAATATTCGCCGCCATGCGTTGGCGGCTCATCGCCACTTCGACTTGGGTGATGTCCTCAATCGCGATTAGGCACTGGCCGGGCTTTGAAAGCGGCGTACCACTTACTTTTAAAAATCGGCGCTCATGAAACAGGTCTTCGAGCACGATATGGCGATCTTCAAACTCTAGACTGTTTTCGAGCGCGCGCGTTAATTCGGATTGCCCTTTACCTTGAATCAAATCTGTCAATTTACTGGCTTGAATAAATGCGCTGGTACATCGGAATATCTCACACGTCATCGCATTAAAATGGAGAACATCGCCATGCTGATTGACAACAATAAGCGCGTGTTTGACCGACTCGACCACCTCGTTGGCGAAAGATTTCTCTTGTTCCAATCTATCAAGCGTATGATTGACTTGTTGATCACGCAGTTTCAAACGTCTCAGCATAGTACGAAAGGCACGGACTAAATCACCCACTTCATCGTTCGCGATGGTATCAATCTCGATACTGTTGGATTTGTGTTCAATATATCCCTGTATCGCAGCGCGCAAACTGATGACGGGGTTGAGAATGTACTTTTGTACGGTGTAAAACAAAATGGCGGTCGCAATGGTCAAAAAGACAATAAAGATCAGCGCATTATGTATGACCTGCTCTGAGCTATCTTGAAACGATTTGGTAGAGATCGTCACTCTGAACTTGGCCACTTCGTTACCGTTTGCATAGAGAGGAAAGAGTGCAAAAAGATAATCGTCGCTCACTGCCTGGCCCGTTTCTTTCAATGCAGCGAGCTGCTGCGCACTCGGCAAAGGCGCTGCGACACCATGTTGTTCATAGATCGAAAACAGTTTGCCATCTAAAGTGTGTAACTTAACGCGCACGATCTCTTTGTCTGCGGAAAACGACTGCAATATTTGCGTCGCTTGTTCAGTATGCCCACCCAAAATGGCCGAGTTTAACGGCGATGATAAACCAAGAGACAATACGTGAGCACGCTTGATAAGGTTGTCGGTTTGCGATTGGAGAGCAACATTGAGCGCATTGCCCTGAGTGAGAAGTAAAATCACCAATGAAAAAAGAATCAGTGGGACGATAAGCTTAGATTTCAACGATAGCGCGTTCAATGAGAGCATACGCGACTCCTCTCAGCCCATCTTCTTTGGCAATTCTGAATACAAACGCCACTTCTATCGCCGCTGATCCTTTTCATATCACATTTGAGCGCTTCGCCCCTCACCCACTACCTAAAACATTAACCGCTCTATTTTCTTTTGATGCGGTTTGTGCGTAAGCTTAGCAACACGATAGGAACACGCTCAGTGACGCCGTTCAAAATTTGAACGCAACTCGGATTATTTGTACGATAAATCTCACTAATGAGCATAAAAGGACGTAAATGCATGGCAAAACGCGCAATCTTGTTGAATTGTGATATGGGCGAAAGCTTTGGTGTTTGGTCGATGGGCAATGACACCTTGGCGATGCCCCACGTAGACATGGCCAATATCGCCTGCGGCTACCACGCTTCTGACGCAACTATTATGTCACAGACTGTCGCGCTCGCGGTTCGCCATAACGTCAAGATTGGCGCCCATCCCAGTTACCCAGACTTACAAGGATTTGGACGCCGAAGCCTTGCCATGAGCCCAGAAGAAGTCACTGCGATGATCATCTATCAAGTTGGCGCGCTTAAAGCGCTTTGTGAAGCGCACAACACTGAACTCAGTTATGTCAAACCACATGGCGCGCTTTATAATGACATGCTTAAGGACTTATCGCTGTTCGATGCGGTCGCTGATGCCGTCTCTTGTTTCAATGTCCCTTTAATGACGCTCGCCGTGCTCGACAACCAGCCTTTACTTGATATTGCCGACCGTTATGAGTTGCCTTTGCTGTTTGAAGCGTTTGCTGACAGACGCTATCTCGCCAATGGAACTCTGGCACCAAGAGCGCTGCCCGATGCGGTCCTTACCAACGCCGAAGATATCATTAGCCAAGTTCGCCAAATCACCCAATATGGCAAAGTGCGCACCATAGAGGGCTACGCGATTGATATTGAGGCGGATACCTTATGCGTACACGGCGATAATCTGGCGGCCATCGATATTATCAAGAAAATCCGCACCAGCATGGAGTAACAGATGACGATCACCTATACCATCGATCCCGTTGCCGAGTGCAGTATTTTAGTCACCTTTGACGCGGCCCCTTCGCCAGAACTGTCGAGCATAATCCAGCACTGTGGCGAAAACGTTCAGTCTCAGTTAGCGCAATGGCTGATGAACGTCACCCCCTCGCACATCACCCTGTTGATTGACTATTTACCTCACCGAATCTCCATTTTCGATTTTATCCCATGCGTCGAACGCACCTTGGACAGCACCATAGCCAGCCCGCCAGTAAGCCATAGCGCAGAGATCGTTGAATTACCCGTCTACTATCATCCGGATGTAGGGCCAGACTTAGCGATCTATTTCGAGCAAGGTATGACATTGGACGAAGTAATCGAACTGCACACCCAAGAGTGTTACAGTGTCACCGCGATCGGCTTTGCGCCTGGGTTTGCGTTTATGAGTCAAGTCACGCCTCAATTACAACTGCCACGTCAAAGTACGCCGCGCGTCAATGTTCCCAAAGGCAGCGTAGCGATTGCCAATCATCATACTGCGGTTTATCCGAGTGATTCACCGGGTGGGTGGAACATCATTGGACGCTGCCCATTAGCGCTGTTCACACCCGATGAAGCGCAGATGCTGCCGTACAGTGTCGGCTCTCAAGTGCGCTTTAAGGCCGTCGATCGAGACCAGTTTCTTCAACTAGGTGGGTCGCTTGATGGGGAGTTTGCCTTATGAAGTCTTACGTTGAAGTCATCAAACCTGGACAACTGAGCCTCATCCAAGATTTTGGTCGATTTGGCTTGGCGCATTTGGGCATTACCCAAGGCGGTCCCTTGGATGATTACGCCTACAGTTGGGCGAATCATTTGCTCGATAACCCGGTCAATTGCCCAACCATTGAAATTACCTTGGGACAAGCGGAATTTCGTTTCAATGGTCACTGCAACCTCGCCATTGCAGGTGGGGATCTCAATGCTAAACTCGACGGTCAGCGCATAGATAACTGGTCAACATTTGTCGCCCGTAAAGGGCAAACGTTGAGCTTTGGTCTTCCGGCCAACGGGCTAAGAAGCTACCTTGCCATTAAAGGGGGCTTTGATGTATCACCAGTATTGGGCAGTGTGTCCACCGTCACCCGTGAAGCGCTCGGTGGCTTAGAGCAAGGCCGCGCACTTAAAGCGGGGGATCAACTGGCGTTTACTTACCACCCGTTATCCCACCAAAGCATACAGATTTCATTTCGCTACCGCCCTGATTACAACCTCCCCATTCGTGTACGTGTGATTGAGGGATATCAAAGTGAGCAGTTTTCTCCAGACGCGATCGGGGCCTTTTACAGCCGACGTTTTGAGGTAAGCCAGCACATCAATCGAATGGGGTATCGCCTTCGCGGGAACACAATTACGCCACCAGATACGGAACTGCTTAGCGAGGGAATTGCGTTAGGTGCAATACAAGTACCCAAAAGTGGCGACCCGATTATTTTGCTCAGTGACAAACAAACGATCGGCGGTTATCCCAAATTAGGCTGTGTGGCCCGTATTGACCTACCACGTATCGCTCAAGCTCGGCCGGGCCAAACCGTGACGTTTGAAAAGGGCGATTTACTCGGTTTACAAGATGTCTGGTGTCAGTGGGCGCGCTTCTTCGGCTATTAATTCATTGCCATCACTTTTGTTGTATTGACTAAGCTTAGTCGCGGCCAAGCGGGCGGCGAAATAACAAAAAGGCGCCGATTAGCGCCTTTTTGTATCATTCGATGACACGGTGTGGTGATAGCTGCTTTACTGGGACTCACCATAGACTTGCGCCAACTCAGCAGGGTAGCCACGCTCAATCGCGATGCGTTTCGCTTCTTGTTCAACGTCGCTCGCCACCAAGCGGGTACACACCGGATGAAGAGCCTCAATGGAGGCTCCTTGGTAGTCATACAAGCCCCACTGCGTCACCACTTTTCTTGCGGCTTCAAGCGCAGATGAACCTTTGACCACTTCGATGCGTGCATAGTGATTGGCTTCAAACGAAACGTCTGCGGCTCTTAACGAGTCATCTCGTCCTGGTATTTGCTGCGCGCCAAACAAAGGCAGCGCATAGTAATCCGCCGAATGGTATTCAGGCACGTACTGACCGATGTGTCGTACGGCACGCAGGCTGCGCTCTTTGGCCACGGACTCGTCCCAGCCTTGATTCAACGTCTTGATTAGGGGAGCCGGTAACTGGGGCTGAGAAGAACGATCATCCGAGGCGACCAACCCCTCATCGAACAAGGTAATCTCTTTCGTCATACCGTGCAGTTGAAACACTTTATTTGCATACGGGGTCAGTTGCGCCATACCTGCTGGCGTCCCCCGTTGACCATGGAAAATGACCTCGGGCCATACCTGATCACACTCTGCCCATCGCGTGACATATGCGGCTTTAAACTCCACCAAACGCTGACGTTTCTTTTGAGCCAGATCGTCAATCGTGCCGGTTTGATAACCACAGGCGTTGATGACGTATTGAGCTTGAAGTTCGTGCAGTCGGTTATTGTCATCGCGATAACGAATCAGCCAGCCGTTCCCACTCTCTTCAAGATCAGTGACTTCACATGAGGTAAGCAATTGACAGTTTGGATGTGCAGCGAGTGTGAGTTTAGCGCTCGCGGCCAAACGAAAGACACTCCAACCGTGCTCTTGCACTGCAACCACAGGGTACTTTAGCGCATCGAGGTCGGCATGCTGAGCAAAAGGAATCACCCAATCTTCAACACTTGTTGGTGCCTCAGGTTGAGTAAGCGTCGCCAGTGCTTGCAATTCCTCTTTTGAAAAACAGCGATAATAATCTTGTGGTGCTCCCAGCACTTGATTGGCCGGGTCTCGGTCCACTAAGGTCTGGTAGCAATCACGGATGGTTTGCAGGCGAGATTCGACCTCATCGACACTGCCGGGATCGGTAATAGGAACAGCAATAAGAGTTGGGCGACGATTGATGGTTTGAGGGTAAAGACGCACCGTTTCAATCGACTGTTCAAGCAATTCAATACATTGCTCCGTCGAGATTTCCCGGTACAAATTACCACCAGCATGGAGATGGCAAATCGGCGGTCCACTGACAAGGCTCGCGCCTCGCTCAATGAGGGAAACTTTTTGCCCAATTTCGGATAAATGGACAGCGGCCGTGGCGCCGGCAACGCCCCCACCAATAATGACGATGGACGTTGAACTTGGCTGTGTGTTGATCTGTGACATCTGCGCGGCTAGTTGTTTCATTTCTCGGTTATTTTACTCTTAAAAAACGGTGATAAAAATCACTTTTTTTGCAAGGGATATGAATGACATTTTCATCATAAAAAGTTGAAAAAAATGCTTGACTGAAAAATTGGAACTCATAGAAAAATCGATTCTGTGAATAACAACTTTGCTGCATGCTTGAACTTTCCTAGCGTTGCGCGATTTAGTGAGTTATCTACAGGTCAAGTTATCCCAAACCTTATCCACCGTTTTTGTGGATAACTGAATAACTTGACCCGAACAGCGTCAGCTAAACTCTTTATTTATAGGGGCTAACAGTTTTTTAATCATACTGAAAACAACTAACGCCAGTGTGCAAAACGTGATGATTGGCATGGTTAACCACAACAAATAATGCAAGCTTGGGGTGAGATCAAAACCGAAGTAAATGATCCCACCGACTACGGCTTCTGCCCCCAGTGCGGCAATCAAACCAGCAATCAATGCCATCAAGCCATATTCTGCCCAAATGGTGCGTGTGACCCGTTTTCGACTCGCACCTAACGTTCGGTAGAGCTGCATCTCTGATTTACGTTGTGACAGACTTAGCCTCAGCAACGTAAAGATCAAAAGTAACCCTGCCAAGACGCCAAGTGCCGCCAATAAGGTAATCGACCAAACGATTTGCTCAAGCAGCGATTGGATTTTCTCACCCATTTGACGAATATCCATCAAGCTCACCGTTGGGTGCGCCTTTGACAGAGTATTGAGCAACCCGTCATGTTGGTCGTCGACGCGAAAGCTGACCAAAAACGTCGCTGGGATTTGCTCTAGCACATCCGGCGTAAAAATGAAGTAAAAATTAGGCTTCATATCACGCCATTCTACGGCACGCACGGAATTCACCATCGCAATTATCGTTTGGCCGTTAATCACAAACTCAAGCTCATCACCAATCGCTAGACCCAGATCGCTAGCGACATCCGACTCAACGGACACGCCGCCCTTTTCAGTCCACTCACCCTCAAGCAACTCGTTGTGTGCAGGAATCCCCTCGGCGTAGGTAAAATTGAGCTCACGACGCAGTGCGTCGTTGCCTTCTCCGCCATCAGAGGCTTCTTTCGCATCTTGCCCATTAATTTTCGTCAAGCGGCCCCGAATGATGGGATAATCGTCGGAACGAGTGACCCCATTTTGGTCCAACACCTCTAAATAGGCCTCTCTTTCGTAAGGTGCAATATTCAGAGCGAAGGCATTCGGCGCATCTGGCGGAATAGTACGTTGCCAATCAGAGAGTAGATCAGTGCGAACGAGCCACATCACGGCCAGCAGCATCAAAGAAAGCCCAAGAGCGCCAAATTGCAAACCGGTTGCCGTCATTGAGCGGTTGATGCGCGAGAGCGCCAATTTGAATGACGTACTCAGTGGCATTTTGGCTAACTGCTTCGTGACAAGCAGGCTCACCGCGCCGAGCAGCACAAACAGAAGCACCATACCCAGCATGACAATCCAAACCAACATGTTGTCGTAGTATGCCGCGAGCATCGGCACGACAGGCACCAGAATCAACCACTTTGACTTATGGCCCGTGTCGCTTGCTTGGGGTTGCATCACATTGACCGCACTGACATTCACTAATCGATGCAGAGGAATTCCAAGGGCAGGTACGGCGATACATACGCTGCTGGCAAGCGCGACCAGCGCTGGCGTTAAGCCATAGCTCGGGAGTGGATTAGGCAGCAAGTCAACCAGAGGAATGCGGAGTAACACTTCTAACCCGACACCGATCAGTAAGCCAAGCACGCACGCTGTCAGTAGCAGTATCGCGACCTGAATAGAAAGCCAGCGGACAATCCACTGCTTTGTTGCGCCAAGGCTTTTCAACATAGCGATGGTCTTGGTGCGAGTAGAGACATAGTGCTGACAGGTCAGTACCAATGTGGTTGCGGCCATAATGACCACAATCGCGACGCTGAGAGACAAATATTGCTGAGTGCGCTGGAAAACATCGTTGGTGCGACTGGCACTGTTTTGATCTCGCCAACGTTCACTTGGGGTCAGTTCAATGCGGCTTTTTAGCGTCTCTATGCTGGTGTCGTCGCCATTCAAAAAGAGGTTGTAGCGCACGCGACTACCGAGCTGAATAGCGCCTGTCTTATCGATGTCATCCATGTGGATAAAGACCGACGGCATTTGCTGAAATGGATTAAAGCTAAGCCCTGGCTCTTCTAATACCCGTCCTGTAACGGTAAAATCGGCATCACCAATAGTGACCGCTTCACCAATGGTGACCTCTAACTGGGCAAACAGACGCTCATCTAACCACAGTTCACCTGGCGCTACTCGTGCCTTTTCCCCTTGGCCATCACTCAAGCGAAAATCACCTTGCAGCGGATAGTTCGACTCTACTGCTTTAACGGTGATCAGTTTCATCTGGTCGTCACTAAACGCCATGGTGGCAAAACGAGTTTGACGCGCGGTGTCCATATTCAATGCGGCGGCGTTTTGTAGCAATGTTTCGGGCAGGGGATTCGAGCTACTGAACTGCACATCCGCCGTTAACGCTTGCTTGCCCTGTTTGACGATGACCTGCTCCATGCGGTTCGCTAAAGCGGTTAAGGCAAAAATACACGCAATGATTAACGTCAGCGCGGCGGCAATCGGCCAGAGCTGGCCTTGACGAATTTCACTGACACTCCAGCGCACTAGACGGGAGTTTAAACGAGAGTGTGCCATCCCTACTCTCCTTTGATCTGACCAGCCGACATGACTATGGTGCGATCGCACATACGTGCTAGCTCGCTGTCATGGGTCACCAGCACTAAGGTCGTCCCGTGCTGTTTATTGAGTTCAAACAACAGCTCGATCACTTTCGCTGCGGTGTGTTCATCCAGATTTCCCGTCGGTTCATCGGCGAAGAGGATTTTCGGTTCAATCATGAAAGCGCGCGCCAAAGCAACACGCTGCTGTTCACCCCCTGACAGCTGAGAGGGAGAGTGATGCATTCGATGCTCAAGTCCTACCGACGTTAACAACATTTTTGCGCGCTCAATGTTTTCGTCTTCTCCTTTCAGTAAGCATGGCAAAGTAACGTTCTCTAACGCGCTCAAACTCGGTATCAGCAAAAAGCTCTGAAAAACAAACCCAACCGATTCACTGCGTATTTTCGCCCTTTGCTCATCATCCAGCTCTGATAAAGTTTTACCTAGCAGCTGGATTGAGCCTTTTGTTGGGGTGTCGAGACCGGCTAACAACGTCATCAAGGTGGACTTACCCGCACCGGATGTGCCGACGATCGCCACACTCTCTCCGGCAAAGATTTCAAGATTTACCTCTTCAAGGATTGTTAATTGCTCCTGTTTAGTGGAGACTATTTTTGATAATGACGTTGCTTGAATGATGGATGTTTGCATGATTCGTTTACTTTCCTTGGTCTTTTTTCTCGTTTTTGTTCAACCCGCATATAGCGCTAAGCTATTGGTTTTAGGAGATAGCCTGAGTGCAGGTTATCAAATGTCGATTGAAGAAGCATGGCCTACCTTGTTACCTAATGTAATGAAAACCAAAGGCCATGATCTTGCGGTCATTAATGGCAGTATCTCTGGAGATACCTCAGGTAACGGCCTCAGCCGCCTGCCTAGCCTGCTAAGTGAGCATCAGCCGGATTACGTATTAATCGAGCTTGGCGCTAACGATGGCTTGCGCGGATTTCCACCTAACGTGGTCGAAAACAACCTCTCGGCCATCATCGAACAAGTCAAACAGCAAGGGGCAATGCCGCTTTTAATGCAAATTCATGTATTACCCAATTACGGTAAGCGTTATACGCAAGCGTTTTCAGCCGTTTATCCCAAAGTGGCAGACGCACACAATGTGCCACTGCTGCCTTTCTTTCTTGAAGGCGTCATCACAGAGCCTCAATGGATGATGAACGACGGACTGCATCCTAAACCTGAAGCCCAACCTTGGATCGCTGATTTTGTCGCCAAAGAGCTGGTAAAATTTCTGTAAATACTGATAGATAATCACTTGTCATTGGTCTGGCTCAATAAACTTTACCTATTTTTACGCTAGGTTAATCAGACAACGTCCGTTTCTAAGGAAAGTTTCATGACAATTGAACCAGTAATACAAGGTGTGGTAGCTCGCAGTGCGCATCCTTACGGCTGTGAACAAGCTCTCCTCCGTCAAATCCAATACGTACAACAAGCAGAGCCGATCAAAAACGGACCAAAACGTGTGCTAATCATTGGTGGCTCTTCAGGGTTTGGTTTGGCATCGCGTATCGCTCTGACGTTTGGCGGGGCTCAAGCTGATACCATCAGCGTCTCCTTTGAGCGTAGCCCAAGTGAAAAAGGCGTAGGCAGCGCAGGTTACTTCAATGACTACTTCTTCAAACAGCATGCTGAAAAGGCAGGACGTATCGCGGTAAATATTCATGGCGATGCGTTCTCTTCAGCGATCAAGAACGAAGTCGTTGAAGCGATAGAAACCTATTTTGAAGGCGAAGTCGATTTAATTATCTACAGTGTCGCCAGCGGCCTGCGACCTGACCCTGACACCGGTGAAGTGTGGCGCTCAGCCATTAAGCCAATGTTTGAACCGATTACCGGTGCAACGATCGATCTCGAGCACGATGCGTGGATCAACACCCGATTAGAGCCCGCAACGGAAGAAGAAGCGCATCATACACAAAAAGTGATGGGCGGCGAGGATTGGGAAGCCTGGGTGGATACCTTAATCAACTCAGAATCGATCGCCCAAGGTTGTCAAACGCTTGCTTTTTCTTACATCGGGCCTGAGATCACCCACCCTATCTATCTTGATGGCACCCTTGGAAGAGCCAAAGTCGATTTGCATCAGACTAGCCATTCATTGAATTTGAAATTAGCCAATTTCGATGGCGGCGCATTCGCTTGTGTGTGCAAGGCGCTGGTCACTAAGGCAAGTGTATTTATCCCTGGCTTAACGCCTTACCTTTTGGCGCTCTACAAAGTGATGAAAGCGCAAGGCGTGCACGAAGGGTGTATCGAGCAAATGCAACGGCTCTACGCAATCAAGCTCTACAATCAAGCAAAAGTAGAGGTTGATGGCGAACGGTTAATACGTATTGACGATCTAGAATTGGCCAAGCCCGTTCAGGATGAGGTGGCGCTCCTACTCAAAGAGATGAACCGAGATAACTTCAAACAGCTGGGTGACTATCAAGGCTACAAGCAGGAGTTTCTCAATTTGAATGGTTTCGGATTTGATGCCATTGATTATCACGCTGATGTCGATTTAGCCCCATTTATCGAAACAAAAGAGGCGTAACTTCCCCTACTCGCCGTGCCTTCCTCGCGCGGCGAGTGCTCTAGGTTCCACTGACCTCTAGCACCTTATTCTTCGGTAGTTTACCTTTACTCCGCGCCGACAGGTTTCTATAATCCACGCTTTCAAAATTCTATAGTGAGCCAGTCATGGATCAGTTAACCGCCACCCTTAAAAAAATCGAAAAGCAGAACTATCGCGCTTATCAGCAAATCAAAGGTCAATACGACTTTGGCGATTACACCTTTCACATCGACTACGTTCAAGCCGACCCGCATGCCTCAGCATCACGAGTGCGCGCACTCCGCCCTTGGTCGTTAACCGGCTTAGACTGGCTACGTGAGCAATCTGCTGTCTATCAAATTGCGGCACGCGACTTTATCGCCCGCACCTTTGCTCAACTGGCAAAACAAGAAAACCTCATCAGCATCGCCCTAACGGGTCAAACTGTGATGGATTCCACTGCGGTGATGTTTACTGACGAAGGCATAGAGCTGCGTTTTCGGGTTAATTTACCCGCAGAAGGACGCAGTGTCCTTGGAAAAAAAGCGCTTAACCTCCTCACCTTTCACCTACCTAAATTTATCCGTCGTGCCACGATTGAGCGCGAGTTAGATAAAGCTGCTCTTATTGCACATTGCCAAGGTGTGGAAGATCAACAAGCGATTCGAGATCAACTGGATGAGCGTGGCTTAGTCGCCTTTATTGGTAATGGCGCCGTGCTGCCGCGTTTGGCCGGTAACTCTGACTTGCCAATGAAAGAAGCGGTCGCGTTTGTCTCGCCGCCGTCGCTTGAAGTGACGTTCCATACCCCTCATCACGGTGCGGTGTCAGGTATGGGCATTCCGGCTGGCATTACATTGATCGTTGGTGGCGGCTTTCATGGCAAATCGACGCTACTGAGCGCTATCGAACGCTCTATTTACAACCACATTGCCGGCGATGGCAGAGAATGGGTCGTCACCAGCAGCGAAGCGATGAAAATCCGCGCCGAAGACGGGCGCTGCGTGCATGACTTGAACCTGTCAAACTACATCAACCACTTACCGATGGGCAAAGATACGGCTCATTTCTCAACCCAAGACGCGTCCGGTTCGACCTCTCAAGCAGCATGGTTACAAGAATCTATTGAATCTGGCGTTAAAGCGATGCTGATTGATGAAGATACCTCAGCCACCAACTTCATGATTCGTGACGAGCGCATGCAGGCTTTGGTCGCAAAAGGTGATGAACCGATCACGCCCTTGGTCGATCGCATTGGCCAGTTACGTGATGAATTGGACATCTCAACCATCGTTGTTATGGGGGGCTCAGGCGATTACCTAGATGTGGCGGATACCGTGATTCAAATGCACGATTACCAAGCCATCGATCTGACCGAAAAAGCGAAACTTGTTACGCAAGAGCACCCAACCACGCGTCAAAATGAAGCCGAATCAGCGCTCGCTACTTTCCGTCCTCGTAAATTGAATTGCTCTGCTTTGCAAGCGGTATTGGCAGACGGCAAGTTTCGCGTTGCGGCGAAAGGCGTCGATTCACTGCGTTTTGGCAAAGAGTTTACCGACCTTTCGGCTCTTGAGCAGTTGGAATCGAGCTCAGAAGTGAACGCGATTGGCTGGTTGTGGTTTCAGTTGGCTCAGCGTCCTGGTTGGTCTGCCAACCCTGCTAAAGACGTGGCACAAATGCTCAATGACCAGTGGCATCACACTATGCCCAATCAAGGTGACCTTGCCAAACCGCGAGTGTTGGACGTCATGGCCGCGCTCAACCGCATGCGCAAATCGCAGTTTAAAGGTCAATAAAACGTTGAGTATGTGACGCGGCCACAATATGGACAGCAGCCGCTTGGTTTGCTGTCCACGGTTTGGCTGCTTAGAATCCCTTTTTACTGGCGAAGTACATTCCACGCTTCACACAGTACTCGGAATCGTTCGCTGTTGCCATTCTCTCTATCAGGGTGCCACTTCAGCGCCAACTTACGCCACGTTTTTCGTATCTCTGTCTGTGTCGCCTCTTGAGGCAATTCAAATAGTGACAGTGCTTTGCGGCGGTCCATATCTTCATGATGATTGCCCCCGAGAAACCTCTGATAACGACTCCAAAATTCATTCAGCAGACGCTTCACTTCGCCCTCTTCTGCTTCATAATTAGACCACTGGGTGTAGTAATCTCGCAAAGGATCATCGGTATCAATCGCAAAACCATGACTTTTTAGCGTCGGTAAAAGCAAAATATTCATCGCCTGGACTTGCAGCCAATTATCTGGGTAAAGCGTCTCTTGCAGTTGGTACAGGGCATTCATCATCAAGAAATTGCGTTTAAAGAGATCTTTTTCTGGCAAAGGATCCAACTCAGGCATATAACCAAGTTCACCAAGATGAGCCGCTAAGGTGTGTACCTTCCACCCCGACGGCTTTTTGCGTAGCACTTCGAGGATTGGCCAAAGCAGAGGGTTTTCCATGTATTGCTGAAACGACGTCGCGAGTGCTTGCTGATTACCCATAGGATCCCTTCACGGTTTTTCTTTTACTTAAATGGATCCTCAACCATTTGTCGAGTAAAACAGACAACAACTGTTATTCTGTGCGAAAAAAAGAGCCACCAAAGGTGACTCGATTCTCATCAGCTTGATAGGGTTAGATGACCCCTAACTCACGTAGGCGTTCCATCAAGTAGCTGTCGGCGGTGTAACGCTCTGACAGCACAACCTCGGGCTTGGGGTGCAAAAAGAGCGGCAGTGAAATGCGTGAGTGCTCTTGGCGAGCGCCGGTTGGATTGATCACGCGATGCGTGGTCGATGGGAAATAGCCACCGGATGCTTCTTGTAACATATCACCAATGTTGATGATGAGGTTGCCAAAATCGCAAGGCACATCGATCCACTCACCCTCTTTACTTTTCACTTGCAAGCCAGGTTCGTTAGCGGCGGGCAATACGGTCAACAAGTTAATGTCTTCATGAGCCGCTGCGCGAATGGCGCCAGGCTCTTCATCGCCCGTCATTGGGGGGTAATGCAGAATGCGTAGCAAGGTTTTCTGGCTACCATTGATCATCTCAGAAAGCGCAATCGAGAATTTCTCCTGTACCTCTTTCGGCGCATGAGCTTCAACCCAGCCGAGCAGCTCTTGGGCAAATCTGTCTGCACGCTGGTAGTACTCAAGAATTTGTGCTTCGAGTTCCTCAGGAATCTGCCCCCAAGGATAGACGTGAAAATACTCTTTAATGTCTTTTACTGTATGACCTTTCGCGACCTCTGAGACACTAGGCGGGAAATAACCATCTTGCGTTTCGACGTTAAAGTGGAAATCATTTTTGCGCTCTGAGGTAAAAAATTGGTACCAATTTTCGTAAATTGACTCGACCAACTCTTGCGGAATTGGGTGGTTTTTTAACACACCAAAGCCGGTCTCTCTCAAGGATTGAACAAATTGCTCTGCGGCATCGTCAGCAAGGTAATCAACGGTATCCAGTTTCATGCTTTCTTTACTCGTTATTAGAATTTGACTCGATTCTATGTGCCTCCTAGAGGTAAATCAAATGTTGACTACAGGTAACGTAAGTGTTTGCACGAAGAGTGTGCAGCAAAGCGGAATTTCAACATAAAGCGAGATCTGCATAGTGAAAGTTACAATTGAACAGCGTTTTATTTAATGGTAAAACAGTAGCATATCAATCAAACCGTAAGCGACTATGCGTACAATACACATGCGTACAACACACCTAAAAACCCTGAAGTTTCTCACTGCAATCTACAGTGCAGTGTTTCTATTTTCTGTTGTTAACCCAAGTTCAATTCATGTTTGGTTGGCTGAAATTGTGCCTGCCGTGGCGATACTGGCGATTGTTTGGTGGTTATCCCAGCGCTACGTATTTAGCCATACGGCGTACATTCTGATGTTCGTCTGGCTGGTATTACACACGATTGGTGCAAAATATACGTTTGCTGAGGTCCCCTTTGACTGGTTTAACCAACTCATTGGCTCTGAGAGAAATCACTTTGACCGCGTTGCCCATTTCTCTATCGGCCTTTACGCCTATCCGATAGCGGAATACCTGATGAGAAAACGCAAGCTACCATGGGGGCTGTCTGCTTGTTTTGCCCTATTCTCAATGATGTCGCTGGCAGCGGGCTATGAAATCATTGAGTGGTGGTACGCTGAATTGGCGGGTGGCGATGAGGGCATCGCCTTTCTCGGTTCCCAAGGTGATATATGGGATGCGCAAAAAGACATGCTGATGGACACCTTGGGCGCGTTAAGCGCACTCGCTCTGATGGCCGTTCAACGACGAGTGTTTGCCTCAAGCCAGCTGATATAAGGGTTGAAACCATCGACAATGGGCACTTGCACGACTTGCGGGGTGTCATAATCGTGCAACTCCACCACCTTTTGTTCGACTTCAACGTAGTTGCTCTGTGTCGTTTTGATCACCAGTAAGGTTTCGTTGTCACGACACACTTGCTCTTGCCAGACATAGTGACTCTCAATGGGCATGGTTTGAATACAAGCGGCAAGCCTTTCTTTAAGTAACGCATCTATGATTCGCTCAGTAAGCGCTTGACTGTTGGTGGTGGTGAGCGCAATACAAAATTCCATCGGCGACTCCTCGCGGTGCTATTTCACAATACTGACCGGGTAATCCTCTTCAAGCAACTCTTTGACAAAACTCGAACCGCTGCCGTTGAAGGTTACCCAAACCTTTTTCTTTGCGCGTGTAAGCGCGACGTAGAACAGTCTCCGTTCTTCTGCAAACGGGTAGCGTTCTTGTGATTGTGTCAAGGCGCCGTCCAAATGGAGCGCTTTCACTCGAGCTGGAAACTGCCCTTCATCCACATTTAATATAATCACAAAGTCGGCTTCACGTCCTTTGCTCGCGTGACAAGTCATAAATTCTATCGACAATTGTCGAAACCTTTTCTGCCAGTCGTCGAGCAGTTCAGGGCGATGATAGTGATTTCGGGCGAGTAACATCACTTGGGTTGTTTGCTTGGCGTTACGATCCAGTTGATCAAGGATTTTTTCCACTTGACCTGCAGGTGCCAGTGTCACCGCTTTGCTCTTTTGTTGTTTGTGGCTATTGAGTGATTTTTGCAACTGCTGTGGATTTTGCTGCACAAATCGATTGGCAACCTCGCCCAACTGATTGTTAAAACGGTATGTGGTGTCGAGGTAGTGAATGGTCGCATGTTGGAAGCGTTCACTAAACCCTGTCGTCAACGAAACGTCAGAACCAGCAAATTGATAGATAGATTGCCAATCGTCGCCGACGGCAAATAACGCGCAGCCATCTTCCTCGTCATTGGGTTCCACTTGCGCGCACAGTGCTTCAATCAAAGCAAGACGTGCGGGAGAGACATCCTGATACTCATCCACCATGATGTATTTCCAAGGCGCGCGGAATTTGCCCTTCTTCACATAGTCGACGGCTCTTGAAATCATAATATTGAAGTCAACTTGCTGCTGCTCTTTCAGCATCTGCTGCCAAGCTTGATAACAAGGCCACACCAAAGAGAGTTCGCTATTCAAACGAGTGTAGTCAGGGTGCTCAACCAATCGCTGCTGCAGCTCTTTCTTCGATACACCCATTGCAGCCAATTGACTCAACTGTTTCTCTAGCCAGGCGATGAGTTTAGGGTTTTCAACATGACTGCCTAACTCATCATCCCCGGCCAAATAGGCGATGGGCCACTTGACCAAATGTTTTTGCCAACGCTTAAAGTTGGTCGGCGTCATCCAGTGCTTTTTCAACCAGTCGACACACCATCCGTGACGCAACTTATCGTCCACCGCAACAGGGCAAATCTCAACGCGACTGGATTCAACATCATTTAATATCTTCAGTCCTAGACTATGAAATGTGCTGACTTCCACCCCTTCAGCGCTCAGACCAATTTTACTCTCAAGGCGCTGTTTCATTTCGCTTGCGGCGTCTTTACCAAACGCCAGCATTAAAATCTGATCGGCTTGCGCCAAATGACTTTGCAGCAAGTAGGCCACTCGCGCCGTCAATACACTGGTTTTACCCGAACCCGCGCCGGCTAAAATCAGGTTATTGTCATCATTGAGTAGTACCGCTCGGCGTTGAGAAAGGTTAAGCGGCGAGGACTCGATGCGTGAAAACAGTACCTCCCAATTCTCGAGTTCGGTTTCCATCCATTGATGATTGCGCGTTTGGAGTGACGTTTGTGTCTCTTCAATCCACGGTAGCAGTGGCGCTAAGCGCTTTGGCATCCGCAACTCAGCTTCTTCGAGTGTCATGCGCATGCATGCTAAATCGTCCATCACTTTCGTATTCCACGCAGCTAACATCGACTGCCTTAAGAACGTAGGTCGACGCAGTTGACGATCGATTGCCGCTTCCCACTCTGGCACATACTGGTTGAGCTGTTGGCATTGAGTGGCGTGCCACTGCTCATAACTGGCCACCGCGTGCAGCGCGAATTGCCGACACGCTTTTGGGCTAAGGCCCTGAACCATCCAACGACGCACTTTACCGCCATCAATGTGGCTATAAAACTCAAGCCCACTCCATACAATCCCCGTTTTGACTTTGACTCGCCCATCCCAAACACGAAAAGGCACCCGTGTTTCTTTCGTTTCGGATCGTAGAATCAACTCCTGCTCGCCCAGTTCGACGTGGTGGTATTCGTTTTGAGTAAAAAATGTAGCGGATGGGGATGCACTTAACTGCATGTCACAAGGTTCCTTGGCGTCAATAATCAACTCGCAAACTCTAAACGTTAATGCGATGCCCCTACTTTTCAGAACCTTGCTACATAAGTCAAGGGCTGGGCGGGTCATTTGCGCATCGAACAGACCTATTTCATTACCTCGATCAGTTAGTTACCATAGAGTCGGTGGTAATGTTTACCCCAAAGCTAACCAAGAAGAGACGCCCGTGCCCTATTTGCACCAACTTCGCCTCCTGTGGGTGAACCGAACGTTTAATAACAGCTTACTGATTTTAATCACGCTGCTTGGCGCGGTAGTGCCTGCCTGGCATTGGCAGCAGCAGACTCTATTAGTCCCACTGATTCTTGGCATCATCGCGGCGGCGCTGGCTGAAACCGACAATAGCTTTGTTGGGCGGTTAAAGTCGATTACCCTTACTTTGATCTGTTTCGCGATCGCCACCTTCTCGATAGAGCTGTTGTTTGATACGCCTTGGCTGTTCGCTCTGGGTCTGTTCACCTCGACATTTGGCTTTATCATGCTTGGCGCAATCGGTAGTCGCTACGCAAGTATCGCCTTTGGCTCGTTATTGATCGCTATCTACACCATGCTCGGCATTGACCAAAGTGGTGACAGTTGGTTCCAACCGATATTACTTCTTACTGGTGCGAGTTGGTATTTCCTGGTTTCTATGGTTTGGTTTGCAATTTGGCCGTTGCAACCGGTACAACAGAGTTTATCCACCGTTTTTTATCAACTCAGCCATTACCTGGATCTGAAAAGCCAATTGTTTCACCCAGTGACCAATTTGAATCCACAACCGATGCGTATCGAAGAGGCCAAACGCAATGCGGCGACCGTCACTGCGCTCAATCAGTGCAAATCGACGCTGCTCAGCCGCTCAAAACGTGGCCATGTGGACAGCGCCAGCGACCGTTTTCTTAATATCTACTTTATTGCGCAAGATATCCATGAGCGGTTAAGTTCGAGCCACTATCGTTACCAAGAATTAGCGCAACACTTTGAGCGTTCCGATATTTTGTTTCGTTTCAAACACCTTATTGACACGCAAAAACAGGCATGTCAGCGCATCAGTCAAGCCATCATGACTGGCAAAGCGTATCAACACGATACGGATTCAGTCATCGCACTGGATGAACTGCAAAACTCATTGGCGCACCTCCAAGCGCAAAATCACCCCACATGGAAACCTCTGCTAGCGCAGCTTGGTTACTTGTTTAGCAACTTAGCCATGGTGGAAAAACTGCTCGCCAACGTCAGCAACCCAGACACCACAAAACCCGAAGAGGATGAATTGGATGACACCGAAGCGCACACGCTCAAAACGATGTGGCAGCGGGTACAATCCAACCTCAACAGTGACTCGATTCTGTTTCGCCATGCGCTACGCCTGTCTCTGTCATTAACGGTGGGTTACGGCATCATCCAAGCGTTTGATATTGACCATGGCTACTGGATTTTGCTCACCACCTTGTTCGTTTGCCAACCCAACTACAGCACGACTCGACAAAAATTGATTGGCCGTGTGGTCGGTACCATTGCTGGTCTTTTGGTTGGTGTGCCACTGCTGAGTTTTTTCCCCTCACAAGAGAGTCAGTTGGTACTGATTGTCGCATCGGGTGTCGCCTTCTTTGCCTTTCGTTTGGCGAATTATGGCTACGCAACAGGCTTTATTACCGTTTTAGTTCTGTTTAGCTTCAACCAGCTAGGAGAAGGCTACTCGGTGGTGCTCCCTCGTCTCGCGGATACGATCATAGGCTGCTTACTGGCCGTTGGCGCGGTGGCGTATATTCTCCCGGATTGGCAGTCTAAACGATTGCACACCGTGATGGCCGAAGCTATCGCTGCGAATCAAGCATATTTAGCCCAAATCATTGGCCAATATCGCGTGGGTAAAAAAGACAATCTGGCCTACCGAATCGCTCGACGAGCGGCGCACAATAGTGATGCGAACCTCACTGCCGCCATATCGACCATGCTGGCAGAGCCTGGGCGCTATCGAAGCGCCGTAGATGAGAGTTTCCGCTTTTTAACCTTGAACCATGCGCTACTTAGTTATGTCTCAGCGTTAGGCGCGCACCGTACACGCATTGACAACGAGCAAACGCATGTGTTGATTCTCGATACCCACCGGCTGATTCACCAGCATCTTGAACTGCTGCATGTGCGTTTAAATCGTAAATCTTACGCTGAAGACATTGTGATTACGGAAAACATGGCGATTACGGAAGATCCTACGATTACCTCTCGGCTAAGTGAATGGCGTGAAGAAGACGATAATTCGGTGCGTCTCGTGTTGCAACAGCTGCACCTTATCTATCGAATGATTCCTGAGTTGCATTCACTGGCTAATAAATTCAGCGTAAGAGTGATAAGCCCCACTAATACAGAGTCATGAAATTGCTGTCATCTAACTTTTCCTGACAAAACTCGGACAAAAAAACAGCACAATTCCTTACGATTTGTATGAATTTTCGCACAGGCGTAAGACGATGAACGGAGACATCTCTTTCACAACTGAACTTGAGCACATGATGCTAAGTGGGGTTAATAATATGTCACCACAACAATTTGAGATTATCCGCACGCAGCTGCAGAGCCTATCACCTCAGCAGTTACGCGCACTTCTTGTCGATATCAACGCCAAATTGGATCATCCTAGTGAATCGATTATCTCAGATGATGAGCTGGATATGATCACAAGCCTCTTTTCGTAATCAAACTTGCTCAATGCAGGCAGACACCTTAAGCTTAGAGTAAGTGGAGGCGCTTATGTCTGTTTCAGCAATACAATCTGGCTATCATATCATCGACCAGTCATCTCGCATGGCTGAAGAGGCTGCGCTCGAAATCAACAACCAGACCAATGCCCCGATCCCACTTAAAGACAAATCCCTCGATTTCAATAAGGTCGAATTCAAAGCACCGGTAATTGACCACATCCAGCCGCTCGCTGAGCTGACACAAGCGGAGCAATACAGCAAAATCGGTACGAATGTCATTCAACGCGATCAAGATATGATTGGAACCTTATTAGATATCCATGTGTAAGACCTTGTCCCAACGCCAACTCGCGCAGCCAGTTGCCCATTTTCTTCTATCCTGTTTCGCTGCCTCTTGATGCGGTATTGAGTTCAAACCTCACCCCGTTAGAATGCCTAACACTTTTTGTACGTTTATCACTATTTTTGTACGTTTATCACTATGCCAAAAATGAATCACGCCGCCCCGAACACCTACACGCCTTTCCAGACGCAAGATGAGGAGTATGACTTAACCTCACAACTTGCGCCTCGAGAAGGAAAACCGTCACGCCGATTGACGCCGAGCCCTTACATCTCCGAGAAAGCGCTAAACCAACGGTGGAAAACACTCTCGGCGCTCACCGACCGCTCATTGTTGCTTGATGATCAGACTGAGCAAAACTGTGCCATTTTTGACCGTAATATCGAGCACTTCATCGGCACGGTAAAAGTCCCGGTAGGCATCGCCGGCCCGTTGCGGGTAAATGGCCTACACGCACAAGACGACTATTTGGTTCCACTGGCGACCACCGAAGCCGCTCTTGTCGCGTCATACAACCGGGGCGCTCAGTTGATCACTAAGGCGGGCGGGGCCAGCGCAATGCTGCTCAACGAAGGCGTTACACGCACGCCGGTGTTTGTGTTTGAAACGCTGGCTGAGGCGGGCCAGTTTGTCGCTTGGGTCACCACCCAATATGAACAGTTCAAACACATTGCCGAGACCACGACCTCTCACGGTAAGTTGCATGATATCAATGTCAATATTGAGGGGAACCACGTCTACTTGGTGTTTGAATACCACACGGGCGACGCGAGTGGGCAAAACATGGTGACTATCGCGACCAATGAGGTTTATCACCACATCCTCAAGACCACCCCCATAGCACCCAAAGAAGCGTTTCTCGACGGCAATTTGTCAGGGGATAAAAAAGCCAATAACTACACTCTACGCCATGTACGAGGCAAAAAAGTGACCGCAGAAGTCACGATAAAACGGGCACTGGTTGAACGCTACTTGCATACGACGCCAGAAAAAATGGCTCGCTTTGGACAAGTGACCACAACTGGTGCTGCGTTGTCTGGCAGTATTGGCGTCAACGCCCACTATGCGAATGCACTGGCGGCTTTGTATATCGCATGTGGTCAAGATGCAGCCTGCGTCGCTGAATCCGCCATCGGAATGACTCGAATGGAAGTCAACTCACAAGGCGACCTCTATGCTAGCGTCACACTGCCAAACTTGATGGTGGGTACCGTTGGCGGTGGGACTGGCCTGCCGAGCCAAAGAGCCTGCTTGGAAATTCTCGGGCTGTATGGTGCTGGCCACGCAAAAGCGCTCGCTGAAATGGCCGCCGCACTTTGCCTGGCGGGTGAGCTTTCCATTGTCGGCGCATTCTGTGCGGATCACTTCTCAAGAGCCCATCAAAAACTCGCCCGAAAATAAACGCCACGCATTGATGAAAAGTTTTAGGACCTCGGCTCAGCCGAGGTTTTTTTTCATTCGTTCGATAGTCTGATTGGATCATATTCAAACTTTTTTCATTTCATCTCTATTCGAACCTGTTTTTTCGTGATTAAATGAACATAATAATGAGCGAATGAGCATTTTGGAGAAAATTAATGGACGCAAGCTTGTTGACACACTCCCCCCATGAACCATTGGACGTTATCGTCATTGGTGGCGGAATCAATGGTGCGGGCATCGCCGCGGATGCAGCAGGCCGTGGGTTAAAGGTTGGGCTATATGAGGCTCAAGACTTTGCCGGTGCGACCTCTTCTGCGAGTTCAAAACTGATTCATGGCGGGCTGAGATATTTAGAGCATTACGAGTTTCGTTTAGTTTCGGAAGCGCTCGCCGAACGTGAAGTGTTGCTCAAGAAAGCCCCACACATCGCGTTCCCAATGCGCTTTCGCTTACCGCATCGACCATTTTTAAGGCCGGCTTGGATGATCCGAATTGGGCTGTTTCTTTACGACAACATTGGCAAAAGAACCACCCTACCCGCGAGCCAAAAGATCATGCTCGACAACCAGAACATTACCAAGGCCGACATAAAGACCGGTTTTGAGTATTCCGATTGCTGGGTGGATGATGCACGCTTGGTAATTGAGAATATTCTCCACGCGAAACAAAATGGTGCCGAAGTCAGCAACTATTGTGAAGTGACCTCAGCAGTCAGAGACAAGGGCTTATGGCGTGTCACTTTCTACGATAAACGCACCGGCGTTGCACACGAGCGTCTAAGTAAAACACTGGTTAATGCAGCAGGTCCTTGGGTGAGAGAATTTCTCACTCAGCAAGCGAACGTTACTTCGCCCTATGGCATCCGCCTGATTAAAGGGTCGCATATCATCGTGCCAAAACTTCACGATGAACCTCAAGCATATATTCTGCAAAACGAAGATAAACGCATCGTCTTCGTTATTCCATACATGGGGAAGTTTTCAATCATAGGGACCACTGATGTCGAGTATCAAGGAGATCCACGTAACGTCGCGATCTCCGATGAAGAGAAACATTACCTACTTGACGTAGTAAACCGACATTTTCGTCACCAACTTTCGATTCAAGACATCATTTCAGACTACAGCGGCGTAAGACCATTGTGTGACGATGAGTCCGACTCACCCCAAGCCATCACTCGTGATTACACGCTATCTATTGATGGGCGTAATGGCGATGCGCCTGTACTGTCCGTTTTTGGCGGGAAACTGACCACTTATCGAAAACTGGCTGAAGCGGCAATGGAGCAACTCAGTCAATATTTGGAGGTATTACCGGCTTGGACAGCAGAGACACCTTTACCGGGTGGTTTAGATTTTGATTGGAAAGATGCGAAGTCCGCACTGCAAACCAAGGCTCCCTATCTCGATTCATATACACTCAATCGTTGGTTAAGAGCCTATGGTTCGCGCGTCTTCTTACTTCTTGGTAATGCGCAAAAAGAGCAAGACTTGGGAATGAAGTTTGCGCCAGGTGTCTATCAACGAGAAATCGATTTTCTCATCACCACAGAGATGGGGTATGAAGCAGGCGATGTACTGACGCGCCGCTCAAAATTGCATTTATTGTGCACTCAAGAGCAAATTGACGCCATCAGTGACTATATTGCGATTTGTCATTGCAAACAGGACGCGCCTATTTATGAGGGCGCTGTGTAACAGCATCACAAATCGGTGTCATATTTTTCGTGATTGCGGCTTTATTATGTGTCAGGTTTCATTATAGTGATTAACAAGAAACCTGATACAGGGTTACATGATACCTATGACTCACACCCACGAAACGCTCGACGAACTGTACACACTGCTTAGACCAGGAGTGAAACTGTCTGTCACACTCAATTTTGGCCCCAACGATGAGTTTAGCTTTACATCGAGCTACATTGGCCATAAAGAATCTCAATTCTTCGTTTTAGATTTTCCTCAAAAGGCCGCCGAAGCGCTGATCATGCGAAAATTGACCAACACTGAAGTGATTGTTCGAGGAATCACCGCCAGTAAACTCGGCCATGTGGTTGCGTTTAAATCGTCTGTGATGTGCAAGCTGAATCAACCTTGCCACATGTTGTGCGTCCGTGAGCCTAGTCATTTCGCCACCAAAACCATCCGCGATCATGAACGGTTCTCTGTTCATATGCCTGTCGAGATACGCTCAAACAACGTCAGCTATCAGGCAACGATCGTCGATGTATCTGTTTCAGGCTGTGCGGTGTTTATTACTGGTGAAAACGAACTCTCCACCAGCAGCGCCATAGAGTTACACAATGACCTATCGAAAACCTTGCCTGAGCCGCCCAAATACTCCATTGTCAGTATCAACAAGGAAAAGTCGGGGCATAAATTAGGCATAAAATTTAGCCCTGAACTTGAGCTAACTGAAGAGTTAAAGACGTTGTTTCTAGAGCAAGCGCATTTGCATTCGAAGTTTTAAGGCCACCTCTTACATTCCGATCACGCCCTACCAAACGAAAATAGGCTGGCTCAACTAGGTATAGAAATGTTGTTTAAAGTAGTGGAACGCAACATTCAATGCCGACTCTTTAATCGGCTTGACGATGACGTAATTCGCCCCAGCTTGTTCAAAGGCTCTGCGCGTATCTTCCATTCCATCTGCGGTACAAGCAAAAACAGGCACGGTTAATTGGAGTTCACTGCGAATTCTTGCCGTCGTTTCGATGCCACCGAGGTTCGGCAGTTGGTTGTCCATTAATACCAAATCAAACACCTGAGCTTGCAACAACTCAAGGGCATTGTAGCCATCTTTTACCCACGTCACTTCCATGCCGTACTTTTCACAAAAGGCTTTGGCAATAAAGGCATTGGTATGGTTGTCTTCAACAAGCAATACTGAGAGCGCGCGATCGAACAAGGTTTTCGGATCAAATTGCAATCCACTTTGTGCTTGTTTTTCATCGGCAATTTTAGTGTGGATAGGCAGTTGAACAGAAAAGATCGTCCCCTCGCCCTTGATACTCTCAATATCCGCGGTACCATCGAGCATTTCCACTAAGCTATGTACGATAGCTAAACCTAAGCCACTGCCTCCGTATTCGCGAGTGGTCGTCGATTCAGCTTGGACGAACGGTTCAAAAATGTGTTTAAGCCGCTCACCGTCAATCCCAATTCCAGTATCTTCGACGACGATCTCGAGTAACTGCTCGTCTTCGTCACCCACTAGGTGAATACGCACCGTCACCTGCCCATCATGTGTAAACTTGACCGCATTACTGGCGAGATTAAACAGTATTTGATTCAAGCGAACTTGATCACTGTGCGCCCAAACTTGGTCAGAGAAATTGCTTTCCACAACAAAACCGATACCTTTTTCTTGGCATAGTGGTCTAAAAATATTGTCGACCGCACTGGTGAGCTCGCTCAGCTTAAAATCAATGCGTTCGATGTTAAATTTTCCACGCTCAATTTTGGAAAAATCCAAAATATCATCTAGCACCGCCAGCAAGTGCTCGCCACTATTACATAGCACATCGACTTTCTCGATATTGCTCGGCTCTTTGAGTTTATGTTTGAGTAACTGTGAAACCCCTAAAATACCGTTGAGTGGCGTGCGTAGTTCATGGCTCATTTTTGCTAGGAAATCGGCCCGCATACGCGCTGATTCAAGGGCCTCTTCTCGGGCACGCTTACTCTGCTCTTCGGCCTCAATCAGGCTGGTCACGTCTTGACCTTGAGCCATGATTTGTAGCTCTGTGTTATCAACATGAATGGGAGACAGATTCCACCGGTACGTCTTAGTGCCTATGTTGGTATTAATGCCGGTGAGCGTTGCGCCTTTAGCGCACATTCGAATGTGAGGGGTAAGACACTCAACCATGCTTGCTCCCCCTTCAGTGACGCGACTGCTCTCTCGAAACGCGCGCTCTGCAGAAGGATTCATACGAATCAACTCACCATTGACGTCCCAAAGCATGATTGGAGAGAGGGAGAAGTTGAACAAATCAGTGAACTGCTTCTCCTGTTGACGAATACGTTGAAACGAGCTTTGAAAGGCATGACCTATGTGGTCAAACTCTTTAATTGTGGATCCCGGAAAAGGCTCGAGTGTCATCGACTCGGATGTGCTTTCCGTGTAATCCATCAAAGTTTGCAGTTCGCTCGATAAGCGACGTCCAATCCAATAGCGTGTCGATACCGTAATCGTCACAATGAGTACAGCTATCACAACCATCCAGATGTAGCGTGTTTTCACAAACAACATGATGTGTTCATTGCTCTGGATGGTATAAACCGACAAATAAGTGGGCGATTCGTTGATGGTTAAATCGGTTTTTGACACCGTAAATTCACTGGCATTGAATGACTTTGAGGCAGCGGCAAGCCAATCTATATGGCGCAAATCGCTGTTTTTTGTACTCGATGCGATAATGTCTGAACCCACGACAAACATCAAATCATTGGCGTTACTTGCTTTAAGTATCGAGTTGACCCAGGAGAAGTTGTCATTCAACACTACAGCGATGTATGCGTGGCCAAACACTTCACCAGTATCTAAGTTAACAATGGCGGTGCGCCGAAGCAGGACATAACGCACGCCGAGTGGCGTCGGCAATTGTTCTAAACGCCAAGCACGACTTGCCACCGTCTCATCATGGAGGTGTTGGATCTGCGCTTGGGTGATACCATAAAATTGAAAATTGTAATCCGCCCAGACAACTTGATCACGCGAGGCGACAAATCGAAAATCCGGTGCAAGACTGGGGGTGCGTTGGTCAATGCCGTCAAAAATGCGGACGACGGCGTCGTCGTCTTTTCGCGCAACAGCCTCGAACAAACCATCGTTTAAGCTATAGCTGTCTTGCTGGATCTCAAGTGCACTCAAGCGGTAATTGAAATTTTCCTGAACAAGGCTCTGAGTTTGCTGCTTGGAACGCGCCACTTCTTGCTCAACCACCTGTTGATTCACTTGGTAGTTTTGCACCAGCATGACCATGGTTAAAAACACAATGGTCAAGAAAATTGAGTTAGTCAATAAGGTGGCAAGTTTGTGCTTGCTACGACTCACGGTTTTACTCATCGTTGATCTGAGTACCTAAATGCGCGCTGCTTTAGCGACCGCACACGCTCGGAATCGTCACCTGCTGTGACCAATTCAAAATCACCGGAGTATACTTGCGGAACCGGTTTACTCTCTAGATCCCATTTGATCGCTTCTGCCATCGCGATGCCAGTATCATCATTCATGCGCATTACAGTAAACGACAAATGAGCATCGGCAAGCGCATCTAATTCGGCGCTACCTCCACCCCAACCATTGATCAAGATATCCTCTCGTCCTTGCTCTTTAAGCGCATCTGATGCGCCAAGTGCCACATCGGTTGAACATGCATACATAAACTCAATCGAAGGATCGCGTTCTAAAGCCAGTTTTGCCGCTTCGTAGCCTGACTCACGCGTCGCTTGAGTGTAAAACGATGAAGACAACACATAATTGTCATGGTGACTCATCGCCTCGATAAAGGTATCACCTCGCGCATCACTGACGTAACCTTCAGAAAAATAGAGCACTGAGTAACGGCTTTGCTTGTCCGTGACTTCTTTATAGCGTTGCTCTAAAACCTCCGTACCTTTGACATGGTCAAATCCGATGTACAAAAAAGGTTGCTGATCGGCCCAAGCCCGAACTGGTGTGGTGATATTCTGCAATATGAGTTTAGTGTCGGTCGAACTCAATACGTGTTCAATAAACTTTCGGTGTCGAGTGGTATCAAGGGTAAAGATTAAATAGTCAGTTTTACTTTGTACTGCTTCGAGTAATGACAAACTCTGCTGACGAACATCCGCATTCGGTCGGGTAAATACCTGATTGATTTCGTAACGAATGCCCAGCCTATCTAAGCGCATTTCAAAAGCTTTGATGTTACGCACCCAATAATCGGACACTTGTTGACCAGGATAGATAACAGAAATAGAAATCGGTTTCTCTTGCTTAGCCGCTAGTGGAACCGGCGCGTTTCGCACTGCCTCCCCAAGAGATTCGGTTAGCACTCGCTGTGTTGGAAATTCGTTCAAGTATTGATCATATTGCCAATACCCATCCAGTACCTGCGTGGCCTGCGCTGTGGTAACCACAGAAAACAGCACCAATCCTGCACCAAGCTTTTTTATTAGGTTATTGTTTTTTCTCATTATACTCTAGCCAACTGTTGCCAAATACGCCGTTTAACGAGCTTTTGTACAGTAACAGGCTTTTGTCGCCACGTTAACCTCAAAGACTGATCAAACAAGCGTTTGTTTGATCAGTCTTAACAGTATATTTTAGAAGGTAAATGCCAAATTTGCTGACGCGCCAAATTGGTTGTCGCCCGCGTAACTGCCAGCAAAGTCAAGACTGACTAAATCACCGGGGCTAATACCCAAGCCAACCGTCACTGAATCGTCTAACGTCTCTTCTAAATCAACTTGGTAACCTAAGCGCAGTTGTGCCCAGCCAAATGCATTGCCTTCAATACCGAAGCGTACAAACTGGGTATCATCCTCTACACCTAGAGCAGATACCTCGAAGCGCTCTTGTTTGGTAAGATCAACATCCAATGCCGCAACAAAATAGTCTGATACGTAAGAACCCGAAGCGGTGACCTGAGTATTAAAAGCGTATTTATCGAGCCCATCTAAAGTTTCGATATCTTTGCTAAACAGATCCTTTGCTGCTATGCCTAAACGAAAGTTTTGATAGAACCAGACAAAGCCGAGGTCCATATTGAAGTGACTCTGCTTGTTTTCACTTTGATCGTAGTCACTAATATCGAAATCTTCGACGGAAATCGTCTCTTTATAGGTTCTCAACTCTTGGTATTTCGGCGTGACACCTATGGCAATGTCTTGACCACCAAGCGTGATGCGCTTTGCAAGAGCCACACCCACCTCTGTGTAACCAAAGGCCCACAAATTAACAGTTGAGTTCTCATAACGGGCCTGAGTGTCTGAATCGTCAGCAATGTTGGTTTTGCCTATTACATCCGCGTAACCGCGCACAAAGACATTTGCTGACAGGGTGTTGATGGGAAACGCAACTGCAGCGCCTGCGCCACCATTCACACCTAATGGTTTATCATCCGCCAATTGATCCAAGTAGGCGTTGAGCTGATCCTCTGTTGCAGGATCTGGATTATTCGGGTCAAAGCGGTCTATCGTGTCTTGCAAATCGTCAATCACTTTGAGCGATTCGTCTCCATCTCGAACGTTTGCCCCAATCGATGGAAGCAATAAACCAAAGTCGTCATTTTCACGATGAACGGCCACTAAAGCAGGGTTATAAAACGCTCCGAGCAGGTAGTCAGCGCTCGTGACGCCTGTGTTGCCCATACCGTTGCCGCGAGCGTCCGCGACAAACGTCGCACTGTTCGCTGGTAACGAAAGTACTGTTAACATTGCCACTGATGAAATTTTCGTTGTTAGTCTCATATCCATATCAACCTTTAGTATGATTTCATCTCTAAGGTTAATACAAAATATTGCAAACCATAAGGTAAATCTTTTATTTATCAAGCATCAATCGCCTGAGCGAATAACAAGTGACCAGATACGATTGCTTCCTTCTTGCTTTTGCTCAGTTTCTTTAACCGCGCTTCCACCTTGCTGGCGTGACTGCGCGAGTCCGCGACATAGCTCCACCAGGCAAGGGTTAGCTGTCCTTTTCCTTTCAGCGCCTTGGCGCCTCTTCCGCCGCAATGCTCGGAGAATCGCCGCTCGACGTCTGTGGTTATCCCACAATACAGTGAGTTTGAGCGGGTACGGACAAAATAGACGTACCACGCCGAGCACGGAGCTTCCTTATCGCTTGTTTCCATCTGTTATGACGTCAATAACGCAAGTTGTTCTTTCAGATCCTCAAGGGAGGCTTTGAGCTCTGCGACTTCGTGCTCTAATTGCTCGATGCGTTGCAGTGCGTCAGAATCGCCGGCTGCCGGCGCCAAAACAGGGCTTTGATGAATAACGTCGATATCGACAGCGCCACTGAATAGATGCTGATAACGAGATTCACGTTTGCCAGGCTCACGAGGGAGCTTAACCACAAGAGGCCCCTCCTCACGCGACGCCATGCTGTCGAGCAGCGCTTCTACTTCTTTCACATCTGCAAACTCAGCCAGTCGATTGGTACGAGAGCGAAGTTCACCTGGCGTTTGCGCACCGCGGAGCAATAGGCAGCACACCAGTCCCTTTTCTTGATCGGTTAATTTCAAATCACCAAATTCAGTGTTGCAAAAACGGTGTTGGAATTTATTCGCTCGACTATTAAAGCTACTTTCATCGCTGACCAAACGGCGGGCAATCAAGCTATCGACCGCATCACGCACTTCTGAGTCGCTAAGCGCCATAACAGGCTCACGGTTACTTTTCTGATTACAGGCCGCTGTCAAGCTATTGAGTGTCAGTGGATAATAGTCCGGTGTCGTGACTTCTTTTTCGATGAGACAACCGATCACTCGGGCTTCTAAAGGGGTCAGTTCTATATTCATGTTAGATCCTTAACGTGGCTCTTGATGTCGCACTTTGAACGCAATGTCATGCGCTAGTGCTCACCAATGAGTGGGATTCTTTTGATATTACCATTGTTGTCCATCATCACTATCTTGCTACGGTTGAGTTCGACTTCTGTGATCTCTTGACGCGTACGTTCAGAGCGATACGCGTTGGCCACTTTCTCTGTCTTCGGTGACGCCTCAACAGCAGTAGTAATGTCGTCTTCAACAACGGAAGCGAGGTTAAATAAAATAGACGAGTGACGTAGCATTGATTGACACATAGTGAATGTTGAAAACAATCCAGTTTGAAGAGGTTCCCTGATAATAGCCTGAACTTTCCTATGGGCTCAATCACTGCGTTGCTCTTGCCCAGAGTGACCGGCGATAAAAGCGTCAACATGCTGTAATGATTGATCTAAAGACTATTCACCTGCGACATGATGTGATTTAATCGTGTCAGTCTTTATGAGAATTAGGAAAGGAACCTACTATGAGTGGTGTATTTGAAATCGTAGCTCAGGCTCGTCGTAAAAATAAACTCAAGCGTGAACTTCTAGACAACGAAAAGAAAGTTCGTGATAACCAGAAGCGTGTCGATTTGCTCGATAACCTACTGGATTACATCAAGCCAACCATGACCACCGAAGAGATCACGCAAATCATCAAAAACATGAAAGCGGATTACGAAGATCGCGTCGATGACCACATCATCAAAAGTGCTGAAATTTCAAAAGAACGCCGTGAAATCAGCCGCCGTATTCGCGAGCTCACCGAAGAAGATAAAGTGGCACAAGGGAAGAAATAACCCTCAGCGTCATTTTACTGCTTATCGAGCCCGCATCACCTGCGGGCTTTTTTACGTCTCAACGTCTTTGCAGCTCAACACAAATCGTTATTTTCCTTTGTCTCTTGACGTAAAACGTTTGCGTAATCGCTAACCTTCTCCGTTACGCAAATTGAGGGTTTCGTCACACATTTCACCCTGCTATAGTCCACCACAGTTAATCAACTGACCATTCGAGGCACGGAGCTTCCTCACTTATCTCATGACGAGAAGAATTGGGTCGGGCACAGACACTGCCTAGATACATTATGAGGGTCAAATTATGGACATGAATATGGTTGAAATTTTGGGTTACGCGGCGTCTATCATGGTCGCTATCTCACTTACCATGAAAGATATCGTTAAGCTTCGCATTTTAAACTTCGTTGGTTGTGGCTTATTCACCGCTTACGGCTTGATGATTGATGCGTGGCCAGTAGTGGTCACCAACGGCTTCATCGCTTGTGTGAACGTCTACTTCCTTGCCAAAATGCAAAGCGAAAAAAAAAGCAGCGCTGAAAAAGTGACGAGCGCCGCTTAATTTTGATTTAATTAGACAGACGCCCTCGCTCACTGTAGCGAGGGCGCTCTTTTATTCGTCGTCGTCCTCTTCATGCAATGCAGCCCACGCCTGCGCAGCACTGACAGCGCGCTTCCACCCTTTGTATCGACGTTGGCGTTTCTCTTCATCATGATGCGGCGTAAACTGGCGATCGATTTCTGCTTTGTTACTCAACTCATCCAAGCTGTCCCAAAAACCGACTTCTAGCCCGGCAAGATACGCTGCCCCAAGCGCAGTGACTTCGGTGACCTTGGGCCTCATCACGTCGACATCCAGCACATCGGCTTGGAATTGCATCAGGAAGTTATTCGCCACTGCGCCGCCATCAACGCGCAACGCTTCGAGTTTGATACCAGAATCATTTTGCATCGCGTCAATCACATCACGGGTTTGATAAGCAATGCCTTCCAACGTCGCACGGATAATGTGATTCGCGCTGGTCCCACGCGTTAGCCCAACAATGGTGCCTCGCGCATACGCATCCCAATACGGTGCGCCCAAACCGGTGAACGCTGGCACGACATACACCCCATTTGAGGTCGCCACTTTGGTTGCGAAATATTCAGAATCTTTCGCATCAGAGAGCAGCTTAAGCTCATCTCTCAGCCACTGAATCGATGCGCCACCCATAAATACCGCACCTTCTAGCGCATAACTGGGTTCTCCCCTCGGGCCGCAAGCGAGCGTCGTCAGCAATCCATTGTGCGAGGTCACTTTTTCATTTCCGGTATTCATCAACAAGAAGCAGCCCGTGCCGTAAGTATTTTTCGCTTGGCCGGCACTCACACACATCTGGCCAAACAGCGCAGCTTGCTGGTCGCCTGCGATCCCAGCAATCGGAATTCTCGTACCGCCTTTGCCGCCGATGTTCGTTTGACCAAACAACGCTGACGAATTTTTCACTTCCGGCATCATGGAACGCGGAATGTCCAATTCGTCGAGCATGCGCTGATCCCACTCTAGGGTGTTGATGTTAAACAACAAGGTACGTGAGGCGTTGGTATAGTCGGTTGCATGCACTCGACCCTGTGTCATTTTCCACACGAGCCAGGTATCCACCGTACCAAACAGCAGTTTTCCCTGTTGCGCCAGTTGACGTGCGCCTTCGACGTTGTCGAGAATCCATTTCACCTTAGTGCCCGAGAAGTAAGGGTCAAGCAAAAGCCCTGTGGTATCACGAATGTAATCCGACAATCCACGCTTTTGTAACTGCTCACAAATCTTCGCGGTGCGACGACACTGCCAAACAATCGCGTTATAAATCGGTTTCCCCGTCTCTTTGTTCCAGACAATAGTGGTTTCACGCTGGTTAGTGATACCGATCGCCGCCACCTGGTCGCTGCGAATACCGCTTTTGGTCAGCGCTTCAATCAATGTTGAGCTTTGCGTGGCATAGATCTCCATCGGGTCGTGCTCTACCCAGCCTCCATGCGGGTAAATCTGAGTGAATTCACGTTGGGAGACACTGACAATATTGGCATCGTGGTCGAGTACCACCGTTCTTGAGCTCGTCGTGCCTTGATCGAGAGCGACGATGTACTTTTGCTCCGTCATAGTAGGGTCCTTTACTTTCTTTTTGTCTTATGAGGTCATTGTGCACAAAGCAAGAACACAGAAAAGCATCGACCGCCACAAATGAGCGTTCGAACACAAAATGTTAGAAAGTTATCGCCAGATTGTTGCTGAAATCGCGGAGAGCAAGCCACAATTGCAACTCAGAGGCCTAAGAAGAACTTTCGAACGAACAAAAAGCCTGACAAACGTCAGGCTCATGGTTGGTCAGTGTGAGATAACGTATGGTGGCTATCACCCGCTAGTTATTCGAAACGATAAAGAGGACTTCCACGCGTCGATTGCAGGCTTTGCCAGACGGGGTGTTATTACTACAGGCTGGCACATGTTCTCCATAGCCGCGCGTGAAAATAGAGTTCATGGATACGTTGTTGCGCGCCAGTTGCGCTTTTACGGCTTGTGCTCGCTTGACAGAGAGTTGATCATTGAAAGAGGCATTGCCTGTACTATCGGCGTGCCCGTCAATCACGATGTCGATGTCGGGCTGTTTCGATAAGTAACGCCCCACCATATCGACCCAATATAAAGAATCCGGTGATAAGTTCGATGAGCCAGTGCGGAACTTGATCGTATCTTTAAGTTTGACCATCACATGATTCCCCGGAAGAATTTCGTAATCGACACCATTGCTGACTAAAAAGCTCTGTAAGTCCCCATAGCTTTGAGTGCGCTGTTGCCCCATCGGGCCTTGTACACCAGCGTTTGATGATAACATCGGCGGATTACCCCAGTCTGGATAACGCAATTCAGAGTCGCTTTGCGGAGCGGTATCCAACATATCTCCGCCTAGTCGAGCAAACTCCTTGGGAATAGAGGCACTGCATCCAGACAGGAGTAACAGTAGAGGCAAAATGTATTTTGTCATGGTCGTCATCACTCGTTACTTCTCAACACTCTCTTTATATCGACCATTTTGCACGAACTTTAGCGCTTCTCTCGTGACCAAACGCATATTTCTTACCACCCTACAGACTTTAAGGGTGGTCGCGACTCCACCTACTTAGCTTGTGAATCAAGGCTTATCGATAGTAGAATCGAAACTCATTCCACGCTCAGCGCGAATTCAACGATAAACCAATGAGTTAAATCGAGTTGGTGTCACGTTGAACGATAAGCCTGCGCATACAGAGATAGTCATAATGAACAAACTCCTTACTCTGACACTCGTCATACTGACATTTGGCTTAGCCGGATGCAGTGAGTCAACCGAACCCACCGAAGGCAAACACTACGAACCACTCCCCGTTAACCTCTCCACCTTCCGAGTGGAGCCCGTTATTGAAGTGTTCTCTCTACATTGTAGTCACTGTCGTAAAATGGAAGAGGCGCTACCTGAACTTGAACAATTGGTCGGCCAGTCGTTTGGCAAGGTGCACGTCACGTTCAATGAAAGCGCACAAGTGGGTGCGATGATTTACTACTCCGCGCAAATGCAACTTGGTCATACACCGGATCACGCAATGATGACGGAACTGTTTGCCGCTGCGCAAATGGGGGATGGCGCATCGTTAGATGACAAGAAACAAGCGATTGATGCGGCGTTTGAAACTCGCAACTTAACCAGCCCTTACAATCTCGATAATGATCAGCAAAGTCAGCTGTTTAAAAAGATCGAACGCGCGCATGAGATGACCACTCAAGGGCAGATCAATGCGGTGCCAATGTTCATCGTCAAAGGCAAGTATCGCATCCTTACCTCTGCCCACAGCGATATTGCCGACATTGCCAATACGATCCAATTCTTACTTGCTCAACCTTAACTCTGTCAGGACGTTACTATGTCTAAAATTATCATTCCTATCGTTATCGTGGTTCTCGCGGTGTTTTTTGTCTATCGTACTTGGACGAATAGCAAAGCGGCCGAAGCTAATCTTGCTGCTGGCGAGGCATTTTTGGCTGAGAATGGCCAAAAAGAAGGCGTTATCACCACCGACAGTGGTCTTCAATACCAAGTACTCACCAAAGGTGACGGGACGGTATTCCCTACCGTGGCAAGCACAGTAAAAGTGCACTACCACGGTAGTTTGATTGACGGCACGGTCTTCGACAGCTCTGTCGACCGTGGAGAGCCTATCAGCTTTAAACTTGGTCAAGTGATCAAAGGGTGGCAAGAAGGACTGACTTACATGAACGTCGGTGACAAAGTAAGACTGTTTATTCCAAGCGCATTGGCGTACGGAAAAAGCGGCACTGGCCCTATCCCACCCGCAGCGACACTCATTTTTGACGTTGAATTGCTGGCCATTGACTAAGGCAAGGTCATCTAACCGAGTCTCTTGTGATAATCCATAAAAAAAGCCGCTAAGCGGCTTTTTTTCAGCTGACAAACATAGCGTTTTACTTGTGTTTGTCTTGAATAAACGTACGGCTGACATCGACAACGGCAATGTCTTTAAAGAAGCTACGACCAAGAAGTATTGGGTAGGTCAAGTGCGTTCTGTCGGCTAATGTGAACTCTGTTTTTTCCTTCACATCACCGATTTGAATCCAGCCCTCAACCACTGCGCGCTTTTCAGACTCTTCAGAAGTTGATTGGCGAATTTTCACCCAGCGCTGAACAGGCAAAGCAATTTCTCTGCTTTTTACACCCTCGTGTTCAATTTTGAACTTGACCCAATCCTTTCCGTCACGCTCAAACGGCAACACCTCTACCGCACTGATTGATGACGTTGTCGCCCCAGTATCGATACGCGCTTTAAAGCTCGCTTCTAGTCCGGGCACATACACCCACTCTTGTTCACCAAGCATCAACTTACCATCCGCCGTTTTCTTCGGCGATTCTGTCGGCTTAGGTGCCACTGGTTTTTCCGGTTTAGGCTCAGGTTTGACCTCAGGCTCTTGTGGTGCAGTCGGCTCTGGCTCCGAGGTGTCTGGTGACGTCACCTCTGGCGTTGTCACTTCCGGCTCCTGCGTTTGTGGCGTTTGCTCAGGCTCAACCACTGATTCACCCGTCGTTGAACACGCCACCAATCCACCACTCAATAGTAACTGCAGGACGATTTTCCATGTTTTATTCATTGGACCACCTAATCTTGTCAACATGGCCGCTCATCTTGAGCGGCACTCGCGAGTTTTCAATACGCAGATGTCTTTACGCGACACGAACGATAGCGTTGGCAACGTATGGGATGTCTTTTTCCGTCAAGCCGGCAATGTTAATTCGACCATCGCCTACGCCATAAATGCCATATTCTTCACGAAGTTGCGTCATTTGCTCTTGGCTAAAGCCTAGCACAGTGAACATGCCTTTGTGGCTCTGAATAAAGTCGAATTGTGATGTTCCGTGGCTATTTTTCAGTTCATCACACAATGCTTTGCGTAGGCTAACCAAACGTTGTTGCATCTGTGACAGCTCTTGTTTCCAGACTTGGGTCAGCGCGTCACTGCCCAAAATGGTTTTCACTAGCGCCGCGCCATGATCAGGCGGCATGGTGTAAGTGGAACGCGCGAGGGTCATCAACTTGCCTTTGGCGTTGTCCGCTTCCTGCTTAGTGTTTGCAACCACAATCGCCGCTCCCGTGCGCTCACGGTATAGGCCAAAGTTTTTCGAGCATGACGTGGTGATCAACATCTCTTCCACGTTGTCTGCCATGTAGCGAAGACCTTTCGCGTCTTCCTCTAACCCATCGCCAAAACCTTGATAAGCGATATCGACAAACGGGGTAAAACCATTTTTCTGCGACAGCTGGGTGATGGCCTGCCATGCGTCAAAATCGATGTCAGCACCCGTTGGGTTATGGCAACAGCCGTGCAATAACACGACGTCATCTTTTCCAGCGGTGCGCAGATCCGCCATCATCGCATCAACGTCGACTTGCTTAGTGTCACGGCTAAAATAGCGGTAGTGACGTACTTTCAGCCCCGCCGCTTCCATCACAGGTTTGTGGTTCACATAACTTGGATTAGAAATCCATATTGTTGTATTTGGCTGCGCCACCTTCATCAAGTCACCCAGCATACGCAGAGCACCGCTAGCACCTGGGGTTTGAATAGCAGACACGCGATCCATTGCCGATGTGCCCGTCAACAGCAGATCAATCATCGACTGGTTAAACTGCTCACAGCCCGCAAGGCCAACGTAAGATTTGGTGGTTTGCGTCGCGACGACAATATCTTGGGCTTGTTTAATGGCTTGCATTACAGGGGTTTCACCTGCGCTGTTTTTATAAACGCCAATGCCAAGGTCTACTTTTTCATCACGAGGATCGTTGCGGTACGTAACAGAGAGAGAAAGAATCGGATCCAGCATAGGTGCTGGTAATTGAGAAAACATGAAAGTCACAACCCTTTGAAATTCAAGATGGCTGACAACTTATCATTTAATCCTACTTTCTAGAAACTATTTTGTGAGCGATAGTTCAATTTCATCGATTGCTTTTGTAAATTTTCACATACAGTTAACAATGAGCCCTACCCCAAGGTATTACTGCAATTTGAACGTGTGGATGATTTGATTCGCGCTACCCCGCCATTCAAGATTAAGATCGCGCTGCTCTTGAATGTATTTGCCATCGATTAAGGTATCAATGTACTGCGTCACTTCACGCTGCGCATCATCAAGCTCTGCTAGGGAATACCCCGTCCAGACCCAGATGTCTTTTCCCGGGCACTCGGCGCGTACGCGTTTGACCAACTTAAGGATTTGCGGCACGTTAGCAGGGTGGAGCGGATCCCCACCGGACAGCGATAACCCTCGGCGCTTGATACGTGGATCGTTAAGATCAGCGATGATTCTATCTTCCGCTTCTTGAGTGAACAACACTCCTGAGTCCAAACGCTGAGTAGACTGATTGTAGCAGCCTCGACACTGATGCACGCAACCTGAGACAAACAAGGTGCATCGCGTGCCAGGGCCATTGACCACATCGACGGGGTAATATTGGTGATAATTCATCGCTCTTTCCAAAACAAAAGCCGCTAACTAAACACGAAACAAAACAGAGGACAAAAGAAGCCAGTCAAACTGGCTTCTTATCAGCTTGTCTAGGTGGCCACTTACAGGTGCTTAACGCGTCGTTTTACTTCTTCTTGCTTGCCGAAGTTGAAAGGTCTGGCGTCTGGGCTACCAAGATAACCACACACGCGGCGCGTCACTGATACTTTGGTCGAGTCGTGGTTGCCACAGCTTGGGCAGGTAAAGCCTTTGCTGGTACAGTCGAACTCCCCGTTGTAGCCACACTCATAACACTCGTCAATCGGCGTGTTGGTGCCGTAGTAAGGCACGCGGCTGTAGCTGTAATCCCAGACGTTTTCGAGCGCTTCGACGTTGCGCTGCATATTCGGGAACTCACCGTAGCAGATGAATCCACCGCTTGAGATCTCAGGGTATGGCATTTCAAAATCAATTTTATCGTACGGGTTAACCTTTTTCTCCACATCAAGGTGGAAGCTGTTGGTGTAGTAGCCTTTGTCCGTCACCCCTTCAATCACACCGTACTCTTTGGTATCGATTCGGCAGAAACGGCTGCACAAGTTTTCACTTGGTGTGCCGTATAAGCTGTAACCGTAGCCAGACTCTTGTGTCCACTGATTCACTGCTTGTTTAAGATGCTTAATGATGTTAAGCGCTTTTTCACGCAGTTCACTGTTATCGTACACATGGGTTTGATGGCCAAAGAGCGCATTCACTGTCTCGTGGATACCAATGTAACCAAGTGAAATCGAGGCACGACCGTTTTTGAAGATGTTCGCAATTGGCTCATCGGCACCTAGTCGGATGCCACATGCCCCTTCCATATAGAGGATAGGTGCGACGCGCGCTTTGACATTCTCTAAACGTGAGATGCGTGTTTCCAACGCACGGCGTGCCAGTTTCAGCTTGGCATCCAGCAGTTGGTAGAATTTGCTCTCATCGCCGCCCGCTTGAATAGCGATGCGTGGCAAGTTGAGGCTCACAACCCCCAAGTTATTGCGCCCTTCATGAATCAGCTCGCCATTTTCTTCATAGGTGCCCAAGAAGCTACGGCAACCCATCGGCGTTTTAAATGACCCAGTCACTTCGACGACTTTTTCGTAATTCAAGATGTCGGGATACATACGCTTCGATGCACATTCCAACGCCAATTGCTTGATGTCGTAGTTCGGATCGCCCGCTTTGTGGTTTAAGCCATCTTTAATACCAAATACCAATTTTGGGAACACTGCTGTTTTGCGGTTTTTACCCAATCCGGCAATACGATTTTTCAAGATGGATTGTTGGATAAGGCGTGAGCCCCAACTGGTGCCTAAACCAAAACCAAAGGTGACAAACGGTGTTTGCCCATTGGCGGTGTGCAGGGTGTTCACTTCATATTCCAACGATTGGAAAGCGTCATAACACTCTTTTTCAGTGCGCGCACGCGCAAACGCCTCAGGATCATGAATATCCCACTCTTTGGCGATCTCTAGGTGCTTGTCATAACTCGTCATCACGTACGGTTCGAGCACCTCATCAATACGGTTGATGGTGGTGCCGCCGTAGATATGGCTAGCAACCTGCGCGATGATTTGCGCCGTAACTGCGGTCGCCGTCGAGATCGATTTCGGTGTATCAATCTCTGCGTTACCCATTTTAAAACCGTGGGTCAGCATGCCTTGCAGGTCAATTAGCATGCAGTTGAACATTGGGAAGAACGGCGCGTAATCTAAATCGTGGTAGTGAATGTCGCCCGATTCATGAGCTTGAACAACATCACGGGGTAAAATGTGGGTTTTCGCGTAGTGCTTCGCAACAATGCCTGCCAAAAGATCGCGCTGAGTTGGGATCACCTTGCCATCTTTGTTGGCGTTTTCGTTGATGAGATCAACATTGCTCTCTTCAATCAGACCTTCAATTTCACGCGTCAGTGCACTTTGTTTTTCACGCGCGATGTCACGGTCATGGCGGTACTCAATGTAAGCACGCGCGAGTGACTTATACGGCCCCTGCATCAACTCGTTTTCAACTAGGGTTTGGATTTCATGGATGTGGACTTCATCGTGATCGCATAATTGCAGCTCGATCGCTAACGCGACATTGAGTGCGTAGATGGCAATTTCTTTATCAACGGTATCGGCGGCGGCTTCCACTGCGGCTTGTATACGATCTCGGCTAAATGGCGCTCTTGAGCCATCCCGTTTGATTACGATTGGTTTCACCTTTTCTCCTTACCCAGCATACTCACAGAGTTATCCACAAACACACTATATAGGGTTAATTTCTATTCGATCAATACTATATATTGTGGCGTATTTAACGAGATAGGCACCATGAAAGTATTGATTTTGATCAATAAAAAACGCCCCTAGCGTAAGATCAAAGCGTTCTAGTGGCACCGATCAAAATTAGGAAGGAAACGATGAAAACATTCAGATTTGAGATAAATTCGCTTGCAATTTTCAGAGCACTTATAGGATAAAGGATGAGTCAAATTCATGGATAGGGTGACGCTAACAATGCGCGATTGGACCGCCTCTTTTCTCTCACTCAGAGCTTACGTGCTACTTGTCGCCTTGGTTGGTTCCATCGGCTCAAGTCATGCTCTGACGTTAGCCAGTTGGAATATTGAGTGGCTTAGCTCTGACCCTAGCGATCGCTTTGAAGCGTCACTGCGTTCTGCGCAAGATTTCGACGCTTTAGGTCGTTATTTTGCCCAAATCGATCCCGACGTGCTCGCCTTTCAAGAGGTCAATGATGAACAAGCGCTGCGCAGCGTTGTGGGTTCGGGCTATCAAATCTGGTTGTCGGATCGCTCGTTAGAGCGCCATCAAGACGCCCAGTTTGGTGCGATTAACCAATATACAGGGTTTGCGGTGAGAGCGGGTATAGAGGTCGTTCAACGTGACGACATCATACTGGTGGACCAAGCTCGCAGCCGACTGCGCTTTGCCGCTTATCTGGTGCTTAACCCGCAAGGCCATCAACCCCTGCACCTTCTTTCGGTGCATTTAAAAGCCGGTTGCAGCGGCGCGTATCGTGATAATCGAGATTGTCGCCTTCTTTACACTCAAGGTGAGAGCTTAAACGCGTGGATCAGTGAACGTGAAGCAAACCAAGAGGCTTACCTCATCATGGGCGACTTTAACCATAATCTAGCGTTTAAAGGCGACTGGCTTTGGCGCACCTTGACAGAGGGCACCAAAGCGCAATTGGCGAGCGATCGTACCGCAGCGCAATGCGTCGTGCGCTCTAACAAACAAGCGAATAAAACCCATAAGTTTCGCAGCCTAATTGACCATGTCATCGCCAGCCCATCGCTTACTCTGGCCATGCCTTATCAAGTCACCTATAAAACGAGTGACCTCTTCCAATATCGTCTTAGCGATCATTGTCCGATGGTCACTCGCATTATCGACTAATTTTGGTTATCCCCTTGGCTTTAAATAGTCGTTAGCGAGCAAAGCGATGTTTCATCGCAACGTAGTACAGCACGGGGATCACCAACAACGTTAAGATGGTAGAAACGAAGATCCCGAAAATCAAACTAATGGCGAGACCATTAAAAATCGGGTCATCGAGAATGAACACCGCGCCAATCATCGCAGCCAGTGCGGTTAACATGATGGGTTTAGCGCGAACCGCCGCCGATTGAATCACCGCTTCTGCAAACTCAACGCCCTCTTCGACCTGTTGATTAATAAAGTCCACCAAGAGTATCGAATTACGTACGATGATGCCTGCTAGCGCAATCATGCCAATCATAGAGGTCGCGGTAAATTGCGCGCCGAGCAATGCATGACCTGGCATCACACCGATGATGGTCAGTGGAATCGGCGCCATAATGATCAGCGGTACCAAATAGGATTTAAACTGCGCCACTACCAATAAGTAGATCAGAATCATACCAACACCATAAGCAATGCCCATATCGCGGAAGGTTTCGTAGGTAATGGTCCACTCGCCATCCCAACGCACTGACACGCCATTAAGTCCATCAGGTTGCGCGACGTAGTATTGCTCTAGGGTCATCGCCTCATCCAACTTACCGACTAAGTCGAACATGCCGTACAGCGGGCTATCCAACTCGCCAGCCATATCGGCGACCACCATCACCATAGGCACCATGTTTTTTCGTACTATATAGGCTTCCATTGGCAACACGTTGACGCTCACGAGATCCGAGAGCGGAAACGCTTGACCATTTTGGCTGCCGACCTTCATGTTCAGCACTTGCTCTAAGCGCACTTTAGCCTCTTCACTGGCTTGAATCATAATGGGCACTGGGTATTTACTGTGCTCGCTGTGCAGATAAGTCACAGGCTTGCCACCCACCGCCGTTGCCAGCGCATCGACTATCGACGCATACGGCACTTGATAATGCGCGGCCTTACTTCGATCAATCGCCACCTGCCATTTTTGGTGATGTTCGGGCAGATACATGTCAACATCAACGATGTCCTCTGTCTCACGGAAAATTGCTCGTATCTGCTGTGCGGCTTGATGACGCATGGCATCGGTTGGCGCGTAGACTTCTGCCAATATCGGTGACCAAACCGGTGGCCCCGGCGGCACTTCAACCACTTTAACTTTGCCCCCAAAGCGCGATGCAATCTCATTGAGCACTGGGCGCACCTCACCAGCAATGGTGTGGCTATCTCGGTCACGATCTTTCCTATCCACCAAATTCACTTGAATATCGCCTTGATTCGGTTGATTGCGCATAAAGTAGTGACGAACCAAGCCATTAAAGTTGATAGGCGCCGCCGTACCCGCATAGATTTGATAGCCAGTGACTTCAGGCACCTCATCGAGCGCTTGTCCAAGTTCAAACAGTACGCGCTGCGTCCGCTCTAGCGGCTCACCCTCTGGCATATCCAGCACTACTTGAAACTCGGATTTGTTGTCAAAAGGCAGCATCTTCAACACCACCGATTGCACCACTGGCAGCAGTACCGAACCAGCAATCAGCGCCAATATCGCCAACAATAACAACCAACGATTGCGACGCTGTGCTCTGGCGGTGACAAAAGGGGCCATAATGCGATGAAACAGTGATGAGCTCGCACCGGTAGCGTCTTCGTGATGGGCGTGTTTGAGTAGATGATGCGCTAGCCAAGGTGAGAGCACAAAGGCGACCGCCAGTGAAATCAACATCCCCATAGACGCATTGATTGGAATTGGGCTCATGTATGGCCCCATCAATCCGCTCACAAACGCCATCGGCAGCAATGCCGCGATCACGGTTAAGGTTGCTAAGATGGTCGGTCCACCGACTTCATCGACGGCGACGGGGATCAATTCATCGAGTGATTTTTTGCCCATCGACATATGGCGGTGAATGTTTTCCACCACCACAATCGCGTCATCGACCAAAATACCGATTGAGAATATCAGGGCGAACAATGACACGCGATTGAGGGTAAATCCCCAAGCCCAAGACGCAAACAACGTGATCATCAAGGTCACCACAATGGCGATTCCGACCACGATAGCTTCACGCCAACCCATGGTCAGCAAGACCAGAATCACCACCGCCGCCGTGGCGAACGCCAGTTTGCCAATCAACGTATTGCTTTTGTCCGCCGCGGTTTTACCGTAGTCACGTGTTATTTCAACCTTAATGCCTTCGGGAATCAGTTGATTCTTAAGTGCGTCTAAACGCGCTTCAACGGCTTTCGCGACGTTGACTGCATTCTCACCGCTTTTTTTTGCCACCGCGAGCGTGACTGCGGGATGCAAGCCCTCTTTTGAGCTCGTCCACACCTGCTGCGTCGGCGTGTTAGTGCCTAAGCTAACCGTAGCAATATCTTCTAAATAGACGGGGGTTTGGTTATACAACCCGACCACTAGCTGTTTCACCTCTTCAACGCGTGAAAGAAATTGGCCGACTTGAACTGGAAACTGTTGATTTTCATGGGTCAAGCTCAGCATGGGTGAGCTTTGATTCGCGGCGGGCAAATGCTGATTGAGCTGATCCAAGGTGATATTAAAACTGTTCATCTTTACAGGATCTAAACGCACGTCAACAATGGTCTCGTGACTGCCGACTGTATAGATGTCTCGTGTCCCTTCAATGCGTTTAAGCTCAGTTTCTAAGCCGTGTGCTACCTGAGTTAACTGCTGCTGATCGAGCTTCGCCGATGGGCTGGATAAGGTGATACTGACGATCGGCACATCCTCAATCCCTTTGGGTTTAATGACGGGCTCACCGACACCCACGCCCTGCGGCATCCAGTCTTTATTGGAATAGAGTTTATTATAAATGCGCACGACAGCGTCGTTACGGCTAACGCCAACATCAAAGATCGCGACGATCATCGCGCCATCGGGCTGCGAGAAGGAGTAGATTTTATCAATACCCTGAATTTCAGAAATGATCTGTTCTGCGGGTGTGGTGACTAGGCTCTCCACTTCTGCGGGCGTTGCGCCGGGGAAGGGAATATACACATCCGCGAAGGTGACATCGATTTGCGGCTCTTCTTCTTTGGGAGTGATGATAACCGCAAACAGGCCCATCAATAAGCCCACCAACGCCAACAATGGCGTCATGGCTGAGTTTTGAAATGCTGAGGCAATACGGCCTGAGATCCCTAGCTTATGTTCCATGCGACTTTCCCCCTGCCTTTATTGCTGCTGGCTTAATGTTGGCAGGGTCGCGTAGATCGCGTCTCCCTCTTCCAACCCAGACAGCACCTCAACGTACTCGCCCACTTGTTGACCTAAACGCACTGGGTTAAGCACCGGTCCGTTTTTACTTTGACGGTAAACCGCACTTAACTCGCCTCGGCGTATTACCGCCTCATTGGGAATCATTTGTATGACGCGTTCACCGAAGCGAAACTCAGTTTTCACCCACATTCCCGGCACCAAGGCGCTCGCATTAGCAGGCAAATCTTTGCTGTCGGGTAAATCCAAACGAATTTTGAAGGTGTGAGACGTGGTGTCGGCATAGCTGAACAAGTTATAGGAGGTGGGCGCGACGCGCTCGCCATTGGGTGCCATCACATCAAATTGAGAGACATCCTTAACAAGTGGTTGATAGAGCTGAGGAATTTGCGTTTCAACGCGCAGTCGATCTAAAGAGAAGCCACTAAGTAGTGGCGACCCTGGCGCAACGGTTTCACCCAGTTCGACATGACGCGCTGTGACCACGCCGTCATAAGGCGCTTGAATACTGGTGTAGCCAAGGGACTCTTTTGCCTGAGCGACACTTGCTTGCGCCGCTTTCACTGACGCCGCAGTGCTGCGCGCACGCGCTTCTGCGCTGTCCATTTGATCTTGAGAAATCGCCCCTTTCGGGAAGAGTTGACGATACCGGGCAACCTGAGCTTGCGCCTCACGATTAAGCGCAATCGCACTAGCCAGTTGTGCATTGGCGGCATCGAGCGAGGCCGATTGTTGCACCGCGCTGATTTCAAGCAACACTTGCCCTTGTTTAACGACATCATTGACATCAACGTGCAGGCTCACAACTCGCCCAGACGTCTGAGCGGCGACGGTTCCTTGATTGACGGGTTGAATCACGCCATCTAAATGGACACTCTGCGCCATCGGAGCGCGTGTGACCGTGTACAAGGTGTCATTCTGGTTAGCCATGCTCACATAAGAAAAGCCCATCAGGCTCACGGCCAGTGCAGACGTGACTACAGAGAGTTGAAATGTCCTTTTCATGATCGCCGCTCCTTTTTTTGAGGGGTTATGTATCAGTGTAAAACTTAAGCAAGTTGAGACTGTGACTTGCGGCTGTTTTTAAAACAAATCATTAGGTTAGTGGCCCCTAGACCAACCATCATGCTGGCAAAAAAGATCCACACGCCCACGTTACCTAAACCAAGACTGGCCATTGCAGGTCCTGGGCAAACGCCGGCTAGCCCCCAACCCACGCCAAACAGCGCAGCGCCGCTTAACAATCGACCATCAATCTGCTTACTTTTTGCTAGGCAAAAGGTCTGTGCCGCGAGCGGCTTTTTCTTGGGTTTAATCAACAAAAAATAGCTCGGCATAAACACCAACAAGGCGCCGCCCATCACAAACATCAAACTTGGATCCCACTGACCCGCGATGTCCAAAAAGCCCAGAACTTTGTTTGGGTCTGCCATACCCGACACCACCATGCCCATGCCAAATAACACGCCTGCCAACAGTGACGTTAAACGAAAAACAACTTTATTCATGAGAAGATCCTAGGGTTATACAAGGTGGAATCGAACAAATACCGTCAGCGCTGCCACGCCCATAAAGACGCCAGTCGCGACCATTGAACGCTTAGACAAACGGCCAAGGCCACAAATACCGTGCCCACTGGTGCAACCGTTGCCAAGGCGTGTACCCACTCCAACAAGCAAACCGGCGAGCGCCAATCCTGTCGCACTGGTTGAATAGACCGTCACCACATCGTCAACAAACAGCAAGGCTGCAAGAATACCGCCCGAGACCATGCCCACCGCGAAAAGCAATCGCCAAGAAAAATCGTTCGATTTCGGCGTAAGTAGCCCCGTCATGATGCCGCTAATGCCCGCGATTTTTCCGTTAATCAGCAACAAAATCGTGGCTGAAACCCCAAGTAACATGCCTCCTGCTAACGATTCCCAAGGAACTGTGAACGCCATATTTACCTCTAAATGTTGTATATATTAATGTTGGGTTTACCCAGTGTTATCGAGCGCAAAAAATCGTCTCTAAACTCTGAATAAGTTGAATCACTCGCGCATCTGCCAAGGAGTAGAACACCTGTTGGGACTCTTTACGCGCCTGTATTAACCCGTGCTTACGCAGCACAGTAAGATGTTGAGAGAAGGCGGATTGACTCAGTGCCGACCCTTCTTGCAACGCCCCAACGCCGACTTCGCCTTGCGTCAATTGACATAAGACCATCAAACGCTCTGGGTGAGCCATGACCTTGAGTAGCTCAGAAGCCTCAACCGCATTTTGTTGCATTTGGCTTAGATTCAATGTTTGTTCACTCATGACACACCTATTATTTTGCAATGGAATGCTCTCTAACGAATGGCTTGATAATAAACTCAAACCTAATTTAGTCAATACTAATTTAGTATTTTAGCAATTAGACAAATAAACATTAGACTTTTCTAATTTAGAGTTCTATAGTACGAGGGTTTCATCACGGAAATGATTCGAAGGGAGAACGATCATGACGTTAGAAAATGCTATTCGTGTACTGGCAGGCAGTATGGTTCTGCTATCGGTGGTACTGACCTTCACCGTCAGTAACCACTTTGTTTGGCTAACTGTGTTTGTTGGCGTTAACTTGATTCAAAGCGCGTTTACAGGTTTGTGCCCTGCCGCTTTCTTTTTGAAAAAACTTGGTTTTCACTAATCGGAGTCACCCATGACTAAAATTGTTATCGTAGGCGGTGTTGCAGGTGGTGCATCTGCGGCTGCTCGTGCTCGTCGCCTTAGCGAGGATGCTCAAATCATCATGTTTGAACGTGGTGAGTTTGTTTCGTTTGCCAACTGCGGCTTGCCTTACCACATCGGCGGCGACATTACCGACCGCAGTAAGCTCCTGTTACAAACTCCGGAGAGCTTCCTTGCACGATTTAACGTCGATGTCCGCGTGATGAATGAAGTGGTGCGCATTAATCGCGAAGACAAATCCATCACGGTAAAAAATCTGCTTGATGGCACTGAATACCAAGAGTCTTATGACTTTCTTCTATTAAGCCCTGGCGCAGGTCCAGTTGTGCCACCGATCCCTGGTATCAAGAATCCGCTGACGCATTCACTGCGCAACATTCCAGACATGGATCGCATCATCAAAACGATTCAGATGAACAAACCGGACCACGCCACTGTCGTGGGCGGCGGGTTTATTGGCCTTGAAATGATGGAAGCCTTCCACCAGCTCGGCATCAAAACCACCCTCATAGAAATGGCCGATCAAGTGATGACGCCCGTCGATCGTGAAATGGCAGGCTTAGCGCACGCGGAAATTCGCCAGCGCGGCATCGATCTCAAATTGGGTGTTGCGTTAAGCGCCGTCGAATATGTACCCAATGATCACATGGCAAGTATCGCTTCGGGTGAGGATGTCGAACATCAACACATCGAAGGTGAGTTGAAACTGTCACTTAACAATGGCGAAACGCTCACCACTGACATTCTTATCATGGCTATTGGTGTGCGCCCTGAAACCAAGCTCGCTCAGGAAGCGGGTCTACAGATTGGTACCCTTGGCGGCATTTACACCAATGAAGCGATGCAAACCAGCGATCCTAGCATCTACGCCGTCGGTGATGCGGTCGAAGAGAAAGACTTCGTGACCGGTGAGCAGACATTGGTCCCCCTTGCAGGACCTGCCAACCGTCAAGGCCGCATGGCGGCAGACAATATGCTTGGCCGCAGTGAACAGTACCAAGGTACACAGGGCACTGCGATCTGTAAGATTTTTGATCTTGCCGTCGCCTCTACCGGTAAGAATGAGAAGCAGCTAAAACGCGCAGGCATCGCCTATGAAAAAGTGTATGTTCACACCGCGAGCCATGCGAGCTACTACCCGGGCGCGGAAATTGTGTCGTTTAAAATGCTGTTTGACCCAACCTCTGGCAAGATTTTGGGCGCACAAGCGGTCGGTAAAGATGGCGTCGATAAACGCATTGACGTGATGGCGGTAGCTCAGCGCGCAGGTATGACTGTCGATCAGTTGCAGCACCTTGAATTAACTTACGCTCCACCGTACGGCTCGGCAAAAGACGTCATCAACCAAGCCGCGTTTGTTGCCAACAACCTAATCAAAGGCGACAGCAAAGCGATTCACTTTGATGAAATCGACAACCTCACAGAGGACCAAGTCTTGCTTGACGTGCGTAACCCAGGTGAGTTGGAATCAGTCGGTTACATCGATGGTGCGATTAACATCCCTGTCGACCAGTTGCGTCACCGCATGAACGAGCTACCTAAAGACAAAGAGATCGTTATCTACTGTCAAGTAGGGTTACGCGGTAACGTGGCCTACCGTCAATTGGTCAGCAACGGCTTTAAGGCGCGCAACCTACTCGGTGGTTACCGCACCTACAAGTTCGCTACGGCCTAAGTTTTTATTCCACCACGTCAACACTGTCTTGGGGAGCGAATGGCTCCCCTTTTTTGTTTCGTTACCTACACAAGCCACCATATCGTGTCGCCACCGTCCGAGCAAAAACAGGCACACCGTACCTAGTAAGATAGCACTGATCATCCATTGCTCTCGGTTCATTCCTAGTTCCAGCATTATTTGTCCTTGTGATTGATGGTGCGAGTAGGCATCGGCATTACAAAAAACGTCCCTCTTGCACTGTCACTTCTTTCTTGACGAAATCAATAAAAGAACTGATGCGTCGTGACGTAGCAGAGTTACGGTAATAGACAGCGTGAATGGGCTGACGAATGTCTTGTGAAGCATCTGTAAGCAATTCAATGAGAGCGCCACTCTGCCTATCTTGATAAGTCATGAAGTCTGACAAGCAAGCAATCCCAGCACCGTGCAGTGCTAAGGCACGAATCGTTTCCCCGTTGTCCGAACGTAGATTACTCGTGATCTTGATTAGCTTGTTACTGTCATCAAGCAATGGCCAATCTTTTAGCGACTCCGGGCGGCTAAAGCCCAGCAATTTGTGCGACAGCAGATCTTGAACACAGTTAGGTTTGCCTTGTGCTTCAATATACGCAGGACTGGCAAGAATGCGTATACGGCTATGGCCAATAAACGTGGCTCTGAGCGTTGAATCTCTTAGTTCTCCGATGCGAAACGCAATGTCGGTCTTTTTGCCGACCAGATCGATGTTCTCTTCATTGGAATTTAACTCAATCTCCACATCAGGATACGTTTGCTGATAGCGAGCAATTAGTGGCGTCAGCACATGCAAACAAAAAGGGGTCGCGGCATTGATTCTCAACAATCCTGATGGTTGTGTTTTTTGGCTGGTCAGCTGCGCTTCCGCCGCTTCTACCTCATCCAAGATTTGCCGAACTTTGGCGAGGTAGACCGTCCCTTCACTCGTCACATCTAGCTTTCGCGTTGTACGATTAAGCAGCGTCGTGTCGAGTTTCGTTTCTAACCGCGATACGGTGCGACTGACAGCAGAGACCGTCACCGACAATACTTGTGCAGCATCGCTGATCGAACCCACATCCACTACAGTCACAAACGTCTTCATCTCATCGAGGGTCGCTTTCATTGTTTACTAATTATCAAATTAGATTTTCTTTTTGTTAACTATACCGCAAGAAATAGACACCGTACATTGGTCAGCACACAAACCCTTCCTTTAAAAATAGGAGTTCATATGGCAGTTCCCACTTTCGGTGTCGGCACATTTCGTCTGACAGGAGACACAGTAAAACAATCGGTCAAACACGCGCTCGACTTAGGCTATCGCGCCATTGATACAGCGCAAATCTATGGCAATGAAGCGGACATTGGAGAGGTGATCGCGGCAAGTCATCTGCCTCGTGAATCGCTATTTATTACCACCAAGATTTGGGTGGATAACATGAGCGAGGCATCACTTATTGCTAGCCTTCGAGAGAGCCTTAAGAAACTCAACACGGATTACGTCGACCTCACTCTGATTCATTGGCCGGGGACAGACAAGAATATCGAGGAGTACATGAAGGCGCTGATGGAAGCAAAGACGCTTGGTCTGACAAAACAGATTGGCGTGTCGAACTTCAATATCGACCTACTTCAGCAAGCGATTGATATCGTCGGTGTCGATAACATTGCCACTAACCAAATTGAACTGAGCCCTTATTTGCAAAACAACAAACTGGTTGAATTCATGCAACACCAAGGGATTCAGGTGACGTCATACATGACGCTCGCCTACGGCAAAGTGCTTCACGATGAGGTCATCAAACAGATCGCGGTTGAGTGCAACGCAACCCCAGCACAAGTTACACTCGCTTGGGCGCTAAACAAAGGCTACGCTGTGATCCCTTCATCGACCAAGCGCGATAACTTAGCCAGCAACCTTGAGGCGCAAAAGCTAACACTGAGTGATGATAATATGGCACGCATCGACGCATTAGAAAGAAATGGGCGTGAAGTCGACCCAGATGGGTTAGCACCCATCTGGGATTAGTCGGGTAATAGCGTCGGAGATCTGTTTTCTCTAAAACGCCGTCCTCACACAAACCATTACACGCATTGGGTTTGCACCATCAAACCCTTTGCTTTTCAACGCTATTGATATATAAACTAATGCATTGTTTTACCACGTTATCCTTGCCTTTCCTTTTTTATGTTACTCACCCTTGTTATTTTGTTGGCTATCGTCCTTACCGCGCTGCTGGCGCACTACTATCACTCCGAATCTGTACGTAGAAAAAGTCGCCAAGACGCAAAGCAGACGCTATTGCTGCGCTCCAAACGCATTAAACAGACATTCAAAGGCCACATAGAACGCTTTTGTGCCCTTGATGCCCTAACTCCAGAAACAGAAATGGCCGTGCTCCGTTTAGCCAACCTGTTTTTCGTTTTTCAACCGGTCAACAGCCACACGGTTGAGCAATACCAAGAGACGTTAAACAACTTGGTCAAGACGATTGATGAGCGAATTGATGCGGCCCAAGAGACATCACTGGACATGCTGAGTGCTGATCTTGAGCGATTTGCCGCTTCACTGCCTAAAGCGAACAGTGCTTATACTGCAAGCTTCTATCGTAATGACTTACCTGCGATGATTTATCACCTCAGCAATCAGACGACCACTTCCGTGAGTGATGAGGCCGCCATGAAACCTGCACCAGAAATGGTCACCGAGTAAGGTAAGCAGTTGAGAGTGCTCACACTCTCGTTTGTGTGCGCATGAGCTGCCTAATTAATACGCTATAGTGCAGACTGCAAAGAGAAAGGAGAACTCATGTCAGCCACTCACACTCAACCCGTCATGAAATGGGGCGTGATTGCGCCGGGTCGCATCGCGCATAACTTTGCCAAAGGGATCCGTGTTGTCGACGATGCCTGTATCACAGCCGTCGCCAGTCGAGATAAACAGCGCGCAACGGCGTTCGCTGAGCAGTATGGAATCGATCGCATATATTTGGATTACGCCGAGTTAATTCGCGACCCCGACATCGATGCCATCTACATCGCCACACCTCATGCGTTTCACTTTGAGCTAGCAAAACAATGCTTGTTGGCCCGAAAACCGGTGTTGTGTGAAAAGCCATTGACGATGAATGCCGCGCAATCACAAGCGTTGGCGAGCCTCGCTTTAGAACAGTCCACTTTCATCATGGAGGCGCTGTGGTCGAAATTTCTCCCTGTTTGGCGAAATATGAACACATGGTTGGCGCAAATTGGCGATGTGAAACAGGTTCACTCGAGCTTTTGTTTTAAGGTGGATGTTGACCCAAATGATCGTTTATTTGATCCCTTACTCGGTGGTGGCGCACTGCACGACATTGGTATTTACAATATCGCGCTATCGAACCTCCTATTTGGTCAGGCGCCGTGTGACTGGAAACTGAGCGGCGATGTCGGGCAAACAGGGGTGGAAGAGACGGTTAATGCACTTTTAGATTATGGTGACGGCCGGCACGCCACTTTTCATTGTAGCTTTCATGTGGATGAGCCAATGGTGATGCAAATCTCAGGCACTCATGGACGCATTGTCATTGATGCGCCTTTCTTTGGTGCCCAATCTGCCACGCTCTACGCTGACGATAACGCCCCTGAAACCTTTCAGGTCACCCATCACGGCGGTGGGTTTGAATACCAGATTCGTGAAGCCATGGCATGCATTCGCAGTGGCCAAGTGTTTAGTGAGATTCACCCTCTCTCATCAACGCTAGAGCACATGCGCATTATTGATCAAATGCGCGCTGACCTGGGCACCCCAACGCCCTAGCATAAGACTTTTCGCCATCAGATTTAGGTCACCTAGATTTAGGTGACTCTTGAACAATTAGCCAAATAGTCACTCAACACCTCAATCACTAACTGATGATCGTCAGCTTGAGGTAACCCCGAGACCGTGATGGCACCTACAAGGCCACAACCTCGAATTCGAATCGGGAATGACCCACCATGCGCACAGTACTGAGTCGCATCTAGGTGCGCTTGGCGTTCAAAATCTCGCTGCTTTTGCGCATTGTACTGACCTAAGTAATAGGAGCTGTGGCCAAATCGCATCACAGATCGGCGTTTGCGCATCGCCCAGTCTAGGTTGTCGGCTGTGGTTCCGGGCATGGCGAACTGAAAAATGACCTGTTCAAATGCATACACTTCCACCAACACAGCCGCCGACTGCGCTTCGGCACGCTGTTTTAACGCCAGCCCCAGCTCCCACGCTGTCTCATTGTTAAAGCGTTCAAACTGAAGTTCAGCTTCTTGCTCTAACAATACCTCTAATGACGCTTGAGTCATTGATTCCACTCCCATTGACCTTCCAGTGCTAATGTTTGCCCTAAGCGGCTGCTCTGCATCGCTAATTCAATCAGGCGAATCGTCACTAGCGCTTGTGAGGGCGTGACCGGGACTGTTGTGTTGTGTCGAATCGCGCTGGCCATTTGCTCAAAATAGGTTTGGTATTGACCCGAAAAAGTATCAATCCGCTCAGAGCCTTCACCGTGATAAAAACGCCCAAAGTGCACCTCACTTTCTTGGCCCCAGCTTGGGTCTAAGGGTGTCATGCCTGAAATTAGCTGAGACTCCTGCGGATCAAGACCGTATTTTTCATAACTGCCCTGTGTGCCCTTAACAGTAAAACGATGGTTAGGACCCGCGCTGAACATATCGCCATGAAGTACTGCTAATCGGTTGGGGTAATGAAGCGTAACGTTGAAGTAATCCACCGTGGTGCTCGATGGACGCAGCATTTTGCAATGAGCACTGATCGCCTCTGGTAAGCCAAACAGTTCAAGCGCTTGATCGATAAGATGCGAGCCAAGATCGAATAAAATACCGCCGCCATCGGTCGCCTGCTCACGCCAGCGAACGCGCACTTCGGGTCTGAATCGGTCAAAGTGAGACTCGAAATGTTTGACGTCACCCACTCTGCCCTCTTCAATAAGGGATTTGACGGTTAAAAAGTCTCCATCCCAACGTCGATTGTGGTAAACACTGAGTAGACACTGACTTTTTTTCGCCAAATCAATCAACGCCTGACCATCTTGCACATTCGTCACAAACGGCTTCTCAATGATGACGTGCTTCCCTTTTTCCAATGCTAATTTCGCTAACGGAAAGTGTTCACTGTTGGGTGCGGTAATAATCACCAGTTCAGCGTCAGATTGAGTAAGCATCGCCACGGCGTCTGTAAAGTGCTGGACGTTTGGCCAATCTTGGGCTACCTCTGTCTTACTGGTGCTGACAGCAACAAAATCAAAGGCTTCTAAGCTGGTAATAAACGGGATGTGGAAGGTTTTTGCAGAAAAGCCGTAGCCCACTACAGCAGTTTTGATAGGAGAAAAAGTCATAGCACTACTCGGTCAATTATGGAGATTACCCATCTGGGGTCAAATGGGAGATCTGAGGTTCGTCGTTTATAAACAACCGATTCTATTCGACATCCATCACTCATAAAACCCCAAAAACATTCATCACTAAAATTCCATGGTGACAAACATTACTCACTGTTCTGTAAACCTTATTTCACCATAGAACGCATGGGCTTGCTCGCCTCTATTGTCCGTATCGGTCATAATAGCAATGACATCAATATACTGGTACGCGCGGGCGTTATCGATATCACTACCCTTGTCGCCAAAGTAGGTGATGAAGTCTTGATAAACGTTACGCTTTTCATCATGCCATAAGCCAAGTTTTGCCTCGTTGTCTTTCACCGCTAACATTTTGACCCTTTCACCTGCATAAGCATTATCCCAAGAAGTGCCTTCACTTTGTGAGCTCGACCAAACGTAATTGAGCGCTTGTGAGCTTAGTCCCATCAAGCCCTTTTCCATCACAAGATAAATCCGCGCGGCATAATCATCCCCTTGTTTGCTGCGCTCGTCTAATCTGGTGAGTGCTTGGTCCACTTTCCATCGCCAATGGATCATCGGTGTCTGCAAAAGATCAACGCGCTTAGCGATTACCCAGCCAGACGCACTCTCTTCACTGACTGCTTGCAGCACTGAACCACCTAGCATTGGCTGATATTGAGTATTGCCAGAAAACACTTTTTCACGCCACGTTGAGTCATTAATCTCAAACGGCGGTAATGTCACATCAGCGCTGACATAAAACGCGCTGCTGAAAAGAAAGAAGCCAAGTGAAGATTTCATGGATAACACCAATATAGAGTTGAGGTGATAACTTAGTGTAATCACCATTTAATAACGATACGATCAGCATGAAACGGCCGCAGCCTAATTTCAAGGAGGCATTTCGCCTCCTTGATGCTTATCGAGATTACACCCCGTTTCTGCGTTTTTGCTTTTCTCCCATTACCCGTCGCACCATTTTGCCAAATTGTTTACTTTGCGCTCGTTGCTGCGCAAGCGTGGCGCCGTTATGGGCCTGCTCACGTAAGAGCTTTTGGTAGTTGTTAAAACGGCGTTCATCTAACTCGCCATTGGCGATAGCTTGCTGCACGGCGCAGCCCGGCTCACTTTGATGCTGACAATCACCAAAGCGGCACGCTTTGGCCAAGCTCTCTACGTCCGCGAAAGTCTCACTCACGCCATCTTCACAGTCCGCCAGTTGAATTTCTCGCATTCCCGGAGTATCGAGCAAAACCGCGCCCGAGGGCAGAAAATGAATCGAGCGCGAAGTGGTCGTGTGCCTACCCTTGCTGTCATCTTCACGGATACCTCCGGTCGCTTGCTCCTGCTCTCCTAGCAAGGTATTGACGAGCGTGGATTTCCCCACCCCAGACGATCCGATAAACGCCACCGTTTGGCCTTCGCCGCACCAGCTCATCAAGCGACTTACGCTGTTAGCGTCAAGTGCATTAACACTCTCAACCATGAGAAATGGATCCAATTGCTGCACCTGTTGGCGCAGCGCCGCTTCATCCTCGCACAAATCGGCTTTAGTCAGCACGACTACGGGCTCAACCTTGGCTTCATTAACAAGGGCAAGGTAGCGCTCAATGCGGCTTAGGTTGAAATCATGGTTAAGCGAACAGACGATAAATACGGTGTCCACATTGGCGGCAATCAGTTGCTGTTCGACCTTTGTCCCTGCGGCTTTTCGGCTAAACAGGCTTCGGCGTTCAAGTAGCGACGAGAACTGTTGCTGACCATCCAACACTAGCCAATCGCCAACGGTCATCGCTGGCAATGAACGGGTGATCGGTAAATGATGCTCTTGATAGCCGTCACTTTGTTGGCTTAGCAGCACGTAACCACTGCGATGATGTGCGATGACGCGAGCCCAACGAGTATCATCGTAATCGTCTAATGAGATCTGCTGCTGAAAAAATGGCTTCCAACCGAGACGTTTAAGCAAATTCGGCTTTTTGTTGGCCGCGGTTAAAAAAGAAAATTTTGTATTCATGATTGAATTATCCCAGACGCAACAATGCGCCTTAATACATAGAGCATTAGGGTCTAATTCGGATAGAGTTGACCCCGGTGATACCGGGCAAAGAAGGGGGACTGTGGATTATCCACAAAGAGCGATTTGGCGGTTTACCCTTTCACTGCCCAGTTGCTGGTCATCATTACAATCATCTTGTGTCCTCGCTTTAGGTGAAATAACGCGCTGAATATAGACCTCAGTGGTGAGGCTGTCAAACCCAGCGCATACAATCCGAGCTCAACAATGCGTTACGCCGATGCGACTAACTCGTCTCGGACTATTTTGGCGCCGTCGCTCAATGCTTTGAGCTTGGCAGCAGAGACCTCGCGAGGCAAAGGTGCCATGCCGCAGTTGGTACAAGGGTACAACTTATCTGCATCGACATATTTGAGCGCTTCTCTGAGCGTACTTGCGACCTCTTCTGGCGTTTCAATGTCATGAGTGGCGACATCAATAGCGCCCACCATCACTTTTTTGCCTCGAATCAATGATAACAACTCTATCGGCACACGTGAGTTGTGGCACTCTAGTGAGATAATATCGATGTTTGATTGCTGCAACTTAGGGAACACGGCCTCATACTGGCGCCACTCGCTGCCCAACGTTTTTTTCCAGTCAGTGTTGGCTTTGATACCGTAGCCATAGCAGATGTGCACCGCGGTTTCACATTTAAGCCCTTCAATCGCACGTTCTAAGCAGGCGATTCCCCAGTCGTTCACGTCATCGAAGAACACATTAAACGCGGGTTCATCAAACTGGATGATATCGACACCTGCCGCTTCAAGCTCTTTTGCTTCTTGATTGAGGATCTTGGCAAACTCCCACGCCAATTTCTCACGGCTTTTGTAGTGCGCATCATACAAGGTATCGATCATAGTCATCGGCCCAGGCAGTGCCCACTTGATGGGTTGGTCAGTTTGCTGGCGCAAAAATTTCGCGTCCTCGACAAACACGGGTTTGATGCGACTTACCGGGCCAACCACGGTTGGCACGCTTGCTTCATAACGATTACGAATGGTCACGGTTTGACGATTGTCGAAATCCACCCCACCCAAATGCTCAATGAATGTAGTGACAAAGTGCTGGCGCGTTTGCTCGCCGTCACTGACGATAGTAACGCCCGCGAATTGCTGCTCTTGCAAGGCAACACGCAGAGCATCGCGTTTTCCATCTTGCAGCGCTTTCCCTTCTAACTTCCACGGGGACCAGAGTGTCTCCGGCTCGGCAAGCCATGACGGTTTAGGTAAGCTTCCCGCGGTAGATGTCGGTAGTAATATTTTCATCGATTGTTCCTTCACAGAGTTTTCATCATGGTTACGCGTAGCTTTCTGACCACTGCTCAAGTCGCGCTTGATACGGTTGAATAAAGTGCGTTTGTGCAAATTTCCCTTGCTCTACTGCCAATTGGCTGCGTTCTTCTCGGTCATAGACGATTTGTGTCAGAGAGTGATCGAGATTGTTCAATTTTGGCTGATACACCGCGCCCGCGGCTGCGTTAGCGTTGTAGATCTCTGGGCGATAAATCTTTTGAAAGGTCTCCATCGTGCTGATCGTGCTAATGAGTTCAAGATTGGTGTAATCATTGAGTAAGTCGCCAAAGAAGTAGAAAGCCAGGGGCGCGACGCAGTTCGGCGGCATAAAGTAACGTACGTCTAAGCCCATCTTTTTGAAATACTGCTCAGTAAACGACGATTCATTCGGCAGATACTCAACACCGAGCACCGGGTGTTGATTGCTGGTGCGGCGATAGATTTTGTTGTCAGAAACACTGAGGCAAATCACCGGACGCTTGTTAAACGATTGGTGATATGTCGCAGAGCGAACAAAAGACTGGAACAGTTGACCATGCAGCTCACCAAATTTTGGCGGCACACTAAACTGGCTCGTCTGCTTATTATGCTCAAGCAGTAAGACACTAAAATCGTAATCGCGCACATAGGAAGAGAAGTTATTCCCCACGATACCTTCAATGCGTTGATTGTTTTTACGATCCAAAATATGCGTTTGCAGGACTTCTATCGAGGGAAAAGCGTCACTTTGCCCGTCCAACGCAATCTCGACGGAGATGATGTCCAACTCCAATGCGTAACGATCACCAGTAGGATTGTCCCAATGGGCAAGCGAATTAAAGCGATTGTCCATCATTCGCAGCGCCGCTCGCAGGTTCTCTTGACGTTGCTCGCCCCGTGCCAAGTTTGCAAAGTTGGTGGTAATACGCGTGTTGTCTGACGGCTGATAATGCTCATCAAAACGCAGGCTTTTAATCCTAAAAGTGAACTCGTTATTCATTGTAATTATCCTATTTCCTAAGAAAACGCTGACGATTTAGGCTCTGCTGGGTGGGTCAAAGCCTAACGCCAGTTATACGGAGTTCACGAGTTGAAGAATATTGGTATTACTTCACATGAAACATGAAGAAGTTTCATGGTGAGACATCACAATGGTCGGGTTAAAAGCGCAAAATCAATGCGATGATGCATAGCGGATGACGAAGACTGCTCCGCCAATAACAACCTACGATCAAGTTTTGAGGCAGCTATCCATGACTCGCTAATTCAAAAGTGTTGGACACTAGATTTCCTGTTGTTCGCATCCAAATAAAAAATACCAGTCAGCTAACCTGACTGGCATTAAAACTTGTGCATCCCACACGCAAAACTCTATATAGATTTAGCCTTTAAACTGACCAAAAGATTGCGTCAACTTGTAAAAAGTTGCCTGTGAGTAATCGTCTAGCTCACCATTGATATTTTGGTTATACACGCCAGCTTTAAAGTACATGTACTTTCCGCCGACGTCATACCCACTCTCACTCATATCGACAACCTGAACGATATCGTCATGTCCTTCTCGCATTAGGGTGACTGTCATCGTGTTGCCTTCTACCGCGATTCGATAACTGAATAACTCGCCTAATGCGATACCTTGGTCACCAACTTCTGCTGTCATGTCTCCGATGAGATTGTAGTAATCCTCTGTACCGCTGTTAGTATTCTCATGGGCAAAATACACCACCCCTGTTGGTTGGTCAGGTAGCTTACGGTAGTACAATCGAATCGGCTCATCATCCTTGTCATGAATTTGACCAATGATAAAACGGCCAACCTCATGGGCATCTCCAGTTACGGTTGCATGGTCTATCTTCAACGTTGCTTCTAAGACGCCATCGACACCACCTGCCGCTTTTTGGTCCTCGACAGGTGCGGAGCTGAAGACCCAGTTATTCGGGTTCACGCCTTTTGTTGAATGAGATTTGTCACCCGCTCGAAGCATTGTTCTGAGTTCAGTCCGGGCATATTTGGTATTTTTGGAAGTGCGCGCGCCTTTTACGTATGTTTTAAAGACCATTCCACCGTCTGGAGCCGTATAGAAAATATCAGGATGTTGGAAACCGTTTGCAAGATCCCACTCATTCACATCGTCGGCTCTACCATCTCCATCGTGATCGAAAGGCGTGGTTAATTTCCATCGCGTTAAATCGAAATTTTGTCCAGGAGCATTACTCGCGAGCGGTGTTTCTGGCAATGAAGGTACAGCCATTGGCTTAGATAAATCGCATGAAACTGTTGTTGAGCAAGGAAGGACTAGAGGCGCTCCGAAGTCACCTTTGCGAAGATCTTTTCTCGCCTCTTTTAGGGCCTTAGACTCTGCCTCCATACGGGCTATCAATTCTTGCTCAGCTGCGACGACTGAATCTGTAATGATATGACTGGCAGGACACGCATTAATACTACAATTAACTGCAGCAAACTCTGTTACCGAGTTCCACTTATTCTTTGAGTTGCCAAAACCAACATAGCGTACATATCGCGCTTGGACGGCGGGCGAGAATTGGAATCGCTCAAGGCCAATCACCTTGCCAGAACTTTGCTGGTTAGGCAGAACCGTGTTCCAATTTTCTCCGTCTTCACTGGTTTGAATCTCAAAGTTGGTGACACGTTCGTTTCCTTTGCTGAAGGCAATCTGCACGGCATCAAATTCATGAAGAGTACCGTAGTCAAGCACCGCCCATTCACCATCACCGTTGGCTGCCCATCGAGTCATTAGGTCGCCGTCGAATAATCGAGCGGGTACATTTCCATCATGACTGCTTGCAGTGATCGCTGTTGGAGTCAAAATTTCTAAACCGGTCTCTTTATTGTTTGGAAATGGATCCGCAGCTTGGTCAGAAGTGCTAGCACAACCCACTGCTAGCAAAATAGAGGTAGTTAGAACGCTTTTGAGGTAGATATGTTTCATTTGTTTAGCACCTATTCAAACTCATAATTTTATATAACCGCCATTCAACAGACTTTTTGTTGTCACTCTCTTACGTTGGCTCTAGTCTTGTTGCATGGTTGAACCAAACTATTACATAATTTAATACTACAAATGCATAAAGGTTCGATAAATGAGACCATGATCTCGCCTCATCTCGGACTATGTGGGGTCCATCACTTTCTTGAGCATCCTGATTACTCAAATTTTTGCAGTTTCCGCGACTGTTAACAAACACAATATATTCATGTCGTTGAGTATTAGTTGAAAGTAAAGTATTTAATCTCCAAAACACGCCTTGAAACTCACTTTTCTAAGCTTTTATTATTAAATGAACAATAAAATTAAAGCTGCTAAAAAGGCAGCTTTAATAATTATTTTTACATCCTATTATTTATATTCAATCTGAAGACAATGGATCGGTTGAAACGACAGAAGAAAAAGTACTGGAGTTATAAGGTGATACATTTAGTTCGTAACCAATATCATAACTCTCAAAGTCATCATTAAATACTTCTACTGTCCCTTCAATATCTGAATAGACTTGATAGTCATCAACGTACAGTGTTGTTTCTGCCGTACCTGAGTTAGAAGAAAACTTTATTGTCGTTGCGGTCACAGGAATACCATAACCTGAGTTTTGAGATGTATATGGTCCATATTCAACACCATCAATTTTCACCCAGTAGTTACCCGGCTCAGATTCACTGGATGTGTCCCACGACATCTCTAGGTCAACCCACGTACCTGGTGTAAATGTCGCAACCTGCTCGTCCTCACCACGTAGGGTTATTTTTCCTTCATCAAGTCTGAGCTCGCCAATAAGAGAACTTGTTGAGTTTTTCTCATCGAATAGAGATACATAAGCAGACTCGGTCTCACCCACAGAATAAAACATCGATACTTTATGTAAGCCCGTTGTCATTCCTTCATCGAACTTATATCGAAGCTCGCCTGTGTCAGTCGTATCTGTATCCGTGATAGCGGCTACTTGGTTGTCAACCGGGTCCGTCGGATTGCCAGGGGAATTACCGTCCAAAACAACGATTGCTTCTGCAGAGTTGTTGTTATACGGGTTGCCTGACAAGTTTTGACCGTTAGTATAAGTATCAAAGGTATCGGAGAAGACGACTTCGTCATCCATACTATCGTGAGAGTAGACGGTGAAATCGTCAATCAACAACTCATAGTGCGTCGTATTACTCGTATCGCCGAGCTTCAATGCGATAATTTGAACTGCCGTTTTGTCGAAGGCTTCAAATCCATTACCATTATTATCATAAGTATCTTCGTTGATTGAAAATGTGTAATAACCGTCTGACCAATTTAGTTCAACAAATAGATCTTGACCGAGCTCATAAGTCCCGACAGGTTGCTCAGAGACTTGCGGCTTACCACTGCTGTCTGTCTCAGTAGAACGGTAGTAAATATCACCATTATTCAGGATAATTTCGCCATGTAAGTTTGTATTTGAGGTACCTGATGAATAGAGCGAAACATAAGCATTATTACCATTCCCATTTTCGGGTTGTTCGGTACTCTCATCCACTTGATATACTAACTTGACTGATACTTTACCTCGTAGAATACTGTCTACCGTTGCCGCTGTGGCTGAGTCAGAGAGTTTTAAACGCAACTCGCCCACGTCGGTTTTCGTACCACCATGGTTGGTGTCCAGCACGCGCACGTAACCATTGATACCACTATCGCTGTTCGCATCCGCTACTGCTTGTTTTACTCCATCAACGTTGGTTTGATCATTACTAGAAAGCGCTTCCGATAGATCATCACTGACGATAGTTAACGAACCATCTGTATTTATAGTAAAAGCGGCATCCGAAATATCTGTTGCGTTACTTTCCACACCAGTCGCATCATAGAACTTAAATGACACCGTACCGGATGAACTGTTAAAAGCAGACACAGTTGATACGCTTGCATCCTTTATAACATATCCAGCGGTAACATCTGCATCATCATCATAATATTTATGGTTTCCATCATCAGAAAATACATAAACATTGGGTAACCCAGGATCTGAGTCTGAGTCACCTAATTGCCACATACCACTAGTCAACGTAACATCAACGGTGCTATCGCCTGTATCCCCAACAACGAGTCCATCTCCATTACAACCATATAGAAGACCACTTAATAGCCCAATCGCAATAGATAGTTTAGAATATTTCATAATCCATTCTCATATTCGAAATAATTAATATTGCTATCGATTGATATAAAACCTCAATTAACAGCTCTAATTTTATCATTTTGTTTTTTGAAATTAATTAGTACTCTAGAAACTATAAGTAACACCAAATCGGTATTTAGCTTCTCTATCGCTTGACGAAGAACTAATGTCAGAAGACCAAAGTTCTACGTAAGGCTTCCAAGATTCGAATTTATACCCAAGCTTAATACCAGCATCCCATTCCCAATCTTTATCATCATATAACAACACATTGTTATGGGACTTCACGTAGTTTGCTTCCCAGGAAAGATTAACTTTTGGGTATTGTTCAATTTTATAAGAGCCCGTATAAGTTATTTTCGATTTCTGTGCTGTCGCTAATCGTTCACCAGTCTCAGAATCTTTGTCACCAAAAGCCAGACCATCTGTATCATGGTTGCGGAAATCATTAATTTCATGTCTGTAACGCAATCCAGTTGTAAGCCCGAAATCCGACTTATAAATGACACGTAATTGAGGCTTATAGGTGATTTTTTTCAGTTTCCAGTCGCCTTCGTGTGCATTGGGTTCATCCCAGTCCCAGGCTATAGGCATACCGACTTGTAACGACCAATGATTGTCGACCTTATACGTCGCGGTATTATCTAGCTCCATTCCGTAGATGTACCAATTGCCATTGTAAAAAGAACCACTGTTGGCTGGCTTGATATTGCCATCGTCATCTACGTATGTGCTGTCTTCATGAAATTTGATTTCTAAACTCGAAGAGTGCTTCCAATCATCATTGATTTTAAAGCTCTCGCCGATTTTTACCCTATGCTGATGACGTGCATCCACATGTGTATCTTGATCAGCACCGTTCTTGCGGTAATCAGTTGCAGCTCGGTACTCGTATCGATAATCAATAGATGCTGCGGATAGGGTCCCTGCAGTCAATGTTGATGCCACTGCTATGGCTACAATGCTAATTTTGTTCATTATTCAGTCTCGTCTTTATGAGTTTCAGATATTCAGAGAAACAAGCTCCATGACATGACTCTTTACTAGTCATACAATAATCTTATATCTCAAATGAAAGAAAAAACGTGACTTAGACAGCATGCGATTTGGCGGCTTGCTGAATATTTGATCCAAAACACAAAGACGAAAATCTGTTCTTTGCTGCTTTCAGGTCATTCACTTGAACGTTGGCTACAACAAGGCAAGGCTCAAAAACCATATTAAGCCCTTTATATTCATAAAGTTAACAATCAACTTTTAGTAAAAAATCTAGTAGAGGTCAGCTTTAAAATCATATCCTATTGGGAGGGTTTATGAACAAAGCTCAAACAATGATGGCGATAAGAGGAGAAAAAAAAGGGATTGATCACAAAACCACAAATTTATTGTATTATTATACTATTCACATATTGGCTATTGAAACTCTGCCCCACGCTAAACACTGGTGAGTAGTGTTTTTGCATGAGGCATGGGTACAAAACTGACATTGATCTCAGCAACCAATCGAATGTCCGAACTGTAAATAGAGGTTATTGCAAAAGTCGAGTTACGACTCTTGCAGATAATACCTCCACCCTCCAGTCCGGGTAATGTCGGTAGCCCCTTCAATCCCAATCCCTTCACATATGAACCCAGTAACCCAGTCACCAGAATCAATCTCAACGCGGCCTAACCCCAATGGATGGGGGATTTGCATCAACAGGGAACCAAGCTGCTTTTTCGGCACGCGCCAAATTTCAACTTCAATCTTTTGCCCTTGGTTTGAATGACGGACTAAGCCCGGTCTCAGTGGGGGTCCGCCGGCTAAGCAATAAAGAGAATAGTGTTCAGATGTCGTGGTTCGCCGTTTAAAGTTCGCACCTAACTCAATCAGTTGATGATTGAGCGCTAAATCTTTCATGTGTGCACCACAAACCAATAGGTCCACACTCTCGCAACTCTCTAATTCTATTTCGGTCGCCCCTAGCGGTAAGTTCATCGTTCTCTGCCACTCGGTCGCTAACGCAACCAAGGCTTCGTCATGAAACGCTTGGGCAAACAGAGTTACGCCAAACGGGAGTCCGGCGTCGGTGAAACCTGCTGGCATTGCGATCGCACTGTAGTCGAGTAAGTTCATGAAATTGGTGTAGTAACCAAGGTTTGAGTTGAGCCCGATTGGGTTGTTGCTCACCTCATCAATAGTGTAAATCGTGCCGGCGGTAGGGGTTAGCACAACATCCACATTTTCCATCAATTTATCGCACTGAACTTTAAATGCTTGCAGTCGATACATGGCTTTAAACGTATCCGCAGCCGATAGTTGTTTCGCTCCACCGACAATCGTTTGAATCACTTCTAAACACTGTTCTTGATTATCGTTGAAAAAGGATTCAATCGCGGCGTATCGCTCCGCAACCCAGGGACCTTGGTAAAGAAGATTGGCGGCTTCTAAGAAGGGTGACAAATCGAAAGGAATAGTCTGCGCGCCCAAAGACTCTAAGCGAGCAACCGACTGAGCATAGAGCTTACGGTAGTCTTCATTACCAAAGAATTTAAGCTGCTCTTCACCTGGAACTCCGACCCTCAATCCTAAAAATTGCGTCGTTGGGTTTTGTCCTTGTTTAAGGGCATGGCGAGCATAACAGTCGCTCTCATCGTAGCTTGCGCCAACTTGGTAGAGGGTGCTTAAGTCTTCAGCACATTTGGTAAAAAACGTCACGCAATCTAGTGTACGGCAGGCCGGAACAACGCCACTGCAGCTCAACACCCCTCTGCTCGGTTTGAGGCCATAAAGGTTGTTAAATGCTGCCGGGACACGTCCTGAACCCGCGGTATCGGTACCCAATGCAAAGTAAACTTGGTTGCTCGCAACCGCAACCGCACTGCCAGAGCTCGAACCGCCTGAGATGTATTCAGGATCAAAGCTATTTTTCACCGCTCCCCAAGGGCTGCGTGTACCCACTAAGCCAGTGGCGAACTGGTCAAGGCTCGTCTTACCTAAGGGGACTGCACCTGCTTTTATCAACTGCTGAACAACGTAAGCCGACTCCGTTGGTTGATAGCGGTATGCCTCGCAACCCGCGGTGGTGTCTAACCCCTGCAAATCGATATTATCTTTGATCGCAAAAGGAACACCAAACAGAGGTAGCTGGTCAATCTCTTGCCCTGAAAGTTGAGCGAGATACTGCCCCAGTTGCTGGTCAGAAATCACTGACACCCAGGCATTGGATTGATCCGCTCTCACTTGCGCCAGTTTGCTGCGCAAAAACGTCTCTACCTCTATATCACCATTACGGTATGCTTCAAGTAAGCGACCGATCGTTGTTGGCTCTTCCATTGCCTGACACCTTGTATTTGAATCTGTCATCTTTTCTATCCTCAAAAACCGAATCATGCCTTGCAGGTGTTGACGACAAGCAGTGGCTCACCCGCATGGACTTGTGCGCCCGCCTCGTGGCATATCGAGTCAATCACACCAGAGACACTCGCGGTCACCTCAAGCTCCATCTTCATCGCTTCGAGTATCATCACGACGTCGTTCTCTTTTACCGTTTGGCCAGGCTTGACAAGCACTTGCCAGATGTTGCCAGCAACATGACTCTCAATGGCTTCTTGTCCCTCTGCAAGCTCAGTGTGTACATTCGACTGCTCAATTTCAGTGGCGACAAAATTCGCTTGTCCAGACTCTTCCCAGCGTTGGCGCTCTTGTTCAAATGCTTGTTGCTGGCGTGCTTTGCTTTGCTTTATTTCATCGGCATGGTCATCAAGAGTGGATTGATAGTCCGCGAGTGAAAACTCTGTCTGTTCAATTTTAATTGGGTAGTGACCTAGAGGATGCTTTTCACGGATATCCAATAGCTCTTGTGCACTCACTTCATAGAACCTAATCTGGTCAAAAAAGCGCAATAGCCAAGGCTTGGTAAAGGCTTCTGTTTGACGATAGCGATTCCACATTTGCAAAGTGCGACCGACAAATTGATACCCCCCAGGGCCTTCCATGCCGTAGACACACAAATAGGCGCCACCAATGCCTACCGCGTTTTCAGGCGTCCAAGTACGTGCTGGATTATATTTAGTCGTGACCAAGCGGTGACGAGGATCCATTGGTGTTGCGACCGGCGCGCCAAGATACACATCCCCTAAGCCCATCACTAAGTAGCTGGCATCGAACACAATGCGCTTAACGTCCTCGACTGAATCAAGCCCGTTGATGCGGCGAATAAACTCAATGTTGTCTGGGCACCAAGGTGCGTCTTTACGTACGATCTCATCGTATTTACGTATCGCCAGCCGAGTGGCTTCATCATCCCAAGAGAGTGGCAAATGCACTACGCGAGCAGGGACAGCGAGATCATCGATGTTATCCAGCGTTGCTTCAATTTTTTCTAGCTCTTCAAGCAACTGCGCTCTTGGCAACATAAGGTTATCATAGTGAATTTGCAGGGAACGTATCCCCGGAGTCAGTTCTTCTACACCTAGCAACCGCCGCTCTTGAAGCTTCAGCATCAAAGCATGAACTCGAAATCGCAGACGAATATCGAGTCTTTGTGGTCCATATTCCACCAGCAGGTAATCCTCGCCACTGGGTCGATATACCACGTGTTCTCCATATTGACTGGCTGGTATTGTTTTAATGACGGGCGAGCCGAGATCTGCTCTTGGCAGCGCCATTTCATCAATAGCGCCGACTTCAATTTGAGCCAGCTGCGCGCGCTCGGCTAACTCGGCGTTTTCTACCGTAACCGGAATAAATCGAATCTTATCCCCTGCTTTGAGCTGTCCCATTTTCCATAGATCGGCTTTGATGATGGTGGCAGGGCAAACGAACCCTCCCAAGCTCGGCCCATCCGGCCCTAAGATGACCGGCATGTCACCCGTGAAATCGATGGTACCAACCGCATACGCATTATCGTGAATGTTAGAGGGATGAAGGCCCGCTTCGCCACCGTCAGCCCGCGCCCAATTTGGTTTCGGTCCAATTAAGCGTACACCGGTTCGGCTCGAGTTAAAGTGCACTTTCCACTGCGCATCAAAAAATGTATCGATATCTTCCTGAGTGAAAAAATCAGGCGCACCGTGCGGCCCATAGATCACTCGAATCTGCCACTCGCCGTTGAAAATCGGCTGAGGAAGTGAGCCAATTTCAGCGCCACCCGCTTGAACGACGGGATGAATGTGCAACACATCGCCCGCTAGCAATGCGCGCCCAGCATGGCCCCCAAATTGACCTAAAGTGAAGGTTGAACGGCTACCTAGATATTGAGGACAATCAATGCCCCCCTGAACAGCGAGATAAGTGCGAGCGCCATCGAGTATTTTACCGAGTTTGAGCGTTTGTCCTGCTTTGATGTTAATGGTGGCGTTCATCGCAACCGATTGATTATCAAGTGTTGCTTGAATCGTTGCACCCGTTAGAGCTATACGAGTGTCTTGGCTAAATTTTAACGTTGGACCAGAAACAATCATTTCCAGACCGGCACTGGATTCATCATTCCCCAGCAGTCTATTGCCTAAACGGAAGCTCAAGCTATCCATCGGACCTGAAGGCGGCACGCCAATGTCCCAGTAGCCTGTTCGTGCTGGGTAGTCTTGAATGGTGGTTTGGGTACCTCCGCTGATCACATCAAAGGTATTGGGCTTGAACTCAAAGCTATTAAGAGATTGAGTCAGCACCTCGCCTTTCTTAACCCGTTCGCTCGCTAAGAGCTGGCTCAAGTACGCTTTGTTGTGCTCTATTCCGTAAATAGTACTTTTGTCTAAGCTTTGTTTAAGTTCAGCCAGAGCCGTGTCTCTATCGGCAGCATGAACGATCACTTTCGCCAGCATAGGGTCAAAAAATGGTGATACTTCGACGCCCGCTTCAATCCAGTGTTCAATGCGCAAATTCTCTTGCTTTGCCCACTCAACATGGCTCAATAGACCGGCACAAGGTTGAAAGTTTTTGTTGGCATCTTCCGCATAGAGACGAACCTGAATCGCATGACCTTGTGATTTGAGGTGCGCGCCCAGCGCTTTTAAGTCGAGTTGCTCTGCCCCTTGGCGAACCATCCACTCGACAAGGTCCACACCAAACACTTCTTCTGTGACACCATGTTCAACCTGAAGACGTGTGTTGACTTCAAGGAAGTAGAAGGCTTGTGTTTGCTGATCCAATACAAACTCCACCGTTCCTGCATTCCGGTAATTGACCTGAGCGGCCAACTTCACTGCGGTCTCATGCAGCTTAATTCGGGTTTCATCGTCTAGGTTAGGCGCGGGGGTTTCTTCAATGACTTTTTGGTTGCGGCGCTGCGCCGAGCAGTCCCGCTCGCCCAAGGCAACCACATGACCCTGCCCATCGCCAAAAACCTGGACTTCAATGTGGCGTGCTTGCTGAATAAACTTCTCGATAAACACGCCACTGTTGCTGAAATTGTTCTCACTTAATCGTTTAACGCTGTCGTAAGCCTCATCCAACTCTTGGCTTGTGAAGCAACACTGCATGCCGATACCACCACCGCCCGCCGTGCTTTTGAGCATCACTGGATACCCAATGTTCTCCGCTTCACGCAGTGCTTGCTGCTTGTCGTTAAGCAACCCCGTGCCAGGGAGAAGTGGAACATGGGCTTGAGTGGCAATGTCGCGTGCAGAGTGTTTTAGTCCGAACGCACGCATTTGCTCTGCTGTGGGCCCTAAAAAGACCAATCCTTCTTGTTCGCAGCGTTCAACGAACTCTGGATTTTCACTCAGAAAGCCGTAACCAGGATGAATCGCTTGCGCGCCCGACTCTTTAGCAATGGAGAGTATTTTATCTTGATCAAGGTAGGTCTCGGTCGCGCCCCCTTGTCCTAGAGAGAACGCCTCATCAGCACCGACGACATGGAGACTGTGTGAATCGGCTTCGCTGTAAATCGCAACGCTGCCAATATTGAGGTGTTTTAACGTGCGGATAACTCGACAGGCAATGGCTCCACGGTTAGCAATCAATACCTTACTAAACATAATTTCGTCCCTAAAATCCGGGTCGTCCCGGAACAACAAAGAGCATTCGTTAGGGTCGTCCCTTGCTCATGTTCGACAGCGTGCTTGCTGACGTTATCGCCAAACCTTTATTCCCAGATAATGACCTCAACGGGGGTCGGGTTGTAGGCATTACATGGATTGTTCAATTGTGGGCAGTTTGACATCAACACAATGACGTCCATGTGAGCTTTTAGCTCCACGTATTTACCTGCACCACTGATACCGTCGGCAAAAGTCAGACCGCCTTCGGCTGTAACGGGGACATTCATAAAGAAGTTAATATTATGGGTGATGTCGCGCTTCGACATACCAAACTGCTCATTTTCAGCCACCGCCAGTAACCAGCTATCACGGCAAGCATGCATACACTTTTTGTCTAGCGAGTAGCGTACTGTGTTGCTCTCAGTCGCACATGCGCCGCCCAAGGTATCGTGTCGACCACAGGTATCCGCCACTATCTCAAGCATTACGTTGCCTTGATCAGATAAAATCTTCGTGCCTGCGGTTAGATAAACATTGCCCTGCTCTCGAATCGTATCCATCGCGCTGTAACGCTCTGAAGGATCATTGGCGTTGTAAAACAGCGTATCTGCGGCTTGGTTACCCTCAATATCAAGAATGCGCACAGTCTGCCCTTTTTTGACGACTTTCATGTAGTAATCACCCGCTGGCACGGTGTCACGATATAGGGCTTCATTAAGTGGTAATTGGCTCTCTACAATCATGTTTTGCTCCTTTAGCAACATTGGCGGGTGGCTGATGGTTCAAACGTTCGACTTGTCGTTGCTGCATAGCGGCGGTTATTTTCAAAGCCTCGCTCGTTCTCTTCCCGATGAGTGAGACAGGCATCGTCATCTCGCATTGGCTCAGATTCCCATACCGAAACCTCAACGGGCTGGTATGGGTAGGTTTTTGATGAATTAAGTGGATGTGGACAAGTGGTCATCACAACCAACGTATCCATTTCAAATCGCAGTTCAATGCTATCGCCCGCGTTGCTGTGTTGTGGGTCGTAGTTAAGATTACCCTCCTCATCGATGGCGACTTTGCTAAATAGATTTAAGTTCGCAGCCAAATCACGCTTACCTAAACCGTATTTGGCCACCTCAACCAACAGCGCATCATAACCATTTTGCTTCCACTGATTGCGTTGGGTTTGGTAGTCCCGCTCACCCCATTTTTCTGCCACTTTTTGTTTGTTGCTGACCCCACACACCGTATCAATCCAGCCGGTATCATCGCGCACAATCGAGCAGAAGATGCGTCCCATATCAGAGTACAAACAGTGGCCTTGGGTTAACTTAAACGTATGTTGGCACTTTAAGGTATCGGGCGCATTGTAGCGCTCAAGTAGATTAGCCGGGTTGTAGAACAGTACACTCAAATTCGCACCACCCTCGATATCTATGAAGCGTACGGTTCGCCCTTTGGGTACCACCATTGACCAATGCGCGGCCCCTGGCAGAGTGTCTGAAAAAATCACATCCTGTTTTGCTAACATGTTTTATTCCTTATGCAATTTTGGAAAAAAGTTGGTCTGGCGGCGTGTTGTCCAACTGCTCGGTTGAGATATCAAATGTCACCTGCGCGCCAAAACGCTCCGGCGCTTGCTCATCATGACGAGTATGATCAAACACCCATAAACGGTTGCCCAGATGGAAGCCTTCACTCAGGTCGTGCGTGATCATGAACACCGTTAAATTTTGCTCTTTCCACAGCGACTTCACTAACACATGCATATCTTTTCGAATCCCCGGATCCAGCGCGCCAAACGGTTCATCCAACAACAGAATTCTTGGTCTTTTTATCAGCGCCTGAGCGATGGAGAGTCGCTGCCTCATACCACCCGATAGTTCATGCGGGTATTTATCTTGAGCCGCTACAAGGCCAACCTGCTCGAGCATCTTTAATGCCTGCTCTTTGGCCTGCTGCTTCTTAGAGCCAAACAGTCGTCCCAGCGTGCGGCTAGAAAGACTATTCGACTCAAACTCATAACCGAGCATGACATTCTCAAGTGCTGTTAAGTGTGGGAATACAGAGTACTTTTGAAAAACGATGCCTCGTTCGACTCCAGGTTCTTGAGTCAAAGGTTCGCCATCCAATAGTAATTGTCCTCTTGAGGGTGTTTCGGTACCGAGCAACATATTGAGGAATGTGGTTTTACCGCACCCAGAGGCGCCTACAATACTGACAAAATCCCCTTCATGAACGGTAAGGTTTAGACGCTCTAAAACAATGTTGTCGCCATACTCTTTCCAGACCTGTTTGACTTGAATGATCGGAGGGGTGTTTTCTTTGTTCGTCGTCGAGTTAACCATGGCTCTCTCCTTGTGACTGGTGATACCAAGGGCTGAGCTTTTTTGATGCTAGACGCAACAACCAGTCCATGCTGTAAGCTAAGAGAGTAATCCACAACACATACGGCAGAATCACATCCATCGATAGATAACGGCGTACCAAGAAGATACGATAGCCCAAGCCTTCGGTAGCGACTATCGCTTCTGCAGCAATCAGAAACAGCCATGCGCTACCCAAGGTTAGGCGAACCGCTTCAATCAGTTTGGGCATAATTTGCGGAAGGATCACTCGCACGATTATTTGCCAACTGTTCGCACCTAAAGTCTGAGCCTTTATGAGCTGTTCATCCGGCAAGCTTTGCACTCGAAGTTGAATGTCCCTAATGATGATTGGACACACACCGATGACAATCAGCACGACCTTGGACAATTCACCCACTCCGAATGAAATAAACAAAATCGGCAAAATCGCCATAGGTGGTATCAATGATACAGCCGTGATCACCGGTGATAGCGACGCGCGCATTAAAGGAACGATCCCGGTCGCAATGCCCAATGACAGACCGATAAGGGCACTGAGACCAATCCCCCAACCCAGCCGTGCAAGGCTTGCAAAGGTGTCCGTCCACATTAGGTATTCGCCCGTTCTTCGACTTGGGGTAAATGCCATTCTATCAATGGCATCAGCAAAACTGCTGAAGGCTGGCAGCAATTTGTCTGCGGAGTTCACCGCCAATCTCGCATCCGATGCCGTTACATAGACGGCAAGCAGGATAAGAAAAGGCATCACGCCGAGCATAACCCGCCCAAGTTTGGACGGGTGACGGTTAATTACTTTGGTCATAATGACTCCAATTACAACGACCGAATGGTGAGGTTACAGCGTGTTGTCCGCTGCCATCTGCATGTATTCAGAAGTAAATCGGAGCTTGACGTTGCTTGGGTCACCGAACACACCCGTTGGTGTTTCTACACCAATGAAGCCTGCATCAGGTGCACCTTCGCCAAGTAATCCATGTTCAAATGAAAACTCACTGACTTTTTGCATCGTTTCTGCCAGTTTAGGGCTTTGCGTAAAACTCACCGCCTCATCTGCGGAGTAGAACATGTTGGTCGCTTGGAGTTGAGACTTGTAGCCATCAAGATCTGTCCCTGACGCTTGCGCCATGTATGATTTGGCTTCATCGCCCTGTTCAGGTGATTGCATGATTGACATGATTTCATACCATGCGCCCGTTAATGCTTTACCTAATGCGGGGTTACTTTGTAACGTCTCTGTATTGACGACGAGTAGATCAATGATTTCGCCAGGAATATCAGATGAGTCGAAAACAAAAGAGGTGTCTGGCTGAGAAGTAATTTCGCTAAGAAGGGGGTTCCAAGTCACAACCGATGTCACTTCACTTGTGCTAAACGCAGCAACAAGATCAGCGTCAGAGGTGTTCACCACTTTCACATCACGCTCACTCAAGCCGACACTTTCTAATGCACGAGCCATTAAGTAGTGAGACACACTCAACTCGACAAGGTTGATCGATTGACCTTTTAGGTCTTCAAGTTGCTTGTCCCCTTTAAGGACAATACCGTCATTCCCATTGGAAAAATCACCGACCACAAGAGCAGTAGAGTCCACACCACTTGCAGCGGGAATCGTTAATGCATCCATATTGGTCATCACAGTGGCATCGAACTGACCTGTCGTGAACTGGTTGATCGACTCTATATAGTCGTTCACCTGCACGACATCGATGTCAATGCCATATTTGTCTGCCCATTTGTCAATGATCCCAGCATGGTCGGCATAATCCCACGGCATCCAACCAACATAGATGGACCAAGCCAGCGTAAATTTCTCTTTCTCTTGAGCGAGTACTATAGGTGAAAAAGCGGATGCCAGTAGCGAAGTGCCGACAACCGATGCGAGTAGGCTGTTTTTGATGTGAGCTTTCATTTGAATCTCCTCCATGAGGTCACTGAATATCAACACAAGAGACGCAACCAATAAGTTTGGTTCAATCTCCCGGGCTTCTATCCCTCCGTGTGACCTCTTACGAGGTTGACAACTCTTGACCCAGACACTGTTTCAACAGCCGGAACCCTAGATGTCTATTTTCCAAATTGTATGTTAGCCAGACAACATTAACCGCTAACTATGCGCTCTTGTGAACTTGTATAGAGTATTACAAAACTCATGCCAACCATTAAGATATATAAAATCAACAACTTAAAATCGATTAGCTTCACTCAACCTCTCTAAATGAGATCATGCTGGTGCATAAGCCCTACATTGGTGCATTGACAATCCGGTCACTCTTTATCGCCTTATTCCATGCATGATTGAGTATGCTGATAAACCCAAACAACATTTTCATCCGATAGTGGTATTTCAAACCAAGACCAGAACAACTCCAACATTTCAGGTGTCATTTCATACGACTTGGCATCCAAATTTGAATTGCGCAAAAGCGCCCTTTGCCGACATGTTTCAAAAGGTACGTCAAGGTAATGAACTTCACTCTCAACCCCCTTTTCTGATGCCCAGCGAATAAAAGTATCTCGGTCAAATTTGCGCCAGAAACCAAAATCGAAAATAACCGGAACACCGAGAGTAAAAAGCTGAAGAGCAGAATCTTTGAACAAGTCTTGAAGCGTAGCCAAACGACTGTCGAAGAGTTCACGCTCCATATGCTCACCATATAAAGGAATCATCCATTCATCTATGGAGAAACGAAAAGCCCCATACTTTTTTGCTAGTTCCTTGGAGTAAGTCGTTTTACCTGAGCCGATAAAACCGCATACGAAATAGATCTTGGTCATAATTTCTCTTTAGCTAATAATATCCAACAAAGGTGTGAGGTGCGCTATCGCAACACTCTAGCCATACGTCCTTACCACTCAACTTGATCCAGTATGAATAGTAGCTTGCCGATGGCCAACATGTTTCTCGACGCTTTCAATTTACGCCGAGGGGATGATTTCTACCCTATCGATAAATTTAAGCAATGATGGGCTGAAGAAAGTGAGGTTATAGTACCTTTAACGACACCTAAGACCTATTCGCAATAGGGGGGGACACCAAATTAGGCCACCGACATAATAGGCAACGTCCCGATCTTGAATTTCAGACATGAAAAAACACGCAATAAAGCGCTTAATATTCAATAGATTGGGATAAAAATATTGTTTGGGAATGATTGGAGCGTACTGCGGGAATCGAACCCGCATCATCAGCTTGGAAGGCTGAGGTAATAGCCATTATACGAAGTACGCATCTTCGGAAAGCGTGTTTACTATGCCATATCCTATGAAAAAGAAAAGCCTAATTTCCAGTTATTTAGCTCGTTCGGACGCTTTTTGTACGTAACGGGCAAACTTTCATCGACGCATCGTCTCTTTACCCTTTTTCTGGGCTGGGCGGCTCACCCAATTCGGTCGGTATCCTTTATTTGTCGTGTTTTGCTCGCTAGAATAAAGCCAATTTTAGATAGCTATCCGAGAACTGATTGCCATGGCAAAACTCACCCTTCAAGAGCAAATGCTCAAAGCTGGCTTAGTCAATGAGAAGAAACTCAAGAAAGCCAAGAAAGGCTCAAAAAAATCGCGTGTTCAAGCGCGTGAAGTGAAAGCCGCCGTCGAAGAGCAAAAAAAAGCGCAAGTTGAACGTGATAAAGCACTCAGCAAAGAACAAAACGAACAGCGCTTAAGCAAAGAGATTCGCGCCCAAGTGAAACAACTGATCCAGATGAACAAGCTAGACTTGGGCGATGGAGAGATCAAGTACAACTTTACCGATGGCACATTGGTCAAATCTCTCTATGTGACGGAACTGGTGCGAACCCAGCTTAGTAAAGGCATTCTTGCAATTGTACGCGAAGATGAGTCTTACGTTGTGATTCCAAGTAGCGTCGCGAATAAAATTGCTCAGCGTGATGAGAGTGTCATCGTCGATCAAAAAGAAGCGGATGAAGAGACCATCGCAGAGGACGACCCATATGCAGAATTTGTCGTCCCTGATGATTTAATGTGGTAATTAACGCCCACCTAAACAGCGAACTTGCCCATCGTGAGTTCGCTACTCTTGCTCAGTGGTCGACGCCTCTATCGTTCGACTGACGACACAGTCCTTACCCTTGGCTTTTGCCTCATACATTAAGTGGTCCGCATCGGATAACGTAATGCCCTTGTGGGTCTTCGGGTACATTGCGCAGCCCACGCTCACAGTCACGTGACGTGTGCCTTCGATACAGCAGTCAACAAGGCGGACATTGTCACAAATCTGATGGGCAATTAACCGAGCTGTATTCGACGTTTCACCAAACACCAACACAGCAAACTCTTCTCCGCCGATTCTGCCTAGCAAGCAATGTTTGCTAATGGCGTCTCGCGCCGCCCACGCCACATTTTGGATCACGCAGTCCCCTATTTGGTGACCAAAGGTGTCGTTGACCTGCTTAAAGTCATCAATATCAAAAATGATGATCGCCAGTGGGTGGCCTCGACTGATGGCGCGGTTGAACTCACGGATAAAATGACGGCGGTTGCTGACTCCAGTCAACTCATCTTGTTCACTCAACTTTTTCAACCGACGATTGGCTGCTTTCAGCTGCACCGTTTTCCGCTTCACCGTCACTTTAAGTAGCACAATGTAGCCAAGCGCCGTCAACGTACAGACAAAAACAATCAGCGGCACCAAATATTTAGGGTAGACGGTACTGACGTACATCCAGCGCTGTAATATTTGGTTTTTGTCGTCCTCACTAAAACGCTTGAGGTTGCTGATGATTGTGTCATAGAGGTCGCGCTCCCCTTCCGCCACGGCAGGGCGTAAGTCGCCGGAGTAAAGATGACGAACACCAATAAAGCGGTGAGGTTCATCGCTGCTGTAGAGATAAAAATTCGCGACCTGAAGATCAGAAACAAAGGCGGAAATTTTTCCATTAAACGCGGCATCAATCATAAGTTGGTTATTGGCAAAACTGACGACATCTAAGCCGGGAAATTCACGTCGGGTAAAAGACTCTTCGTAACCACCGGCAACCACACCCACGCGATAATTGTGGTCACCACGCATAAACTCATCAATGTCTTGAGTGATGAGCGATTGATGGACATAGAGCTGAGTATCGATCTTCATAATACTCGGGCCATACTCAAGATACTGCTCTCGACTTTCTGACCAGAGCAAACCGGCATGGATATCGGCGTCACCGCTTTTCATCGCATCCAAAGAGGCTTGCCAGTCCACGAGTAAAAATTCGACGTTGACCTTATTCAACTCACCATATTTGCGCCAGTAATCAACCAAGATCCCATCCGGTTCCCCTTTCTGATTGAGAAAGGAAAAAGGCTTCCAGGCTTTGGAATTGGTCACGACTATCGTTTCCGCGTGGTCGGCATACACCGAGTTAGCCACCAACACCAGAAGCAGTACAAATAACTGACGCACATCATCCCCTAAACGAAAAAGCTCAAGCATGCATTGCTTGAGCTTCAATACTTCACTCAACGGTTAATGTATAGACGACGTCAGCACGCTTTTCCTGCGCCCATCGTGATTTACCCACAAACTTAGTGCAACAATACACATAATTGAGAATTGGATCTCACTAAACAGGTGGGGGCATTACCCCATCACGTTTGCGCTACGCGTCTATTACTCAGTTTTAAAACGCTGCATCTCGCCATTAAGATCAGAAATGCCTTGCTTGACGGTATCCGTGACCTGTGAGGACGACACAGAAATCGTCGCCACGTCTTCTGCGGATGCGATCACCTGCGCCATGATCGACTGTATCTCTTGCGTTGCTGAAGATTGTCTTTGCGCGGCATCCAACAAGGCATTCATTTGTTGGCTCACCTGTTCGATTTGGTCGGTAGTCTGGCTCAGCGTCCCATAGGCTTGTTGGGTTTGCGCTGCGCCTTGCTGCGCTAGATGGCGGCTTTGTTCTATCTCACTGACCACTTGAGAGGTCGACGTCTGAATCGCATTGACGATAGCGTTGATTTCAGAAGTCGATTCCGTGGTACGTGAGGCAAGCAAACGCACCTCATCAGCCACCACAGCAAAACCGCGCCCGTACTCTCCGGCTCGCGCCGCTTCTATCGCAGCATTCAACGCCAGTAGATTGGTTTGTTCCGCAAGTCCTTCAATCACCTCTGTTACGCGGCCAATCGCCTCACTCTCTTTACTCAGCTCAGCAACTCGCTGATTGGCCGCTTCAATACGACTGTGCAGCTCATCCACTGTGGTGCGATTGTGTTCGAGTGCCTCACCACCGAGTCGAATCTGCTGGCGTGATTGCGCCAAACTCTCAGCCGATTGCTGCACTTGAACTGAAGTGGTTTGGGCACTTTCACTGACATCGGCAAGTTGATTGCCAACATCGCTCATTTTCTCTTTTTGTAGCGCCACTTGAGACGCGGTCTTTTGGTTGGCTTTGAGTAGGTCATTCATACTGTCGTTGACCGACTGAGCCTTGCTCGATACACCATGAACAATCTCATTCAGCGCCGTGTTCATGGTATTGATTGACAGCATCAAGCTCGCGAGTTCATCGCTCCCTTCGATGCGCAATGGGGATTGAGAGACATCCCCTGAAGCAATGGCCTGCGCGCGCTTGGAAACAATTTTTAAACGGCGGCCGATGTTATTACCCATCGCTTGTGACAAGCTCACCGCCACAATCACCACAGCAATGATTGAACCAACCAAAACACTGATGACTGTCGTCACGGAGGTAAATATCCCCTCACCGCTTATGTCCGCTTTTTGCTGTTGTATCTCGATCAAGGCTTCAAGCTGACGGTCTAGATCATCCACCGCGGGAATCAGCTCGTTGGCCATCACTTGGTTTGCCTGATTCCAATCGGTGGAGAGTCGCAGTGCAACCACTTGATCCGCTAATGGATAGTATAGCTGCTGCATCTCTTTAAACAGCTCCCACAAACCTTGATCACTGCTCGACAGTAAGGTTAATTTAGATTCAATTTCATTGACTGGTTTGGCATGCAGGTCAAGCCACTCATGGTACTTGTCTAAGTGCTCTTGTTTGCCGTATTGGAGAAAATCTCGCATCGCCGACAGCGCATTTGCAAATGAGGTATAACTGTCTGCGTACAAGCGGAACAAGCGCTTGCGCTCTCCACCCTCTTTATTGCCCGCTTCATCGTTAATCAGGCCCTGCAACTGATCTAACGCCACTTCGGCAATCGGCGCCGCTTCATAGATAAACAATGAGTGAGCCGGTAAATTTTCGTCACTGTGACTGAGTTGGGCGATACGTGAAAACAGTGCGCTGGTGTTCTGCCAAGCCGCATTGATCTGCTGGTATTGCGCCTCACTCACTAACGGCTCAAGTGCAGGCAAGGCGTTATTCAGGCCCTCCATCGCTTGCTGTAACTGCTGGAACTGTTGCTCTCCGACACGTTCGTCGCCGCCCAATAGCATATAGGCACGTAACGTCGATACGGTGGCTTGAAGTGATTGCTGAATAGAACGCGCAGCATCGACCGTCGGAAGATCGGTCGATAGCAGCGAATCGGTATGCTGCTCTACAGTGTTAACACTGCGAAAAATAAACAAAGCGGATACGATAAAAAGTACTGCAAGTGACACAAAACTAAGACGTAACTTCCCTGATATCGTGAGTTTCATCCTTAAACTCCTAAAGTTAGTTTCGCTGCAACTATATCCTGTTCAACCGGATTGTTAAACAATAGTGAACAAAAACTTACTACTTTCGTTTAGCTGGGATTAGTGATGCGCGATCGAAAAGGCGTTAAATCTGAGGACCAGTGTGGCAGGCGTTGACTCGGATAATAGACTTATAGACGTGATAGAACACAAAATCGCCCCAGAAGGCTCCAGGGCGAGACTCGATTAGATGTGCGTGCTCACCACGTACTGTTCTAATTCTTGGTTTGATACAGTTGTGATCAACTCATCATTCAAGTAAAACGCCACACTCTCATCACCTTTGACGCCGGTAAGCGTTTTGCTTGTTCCATCTATGTAAGCGATGTCCATTTGTACGGTATTGGCGTCAATGGATTGAATCGTTGTGCTTTCAATCTCTTTCGCACTGGAAAGCGGGACATCCGTTAGAGACTTGTCCAACTTATCGTTTACCTTGATGTAGTTGTCGGTTGGCGTATCCACTACCGCAGGAGACTTCCCAGTGATTGGGTTAGTGCCCGTCCAAAACTCCACCGCGTTGACGATAAACAGGTCAGCGACACTGGCAATACCGTAAACCGGTGACAGCAAAACAAACAAACCTTCACGGCCGTAGCGGTTATCTACCGCTTCTAGGTTGAATTTAGTGACAAGCCCAGTTGTCGCCATTTGTCCCATACAACCCGTCAGTGTGCTAACGCCTAACGCGGCAATCACCGCAACTTTTACTTTGCTTGATTTCATTAATTTCGTTCCATTGTTGATGATGGCGCGCATGCTAACGACAGAGTCATTGGTTTGAAAGAGATCGCCTCTATTTTTACCGAATACTGACATGTTAAGTGCCTAATTACCCAGCACTTCTATCATTCCGACAAGATGATTAGCCCTTATCCTACACGCCACACCAATAACCCACTGACAACTTAGGACATAAACAGCTCAAATTGTAACCAGAACAGTCATCAATTGTTGCACCATTTTTAACAACAAAACAAATAGTTAACATCTCAATGTTTATTTTCCGTTTTGTCCCAAAAAGAGATTCCAATCACATATAGATTGGTTATAATTCGCGCCCGTTGCGTCTTATGTTGATAAACGCAAACAAAATTTGAGTATTCCGCCATTAACCCGCCTCTTCCCCCGAAGAGACTCACAGAGAAGAATAATGAGCAAGATTGATAAAGCATCACGCATCCTGCTAGCAGGTTTCTGTATCAACCTCTGCCTTGGCATCTTGTATGCTTGGAGCGTATTTAACAAGGCACTCGTCACAGAAGCAGGCTGGAGCGCCGCTGAAGCTTCTGCCCCTTATGCCACTGCAACCATCACTTTCTCTATCTGTCTTTTAGTTGCAGGCATTCTTCAAGATCGCATGGGTCCACGTCTGATCCTAATTCTAGGTACAGTTCTAACTGGTCTAGGTATGATTGCGTCTGGTTTTGCGACCACCCCGCTGATGCTTAACATCACCTTTGGTGTGATTACCGGTGCCGGTATCGGTTTTGGTTATGCATGTTTGTCTCCATCGGCGATGAAGTGGTTCCACTCGTCGAAGAAAGGTATGGTTAATGGTTTGATCGCGGCAGGCTTTGGCTTGGCAGCGATTTATCTTGCTCCTGTGACGTCTGCGCTGATTGACAGCATGGGCATTCAGACCAGCTTTATGGTGCTTGGTGCCGGTGTACTCGCGATTGCGGTTCCTCTTGCAGCCACCATCAACAACCCACCAGCAGGCTACACGCCAGCAGAACCAAAAGTAAAAGCGGGCGCGGCGCCAAAAGCAGTAAAAACTTCTGAGAACTTGTCTTGGAAAGCAATGCTGAAAACGCCTCAGTTCTACTCGCTTTGGGTTATGTACGCGTTTGCCGCATCTGTAGGTTTGATGATCATTGGTAACATCACCACCATCGCAAGTGTTCAAGCAAACCTGCCAAATGCGGTTTACCTAGCGTCTATCCTTGCGGTCTTTAACTCTGGCGGTCGTGTTGCTGCGGGTATCTTGGCTGACAAAATTGGTGGTGTGCGCACTCTGCTTCTCGCATTCGTGTTGCAAGGCATCAACATGGCTCTTTTCGCCACCTTCAAATCAGAGTTCACACTGATCATCGGTACGGCGATAGCAGCGGTGGGTTACGGTACACTGCTAGCGGTATTCCCAACCTTGACAGCGGAATTCTACGGCCTGAAAAATTACGGCACGAACTACGGCGTACTCTACACTGCATGGGGTATCGGAGGTGCAATTGGTGCGGCAGTCGTTGGTTTCTCGATGACGCACGGCGAAGCATACGGCCTTGCTTACACCATCTCAGCAGTCATGATGGGGGTTTGTATCGTGCTAGCGCTAGTGACCAAACCGCTATCTGAAGCGAAAGTTGCTGAGTTGAAAAATGCCTAAACATTGATTTGTTTTGCAAAAGGCTTACCCTGATCGGTAAGCCTTTTTTGTATTTCAAAGTAATGTAGGACGAGACAGATTGTTATGGACGCTCAACCCACGCTCGCGCCCCATTATTACCTCGACAATTTTATCAAGCTCACTTCGCATGCTCAGCAGTGGTACAGCGACCTGCTACATGAGGACGAGCAAGCGTGGTTGGCTCGCTTTAATATGCAGAGCCGCGATGCTCAGTGCTTGCTTGTTCGATTACTGAGCCGTAAAGGCGAATGGTTTCGCAGTGATAAGTTACACTATCCAGAAATCAGCAGTATCACCGAGGCGTTAAGCACACTCGAGCAACACGGTTTTATCCTTATTAATGGTCCGATTGATAAGCAAACCTTAGCCGCGACATTACTGACCAAACCCGAAATCGTCGCTCTGTTTTCACCGCTCAACAAGCAGAAAAAGAAAGAAGCCTTGGTGGCTGAGCTTCCCTGCGAGCCTTTTCTCACCGCTTCCGCGTTAGATTTTGACTGGATCAAGCTTGAGCATGGCAGCATGCTCGATCTGCTTCTCACGCTGTTTTTCGCCAATACCCACCAAGATTTAAGTCAATTTGTCCTTGATGACTTGGGCCTTCATCGTTACGAACCCTATCCTCTGAGCCGCGAGCGGCGCTTTTTTCCAATCAGAGACGATGTCGATAGTCTGCTGCAACTCAGTCAGTTGAGTGAGCAATACCAACAAGGCGACAGAAAATGCGCTGACACACTGGTCACGCTAGCCGATCAGATCCCCACTTTGCATACTCACCCTTACGTGGAGCGCAAACGTCAGCACCTCATCAACGATATCGCGCGCGATCTTGAGCGCATCCAGCGTCTTGACGATGCGCTGACGCTGTATCAGCAAACTGAGCTTCCTCCCACCCGTGAGCGACAAGCGCGCATTCTAGATAAGTTGAATAGAGATTTTAGTGACGTTGTCACTAAAATGTTACATACACCAAGAGACCAAGCTGAGTACGAAGTCGCGCTCAAGTTGCAACAACGATTAAAGCGCAAGCAGGGAGAGCGCGTACCCAGGGCGCAAAAGCCTGCTCACGATGCGATGCACGTTGCGCTAGACCTCTCTCGAGAACGGGTTGAGTTGGCGGTGAAAGCTCACTTAGAAGCGCAAGGTTGGCAGGTCTATTTTTGTGAAAATGCGCTCCTCAATGGCTTATTTGGTTTGGCATTTTGGCCTGTCATCTTTGCGCCCGTCGAAGGGGCATTCATCAATGCTTACCAATATCGCCCGCTTGATCTCTACCATTCAGATTTCGCAAGCAAACGCCGCGAAGAGATTGAGCATGTGATGCAAACTCTACAAGGGCGCGACTGGTCAGCACTACTCACGACCTATCGGGACAAATACGCCATCAACAATGCGTTTGTACAGTGGTCGCTATTGGACGAAGCACTGCTTAGCCTAGCGTTAAACACCATTCCAACACCCACACTGATCGCTTTGTTTCGCATTTTATTGAGCGATCTTAAGCTGTATCGCAATGGCCAGCCGGATCTGATTGCCTTTAAAGAGGGTCAATATCAATGGATAGAAGTCAAAGGACCCGGTGACAAACTGCAAGATAACCAATGGCGCTGGATTGAACACTTCACACGGCTTGAAGTACCTTTTTCGGTCTGTTATGTCACGCACCAGGCGGAACCTTATCCGAGCGAAAATGCGCATTAATTTGCACTATCGCTCAGTTTTTGCTGCAATTCATCTATCACTGACCAGCGGAATCATCCAAATCATGAATCCAAAAAAGATCTTGAGCCTAATTACCGTGCTCTTTTTTGCCGGCTGTGCCACCTATGCTGGCCTGAATTACGATCAGCTGTTTGGCATAGAGCAAGTACGCGAGCGCCGAGTCGACGCGAGCGATAGCCGTCACGATTTCTTTCATGCTCAAGTCAAACCTATTCTCGATAAGCGCTGTGTGGTTTGCCACGCCTGCTACGACGCCCCTTGCCAGCTCAAGATGTCATCAGTTGAAGGAATAGAACGAGGTGGCAGCAAAGAACTGGTCTATCAAGGTACGCGACTGACTGCCGCAAGCCCGACGCGTCTGTTTGAAGACGCGCAAACTACACAGCAGTGGCGTGAACTCGGCTTTCATCCGATTTTAAACGAGCGCAATCAAACGCCAACCGCCAACCTAGAGGCGGGCTTGATGGCGAAAATGTTGATGCAAAAAGAGGCGCACCCACTACCCAAACAAGTTCAACTTGAAGGTTTTGATTTTGCTATTGACCGAAGCCAAGTGTGCCCAACCATGGATGAGTTTGAGCAATACCAAGCGGATCACCCTACTTGGGGAATGCCCTACGGCATGCCGAATTTACCCCAACAGGAATACGCGACTCTCATGGCCTGGCTGCAAGGCGGCGCAACGATGAGCGCACCGCTGCCGCTTAGCCACGAGCAGCAGCAACATGTTGATCAGTACGAAGCACTGCTTAATCTCCCTTCTCGTAAAGGTCAGTTGACTGCGCGCTATCTCTATGAGCACCTGTTTCTCTTCCATCTTTATTTCTCTGAGATAGACGATGCGCAGCCGATATTTTTCACTATCGTACGCTCAGCAACCCCACCGGGCGAGCCGGTTCAGCGCATTGCCACTCGCAGGCCGTACGATGATCCGGGCGTGGAGCGCGTATACTACCGCTTGATCCCTGAGCAAGGTACCATTGTCGATAAGACGCACATGCCCTATGCGCTTAATCAGCAGCGCTTCCACAACTGGAAAAGCTGGTTTATTGATGCTGAGTATGACGTCGCGACCTTACCCAGTTATGAGCCTGATGTCGCGGCGAATCCCATGACGGCCTTTATCGATCTACCCGTCAAAGCGCGCTTCAACTACTTGCTCGACAACGCACAAAATACCATCAACGCCTTCATCAAAGGGCCGGTATGCCGAGGACAATTGGCGCTCAATGTCATCAATGACCGATTTTGGGTCTTTTTCTTAGATCCCGATAAATCGGATATTCCGCAAGTGAATGAGTTTTATCGCTCGCAAGCCGACAACCTAAAACTGCCTGCTGAGCTGGAAAGCAATACGCTGCCGATTGCCAATTGGGTCAGCTATTCCAAGCAGCAAGCGCGCTATTTGAAAGCGAAATCTGAGTTCACCAATCAGTGGTTTAAAGACGGCAAACACCTGACCACCGATATCATCTGGACAGGCGGTGGCACGAACCCCAATGCCGCTCTCACGGTATTTCGCCATTTTGATAGTGCGTCGGTGGTCCAAGGGTTAGTCGGCACGCCACCAAAAACCGCCTGGGTGCTTGATTATGCCTTGTTAGAGCGCATTCATTACCTCCTTGTGGCAGGCTTTGATGTCTATGGCAACTTTGGCCACCAATTGATGACACGCATGTTTATGGACTTCCTGCGCCTTGAGGGAGAAAGCAATTTTGTCGCCTTGCTGCCTCAAGAGGTTCGTCATCAAGAGCATTCGAGCTGGTATCAAGATCAGAGCGCTCAGTTGAGTGATTTCTTACAGCGCAACGTCGAACCCTTCAACCAACCAACGCAAGTGCGCTATGCCAGCGATGATTCGAAAGCGGAGCTGTATGACATTCTCCAAACCCAACTCGCCCCCGTACTGTCCAACCGTTTCAAGATTGAGCAAACAGGTCTAAGCGAGCGCAGTGAAGCAACCCTGAGACGTATCGATGCAATACAAGGTGAAGGTCTGGTCCATTTGCCACAAAGCCTGATGATCATGGTGCGCGCGCCAAACGGACAAGAGCAGTTGTTTACTCTGCTACACAATAACGCTCACACCAATATTTCTAGCTTGTTTAATGAAGAGAGTAACCGTGATTTCGCCAATGATGATTTAACCTTAGTGCGCGGAGTGATCGGTAGCTATCCGGCTGCGTACCTATCGTTGGAGGAATCTGAGGTCGATCAGTTGGTCGAATCATTAGAAGCGCTGCGAACCGAAGACGATTACATTAAGATACTGGATCAATTCGCGATTCGCCGCAGTTCTGATGAATTCTGGCCGTTCAGTGACCGCGTGCACGAGTGGTATAAAGCGGATCAACCGATCGAATTTGGATTGCTGGACTATAATCGTTTTGAAAACAGATAAACGTTTTAATTGGGTTTAACGTGTTATCGGAGGTAGTTATGGGACTTCAAGACAATATCCGAGCATTGGAGCAACAAATCTATGTCGCGTGCTCCGAAGGTGATTACGACACCGTACAGATGTTAGAGCACCAACTCGACAGCTTGAGAAACCGGTCATCCCACACCCGTGATGACTCCCCTTATGCACCCGAAGGGAAGCTCTATCCGGAAGACGACTGGTACTAACTATAGTTGCTCAGTCAACTGGGCCACCTCACTCGCCCTGCCTTGCAGGGCGTTTTATTATTCTGTCACTCGCTCTGTTCATTCCAGCATTGTTCGTTGAGTTATTGGCCTACATGTCCAACCCAATTTTCGTAGGCGTTCTTCGCCCAATCCGCTAAAATAATCCGTCACTAAAAAGCGCTTTACAACGCAAGATTACACGCTATCATTCGTGCGCAAACGTTTGCCTCACTTTTTAGTCTGTATTTTGAGGGTTTTATGCTGTCCGATATTGAAATCTGTCGCACGACATCACTGCAATCTATCGATCAGGTTGCGCTTAACGCTGGACTAACGGAATCAGAGTTTCACAGCCAAGGAAAATATAAGGCCAAAATCTCACTGAGCACACTGAAAAGGCTCGATGATCACCCTACAGGCAAGCTAATCGTCGTGACCGCGATTACTCCAACCCCTCTTGGCGAAGGCAAAACCGTCACCACGATTGGCCTTGCGCAAGGATTGAAAAAGTTGGGGCGCTCTGTGATGGCGTGCATTCGTCAACCTTCTATGGGGCCCGTGTTTGGCGTCAAAGGCGGGGCAGCGGGCGGCGGTTACTCGCAAGTCGCACCGATGGAAGAGTTGAACTTACACCTCACTGGCGATATTCATGCGGTGAGCGCTGCCCACAACCTCGCGGCGGCCGCCATTGACGCGCGTCTGTATCATGAACAGCGCAACGGCTATGACGATTTCGAAACGCGCAGTGGACTCAAAGCACTGCGTCTTGACCCAGAACGCATCGTGTGGAAACGCGTAATGGATCATAATGACCGTGCACTGCGCATGATCCGCGTGGGTCAGAACGAGCTAGGTAAAACCATCAACGGGTTTGAGCGCCAAGATGGCTTTGACATCTCAGCCGCATCGGAACTGATGGCCATTCTAGCCCTTGCCAGCAACCTGAGCGATTTACGCCAGCGTATCGGCCGTGTCGTACTGGCTTATGATCTCGATGGGCAGCCCGTGACCGCAGAAGATTTGCAAGTCGCCGGCGCTATGGCGGTCTGCATGAAAGACGCCATCGAACCCACGTTAATGCAAACGCTAGAAGGTGTGCCGACCTTGATCCACGCTGGGCCTTTCGCCAATATTGCTCACGGTAACTCTTCCATCATCGCAGACAATATCGCCACCAAGTTGGCCGATTTCACGGTCACCGAAGGCGGCTTTGGTTCAGACATGGGCTTTGAAAAAGCGTGCAACATCAAAGCGCAACTCTCCGGCAAAGCGCCTGATTGCGCCGTCATTGTGGCAACGTTGCGCGGACTTAAAGCCAACTCTGGCTGTTACGACTTAAAGCCAGGCCAAGCCTTGCCTGACGCCCTATTCCATGATGATAAAAACGCGCTGCACGCTGGATTTGAAAACCTAAAATGGCACATCGACAATGTCAACAAGTACGGCGTGCCGGCGGTTGTGGCCATCAACCGATTCCCGCAAGACAGCGAACAAGAGCTCGCTGAGCTGAAGGCGCTGATCGAAGCTCTGCCAAACAATGTCGCCGTTTCTATCAGCGAAGGCTTTGCCCTTGGTGGTGAAGGCACTCGTGAGCTTGCCGCCAAGGTGGTGGAACAAACGCAGACGAACGCGTGCTTTAAGCCACTGTATAAACTCTCCCAATCACTGGAAGAGAAACTGATGGCGGTAACAGAAACAGGCTATGGCGCGGCGTCCATAACGCTCAGTGAGCTGGCGAAAGCGCAACTGGCCCAGTTCAAGCAGCAGGGCTTTGATCACCTTGCCGTCTGTATGGCAAAAACGCCCATGTCCATCTCAACTGATGGCGCAGTCAAAGGGGCGCCTAGTCACTTTGATGTGCCAGTACGGGAACTCAAGCTGTGTGCAGGTGCCGGTTTTATCTACGCCCTGTGTGGCAATGTGATGACGATGCCTGGTCTCCCTGATAAACCGGCGTTTATGAATCTTGATCTCGACGATGACGGCAACATCATCGGGCTGAGCTAAACCTTAGCGAGTTAGAGTTTCATTTTAGTTGTAACCAGGCTTAGGCACTGTGCCTAAGCCTTTATTTTTTAAGCCACTGCGCCACTTTCCACCCTAGATGTTGTACCATTGACATTCAGTCAGCCAACAGTGGACCCCATCATGGAAGCCGAACTACTCGAAATCAAAAACTTCCTCGCCCAACATCCGCCTTTTGATGAACTCGAAGATGAAGTTCTCAACACCGTCACGAAAAGCATCGAAATCTCCTATTTTCGGGAAGATACACCCGTCATCCACTTTGGCGATGAGATTCACGATCTGTATATGATTCGCAGTGGCGTCATTGAAGTCTACCGCCGCAAAGGGGAGCTCTATAACCGAATCGATGAGGGCGCCTTATTTGGCCAAATGGGGCTACTGACCAACAACAAAGTCCGCTTCCCGGCGAAAGCGATCACCGACACCCTACTCTATTGCATTCCCGAAGCGGTGTTCCAGCACCTCTACGACAACTATGAATCCTTTGCCGATTTTGTTGAAGTACAAGACAGTGCGCGTCTTCGCCATGCGATTTCCACCTCAACCGAGCAAAACGATCTCACCACGTCTAAGGTGCGCACCTTGCTGACCGGTGAAGTGCCTTACATCTACAAAACCGAGTCGATTCAAAACGCGGCGATCAAAATGGCCGATGAGAATGTCTCTTCGTTGTTGATTTATGATGCTGATATCGTCGAGAGCGATGAAGAAGACACCAACCCATTAGTCGGGATCATTACCGACCGCGATTTGTGCACACGGGTGCTCGCGCAGGGTCTTAACCCCGCAGACCAAGTAGCGGACGTGATGACCACCGAACTCATCTCCCTTGATCACAACGCCTACGTTTATGAAGCCATGCTCACCATGCTGCGCTACAACGTGCACCATTTACCTGTGCTAAAAGATAAAAAACCGATAGGCATCATTGAGGCTACCGATATCGTTCGCTACGAGTCGCAAAACTCTCTGCTACTGGTGAGCACCATCTTCCAGCAACAAAGCATTGATGAATTGGCGGTGTTATCCCAACAAGTGAAGGACAGTTTCGTCCGTCTGGTGAACGAAGACGCCAACTCGCACATGGTCGGCAGCGCGATGTCGGTGATTGGTCGCAGCTTTAAGCAGCGAATCATCGAGTTAGCGGAAGAAGAGCTCGGCGAAGCGCCCATTCCCTACTGCTTTGTCGCACTGGGATCGATGGGGCGGGATGAGCAGCTATTAGTTACCGACCAAGACAACGCCATTATTCTCGATAACAGTTTCGATAAAAATCTGCACGATGACTATTTTGCACAGCTCGCCAAACGGGTCTGTGATGGGCTTGATCGCTGCGGCTACCAATACTGCACCGGCGACATTATGGCGACAAACCCCGACTGGCGAATGACACGCACCGAATGGGAAGAGTGTTTTGCCGATTGGATTGACGATCCAAACCCTAAGGCGCTGCTCAATGCCTCTATTTTCTTTGACTTAGATGGCGTGTATGGCAGGCTCAAGTTCGCTGAGCAGCTCAATGGTTTTATCGTCCGCCGCGCCCGGAAGAACAACCGTTTTCTCGCGTGTTTGGCGCGCAATGCCATGAACCGCACCCCACCACTTGGCTTTTTTAAAGATTTTGTGATGGAAAAAGACGGTCAGCACAAAAACTCGATCAACTTAAAACGTCGTGGCACCGCGCCACTCGCTGACCTTATCCGTGTGCATGCACTGGCGGTTGGCTCTCGCTCAAGAAATTCATTCGAACGTCTTGATGACATTCAAGAAGCGGGTATTTTGCCAAAAGGCAAAGCGCGAGATTTGCGTGACGCGTTGGAATTTATCTCCATGGTACGTATCCGCCACCAAGCCTATGATGTGGAAAATGAGATTGAACCAGACAACAACATCGAGCCTGAGCACTTGTCTGATTTTGAACGACGCAACCTCAAAGATGCGTTTCAGATATTGAGTAATGCGCAGAACTTCCTCAAGTTCCGCTATCAAGCGAGCAACAACTTTAAGTAGGCGACACTATGCTAAATCGACTCAAATACGCTGGCAGCATAGACTGGCCGAACAAGTTCCAACAAAAGCTCGCACTGACTCAAGATGAGCGACTGCTGCGCTACTACCAAGCGGGCGTGCCTGCGCTCGACACCCCAATTAGCGAGGTGAAGTTTCTAGCGATGGATTTTGAAACCACCGGCCTTGATGCCAATCAAGATGACATCATCACCATAGGGACTGTGCCCTTTGATCTTAATCGAATCTACATGAATCAGGCCAAGCACTGGACCGTTCGTCCCCGTCAGCAGTTAGCGGAAGAGTCGGTGGTCATTCATGGCATTACCCACTCAGATGTGCTGGACGCTCCGGATTTGTCTGCTGTGTTTGATCAAGTATTAGAGCAAATGGCGGGTAAGATCACCGTGGTTCACTATCAAAAAATCGAACGTGAGTTTTTCGATCAAGCGCTGCGCTCTCGCATCAATGAAGGCATTGAGTTTCCAGTGGTCGATACCATGCAACTTGAAATCGAATGGCAGAAGAAACAGACCCAGGGCATCATCAATCGGATTAAAGGCAAAAAACCACAATCGGTCCGTTTAGCGGCCAGTCGCACACGTTATGGTTTGCCACAATACACGCCACATCATGCCCTAACCGATGCGATCGCAACCGCTGAGCTTCTTCAAGCGCAGATCGCCTATCGCTTTGCACCTTCGACCCCCATTGGCAAACTGTGGATTTAAGTCGCTGCCACTCAGAGGTTTCAATTTTAGCGAGGCAAAAAAACGGGAGACCTTCGAGTCTCCCGTTTTAATTTCACTTATTGATGGAATGGCTTACTGGTTGTATTTCTCAGTACGCATACCGAGTATCAAGCTGACACACATCAACAGCAGGACAATCGTGAACGGCAGCGCGGTTGAAATCGCACCCGCTTGTAGCGCTTGAATCGCTTCCGTACCACCAATCCAGAGTAGCGCAACCGCAATCGCCCCTTCCATGAAGGCCCAGAATACACGTTGCAGGACAGGCGCATCCACTTTACCACCAGCGGTAATGCTGTCGATAACCAGTGAGCCTGAGTCCGATGAGGTGATAAAGAACACCAAGACCAGTACCACTGCAATCACAGAGAGCATCGTGCCCATTGGCAGCACATCAAACATCTGGAACATCGCTAGCGACACATCCGTCAAGCCGTTGGCACCTAGCTCACCAATGTTGTTGACCACTTGATCAATCGCAATGCCACCGAAGACCGACATCCAAAGCAAGGTAACGGCGGTAGGGACAAGCAATACTGCGGTCATGAACTCGCGCACAGTACGACCTTTAGAAACGCGCGCAATGAACATACCGACAAATGGCGACCATGAAATCCACCAAGCCCAGTAGAAAACAGTCCAACCTTGGAACCAAGCAACGTCTTCACGACCATGCGGGTTACTTAGCGGGATGATGTTTTCAACGTACGCCATCAGCGTTGTGCCGATGTTGCCAAACGAAACCGCATAACCGATAAGAGCCACCAAAATCAGCAGCACGAACGCTACTAGCATATTGATGTTACTGATCACTTTTACGCCACCGTCGATGCCGCGAACAACCGATACCACCGCCAGTAATGTCACAATAGTAATCACGACGATCTGTAGCCCTAGGCCGGCATCAATACCGAAGACATGGTGAATACCACTGGCCGCTTGTTGCGCGCCAAGACCAAGAGACGTTGCCAAACCAAACAAGGTAGCCAAAACCGCGAGGATGTCCACCACGTGACCTGCCCAGCCCCAAGCGCGATCGCCCAGAAGTGGATAAAAAATTGAGCGAATTGAGAGCGGTAAGCCTTTGTTGTACGCAAAGAACGCAAGTGACAGTGCCACCACGCCATAGATAGCCCATGGGTGCAGACCCCAGTGGAACATGGTTGCGCCCATAGCCAGTTTGGCGGCGGCTTCTGTGTTGGCTTCCACACCTAGTGGCGTTTCATACCATCCGGTGAAGTACGCAACGGGCTCTGCCACACTCCAGAACATCAGTCCGATACCCATACCAGCAGCAAACAGCATAGAGAGCCAGGAGATGAACGAATAGTCCGCCGTCGCTTGTTGACCGCCCAGTCGGATTTTTCCAAGCGGTGAGACAATCAACGCCAGGCAGAAGATCACGAAAATGTTGCCCGACCAAATGAACAGCCAATCAAAGCTGCCAATGATTTGCCATTTTAGGCCATCTAACGCAGATTTAGCCGACTCCGCATCAAGCACTAGCGTCGCTACCAAGAACAACGCGATCAAACCCGCGCTGATCCCAAAAACAGGGTTGTGAACATCAAACCCCCATTTTTGCACATTATCTTGCCCGACGGTGTAGTCGGTGCTATCGATACTGTACTTATCTATACCCTTAGTCATCGTTCCTCTCTTAGATGATTAGTGCGTGTGTTCGAGCTTGTTGACATAAAAATCATTAGTCGTAAAACTAATATTCTGCGCTTTACAACGCATTACTAACGAAGTTCAAGCTCGTCGCGAACGCACATATTGTACTCACCCATATAAAATGTTCCATTAAACCTCGGTTAAACGTTCACTTTTCACCCAAAAAGGTTAGCAGAAGTTCAATTTTTAAACAAAACCCTCACTCAACGCTGACATGGTTTTGTTTGAATTCTAAACATTTGAACTCTACTAAATTCATCACTACACTTCTTCTTAATGATAATTTACACGATGGGTGGTCAGTCAAACGCCTGAAAGAACGTTGATCTTTACACTTCAAATGATTCACTAATTGAGGTATTTTCCCCGCTCCATCGCGACGTTAATAGAGGTATCAAGTTGGAAAAGCACGAAGAAGTCTTGGTTTCACTCCGCCAAATCATGCGCGCTATTGATTTGCACTCGAAGAAACTGAGTAAAGAGTCGGGTCTAACCGGGCCACAATTAATACTTATGCGTTCGATTCGAGAACTCGGTGAAGTGACCATTCGTGAGCTATCTAACCACACTAACATGAGTCAGGCGACGGCCACTACCATCCTTGACCGCCTCGAGCGCAATGATCTGGTTAAGCGCGTGCGCAGCGTGCAAGACAAACGCAAAGTACACGCTCATTTAACTGACAAAGGCCGCCAAGTGCTCAGCGAAGCGCCAATGCCACTGCAACAAAGCTTCATCAATAAGTTTCAAACGCTGGAGGAGTGGGAACAGTCGTTGTTGCTCTCGTCCGTCCAACGCATTTCCGCCATGATGAATGCCGAAGACATCGAAGCGGCGCCAGTGCTAGAGCTAGGTAGCATTATCAAGCCAGAATAATTGCCGCGTTACTTACCGTGATCAAGGGGAGTGGCTAACGGTAGATTGGCCACTCACTCGACGCTTTCACTTGGCGAATCGATAAATGGGTGTGAATGTCTTTCACATGATTGAGAGTCTGTAACTTGCGTGTAAATGCTTCATAGCCACTCAAATCGCGCGCCGCGACCTCAAGTAGATAATCGTACGCCCCTGACACCACATGACAGCTCACCACCTCTTCCATCTCAATCACATCTTGTTCGAAACTGGAGATAGAGCTCGCCTGATGGTTGTTTAAGCTCACTTCGACAAATACGGTCATTCCAACCCCAATATGCCCCGTGTCTAACTTTGCATGATAGCCGCTGATCACCCCAGTCTCCTCTAAGCGTTTAATTCGCCTCGCACAAGGTGACGGTGACAATCCGACTTTCTCCGCTATTTGCGCCGCAGATTGACGCGAATCTCGCTGCAATAGCGAGAGAATGTGTTTATCAATTCGATCCATACTACGTTGCCCATATCACTCAAAAAATGGTTTATCATTAGCAAAATTTGGCACATATTAAGTAGATTTCTACTCACTTTGCCATCTTTAACCCCATCATACGATTCATACTTAGCAAATGATAATTAAATGTTAAAGCATTATGTTCACAGGCTATCTTGCCATGCTGGCAACCCTCCTGATGTGGTCAGGCTTTTTTCTTTCGCTACGTATGGGCGCTCAATCTACATTGACTCTGGCTGATATTGCGCTGCTGCGTTTTATGCTGCCCGCCATTGTCCTGTTGCCCTTTGTCATCAAACACAGAGCGGCAATTCGACATACGCCTTGGAGGCTGAAACTAGGCTTGTTGATCGGTTGCGGCCTTCCCTATCTATGGGTCGCAGGTAATGGAATGCAGCTTGCGCCGGTTTCCGATGGCAGCGCACTCATCCCCGGCACCTTACCGCTGTTTGTCACGGCGCTTGCGGTGTTGGTTTATCGTCAATCACTGAGCCACCATAGAGTGATAGGCTTATGCCTGATTGTGGTTGGCATCGCGATATTTCTGCATTATGGGGCCAGTGCGGGCCACCATCAGCTTAATGGTTACCTTGTCTTGCTTGTGGCGAGTTTCATGTGGAGTGTGTTTACGATTTGCGCCAGAGTCGCCGCGCTCAACGCCTTAGCCGTGGCCGGATGGGTATCATTGTTTTCAAGCTTGACGTTAGCACTCTTAATAGGGACTAGCGTCGCGCCGAGCACCTTAGCCAGTGTCGATGTCACCCTGTGGCCGTACGATGAATTACTCCGCCATCTTTTACTGCAAGGCGTTGGAGCGGGCATTATTGCCGCCTATACCTACCTTCATGCCATTGCTCACCTTGGCGCTGAACGCAGCGCGGCGTTTGCAGCGACGACACCTGTTATCGCGACGCTCTTAGCTTGGTTTTTCTTGCAAGAAAGTGCCAACGCGGTGAGCTTGCTCGCCCTCGGCTGTATATCGCTTGGCAGTATTATCGCCAGCAACGTCTTTTTAAAAAATGATCAGTCGGTCGCTTTTACTGTCAAACCCTATACTGTCAAACCGAAGGCAGCGAAAGCCAAGCAACCTTAATGCACCTTAGTGGGCAAGCGTTAGACAGAAAGTTTGATAAACGCGGCGGGAATGACCACGCACAGCCCATAGACCCATAAAGGGATCCAACGACCTTTTTGATGAATGAGTACGGGTGAGCATACAAACAGGCCAATCAGTACCAACAAGGCGCTGCCCGGTGCCCATTGCTCAACTAAAGCGATAACCACCAAATAGCCGATAATAAACCATTGCGGTAATTGCAGTTTTAACCCGAGCGCGAGTGAGAAAAGTAGAGCAGCAAACAAAGACAACATAGGTAACTCTTTATTATGATTTGGCTTAAATATTAATGAGAACCATTATCAAAAACAAGTCATTTTTACGCGCGATTCGAACGTGTTATCCTCTGCGCACCTATCTTCTAACACCTAGCGATTTATGAAAACACCCTGCATTGCAGCATGTAAAAACAATGGCGGAATCTGTAGCGGTTGTCACCGTACTATGGACGAAATCGTTCAGTGGTCTCAGCACTCTGATGAACAACGTGATCACATCATGGACTCAATCAGCGGGCAACAGAGTACACACACGTGTCCTCAGTGTGCTAGCCCTACTCAGTGTGACATTAGCCTAGGAAAATCAACATGTTGGTGCTTTTCGCTCGAAGAACGAGACAAATCGACGCTCAATGACGATACTTCTCGTAATCTTTGCTTATGTCGCCGCTGCCTTAGCGCACTGCCGTTGGCCTAAAAAGCCCACATTTTTAGCGGTAAGATAAAAAATCGACCTATCGAACAAAAAAGTTGTAACCAAGCTTGTCATTCACGACATAAATAAATCCACACACTATTAAACAACTTGCACTGAGTTCACAAAAACCGCGTCAATGTATATGAAATTCATCTAAAAGCCTTCAGTAATATTTATTGTCACCATTGATCGATAAATAGACAGCAAACTATGTCAAATTGCTATTTTTTCGTCATTTGAGTCGCTGATTCGCACGCGCTAGGATGACTAAAATAACGACATAATGAGGGCTTACCTATGGAAAAACTCTTCGCTTCAGCACTGGAACTCAAACAGCGTACCCAAGTGACAAGTCTATTTGCCATGAACGGTTTCAAGATTATCAACACCGACTTTGACCAAGTGATCTTCGAACGCTTGGGCACAAAAATTCAAGTCCATTTTGATCGCTCAGCTAACGCGCGCGCACTCGCGGTACTCGATAGTTAAACACTTCAGAGCTCCCCTACCTCTGCCAACGTGTTGACCTCCCCCAGGTAAGCACTCATGCTCTAAAAGTCGCGGTAAATAGGCCGCAACTTTTTATTACATCTCCACATCCCGATTCAGTAAAAAGCTCGCTAGCCATAACGCTCAGTAGAATAAAATGGTAACATCGCGCCAATAGATAAAGGTGTATTGAGCAAGCAGACACATCGTCAGCCCGCGGTATCAGCGGAAAACCTGAGATAAATGGGGTGACTCATTTCTCATCTGGCTCAAGCACAAAAGAGTAATTACAAGGTATTCAAATGGTTAACAACACAATTCAATGGTTTCCTGGCCACATGCACAAAGCGCGCAAGGAGATCGAAGAAGCCATTCCGCAAGTGGATGTCATTATTGAGGTGCTCGATGCTCGTATCCCGTTTAGCAGCGAGAACCCGATGATCTCTCAACTACGCGGAGAGAAACCTGTGGTTAAAGTGCTCAACAAGCGCGATCTTGCCGATCCTGAGCTCACTCAATTGTGGATCGAGCACTTTGAGAAAGAGCACAACGTGAAGGCGATGGCCATCACCACACAAAATCCCCAAGAAGTACATAAAATCCTCGAGCTTTGTCGTAAGCTGGCGCCGCATCGTGAAGAGATCGGCAAAAACGTTCGCACCATGATCATGGGCATTCCCAACGTCGGTAAATCGACCATCATTAACACACTGGCTGGTCGTGTTATTGCGCAAACCGGCAACCAGCCTGCCGTCACTCGACGCCAACAACGCATCAACTTGCAAAATGGCATCGTACTGTCTGACACGCCGGGAATTTTGTGGCCAAAAGTTGAAAACCCGCACAGTGGGTTCCGACTCGCCGCAACGGGCGCTGTGAAAGACACGGCAATGGAATACGATGAAGTCGCATTCTACACCGTTGAGTACTTAGCCAAAGCGTACCCAGAGCGCTTAAAAGAGCGTTACCAAATTGAAGAGTTACCAGAAACCGATATTGAGCTGATGGAAGAGATCGGTCGACGCCGCGGCGCATTGCGCACAGGTGGGCGCGTGGATCTGCACAAATGCTCAGAAATCCTTTTGCATGAGCTGCGCGGCGGAACACTGGGTCAATTGACTCTGGAGCGCCCAGAGATGATCACTCAAGAGTTGATCGAAGTCGAAATCGAAGCGGCCCGCAAAGCAGAAGAAAAAGCGAAGAAGAAAGAAGAGCGTCGTAAGCGTTACCTGAAAAACAAACGCTAAGGCGTTTAGGAGAGTATCGATGAGAGTTCCCACGAATATTATTACCGGTTTTTTGGGTACAGGAAAAACCACCGCCATTTTGAATCTGCTCAAAGAGAAACCGGCAAACGAGCATTGGGCGGTATTGGTCAATGAATTTGGCGAGATAGGGATTGATGGCGCACTACTCACAGACCAGGGCGCACTTATCAAAGAAGTACCCGGCGGCTGCATGTGCTGTGCCGCTGGCGTGCCGATGTCAGTGGCGGTCACGGCACTGTTGCGTACCCAACCAGATAGGCTGATTGTCGAGCCTACGGGCCTAGGCCACGCACATAAAGTACTGGCTACCCTCACCTCTGCGCAGTTCGCTGACTATATCGATTTGAAAGCAACCATCGGGCTGGTCGATCCGCGCAATCTCTCTAAGGATAAATACACCAGTAACCAGAACTTTATTGATCAACTGGCCATTTCCGACATCATTATTGGCAACAAGGTTGATCAATGTCAGGTCAGTGATGTGGATGCCTTCAACGATTGGGTCACGGTTCAGACACCACCAAAAATCTACAGTCAGTTGGTGAAACAAGGTCGCTTCCCTATTGAGTTACTCGATAGCCAGCGCCGCAATAAAGCACCGTCGAGCGCGCCAATGGACGCTCATCACCATGAACATGCCGAGCAAGAGCCTCAATTCGCCCTTGCCCCCGATCAAGTGATGACTCGCAAAGAAAACCAAGGCCAAGGTTACTACAGCTGCGGCTGGATTTTCGGTGCTGAAGTCACCTTTAATTTTGATGACCTCTTTTCAGTGCTGTCAGATCTCACCGCAGAGCGCGTCAAAGGCGTGTTGAATACCAACAATGGTAGCTTCGCGTTTAACGTCAGCAATGGCGTGGTTTCCGTCAATCAAGTCAGTTTGGACGGATTTGAAAGCCGCCTAGAAGTCATCGACAGCCAGTTATTGCCTTGGCAAAAACTTGAAGACGTCTTGGTTAGTATCTCTAGCCTCAAAGCATAACGAGTCGCTGCCAGTGGTAGCGCTGGTGGCCTCTTCTCGCCTTTTTCTCATCCTAGAATAAACCTCTTGACCCTGTAGCCAACTACAGGGTTTATAATCACGCCATGATTTCTTCAACATGGCTTATCAACATGGAACGGTTAACCCGCGGTCAGTTGGCCAAACAACTGAACATCACCATTGAAGCAATACGATTTTATGAGCAGCAAGGGCTACTAAACCCACAACGTGCCGCCAACGGCTATCGTCAATACGATAGTGACTGCGTCGCCAAGCTCTCGTTTATTCTGCACGCAAAAGAGTTGGGGTTCACACTAGAGGACATCCAAGAGCTGCTCTCCATCCATATCAAGCCTGAGCAACATACCTGCCAAGAGGTAAAGAGTATTACGGAAGCTAAGCTGGACGATATTGAACAAAAGATACAGCGCCTGCAACACATGCACGATGCGCTCCAAGTGATCAATCAGCGTTGCTGTGGCGGCGCCCATGCTGCAACACACTGCACCATACTCACAGCGCTTGCGCATACAAAGCCCGAGGAGAAATAGCATGAGCCGAATTGATACCTTTTTCATGACGTTGCTTGATTTATGGCTCGACTCCGCCTTTTGGATTGTTGTCGGCCTCATCGTCGCGGGCATCCTAAAAAGCTTGATAAACACAGACAAATTGGGGCTGCTATTCAGAGGTTCCGGCTTGTGGCCTGCGGTAAAAGCGACAGTATTAGGCGCGCCATTGCCTCTGTGCTCATGCGGCGTGATCCCCGCGGCTTTGGGCCTTCGACGCGCTGGCGCCTCCAAAAGCTCGACGGTCGCTTTTTTGATCTCGACACCAGAAACGGGCGTTGACTCCATCTCCATCTCATACGCGTTACTTGGGCCATTTATGGCCACTATCCGCCCTATTGCCGCAATGAGTTCTGCTTTAGTCGCAGCGATACTCGTGCTAGTGACAGACAAAGAAACGGAACCCGCGACACCCTCTCAGCCAAGTAACAACCATTGCTCATCAAGCTGCTGTAGCAGTAAGCCAGTGGAGAGCAGCCCTACCTCATGGACAACACGGTTATGGCAAGGTCAGCGATTTGCCTTTACCGACTTGATTTCCGATCTCTCTATCTGGTTAATTATAGGGCTAACAATGTCCGCGTTAGTCGTGACTTTTATTCCTCCTGAATCTCTCGGTGAACTTAGCCGCGGCCCTTGGGCGATGCTGGTTATGGCTCTGATTGGCGTCCCTATGTATATCTGCGCGTCAGCCTCAACACCTCTCGCAGCAGGCTTTATGCTTGCGGGTGTCTCCCCTGGCGCCGTGCTTGTCTTTTTACTTGCAGGCCCCGCCACCAACATGGCGACATTGGGTGTGGTTTATCACCAGCTAGGCAAGCGCGTTCTAGTGAGCTACCTGATCGGTGTTGTGGGCGTGGCAATGGTGTTTGGATATATGACAAACGCGTTAGTGGATACACTCACTATCGACATCCAAGCGCAACTCGACAGCAGCAGTCAGCTTATCCCAGAGAGCCTCGTTTGGTTAAGCGCCATCGTATTATTGATTGCGATCTTCAGAGACATCTACAGGCGGTTTCAGCCGTTAAATAAACGCTCGGCCTAATCCACAACCAAACATCCTTTTCGGGTCGTTAGAAGGGCAAATAGTGCACATAAAAAGGCCGCGAAAGCGATAATGGTGAGTGACAATGACCAGGTTTGAGTCTGAGAGTAAATCATACCAACTATGGCGGGGCCAACAGCCGCGAGAGCATAACCTATTGATTGGGCCATCCCTGACAACGTCGCCGCTTGTGCTGAGTTCCCGGATATCTGCCCCAAAATCGACAAAGCGAGAATAAAGGTAGAACAGTTGCCTAAACCAAACACACCAACCCAGAAGATCGCCCACTGAGGAAATAGCATTAGACCAGTCACACCTACCCCGTTTAAAAGCGCAGCACCGACAAATAAAGGCGCAATACTTTTGCTTCTAGCCATGATAGGAATCAGCAGCAACCCCGGAACCATAGTCGAAAACTGCAAAAAGCCATACACATACCCCGCTTCTAACTCGCTATAGCCCAAAGCCGCGAGAATTTTTGGCAGCCAGCCTGCAAACGTGTAAAAAATAAAAGAGTTCAAGCCAAGCGCAAACGTGAAGTACCAAGCAATAGGCTGGCGCACAAGCTTGTTTAATGGGTAGTAATCTTTGCTACTCGCAGTGCTGCGAGTTTTGCTTTCCGCTAACCTTGGCAACCAAAAAGCCAAAGCGAGCACAGGAAAAATCAAATTCCCCGCCAATGCGACTCGCCAACCGATAGAGATGTCATCAACAACGTTGGTGACAGGTACCATGACTGAAGCGCTCAGTGTCGAGCCAATACCCATCGATATACCATACAGTGCAGTCACTGTCGCAATTCGGCCGGGAAATGACGCCTTGATGATTGCCGGAGCCAACACATTGCCGATTGCAATGCCAAGGCCGATAAGCGTTGTTCCAATGAATAACCAGTAAAAGTGCCCAAAAGAGCGGGATACTACCCCAACCGCGATCAAAACTAACGCAAAACAAATCGACTTCTCTAAACCCAGTTTGCTGCCAAGCTTGGGGCACCAAGGAGACGCCAACGCAAACATGATCAGCGGCGTTGACGTAATCACACCCATACTGACCGCTGAAATCTGTAACGAGTCCATAATTTGCGAAATGAGCGGAGCTAAGCTGGTGAACGGTGCGCGTAAATTGATAGAAAGCAGCAGCACGCTAATCATCAACAAAGTCGTGGTTTTTGATTTGAACATCGGTTTCAAACTTTTTAGCAGGAGAGATAACGTTGAAATGTCTTATCTTACGCTTTTAACTGGCAATAGCCAGAAGGCGAACAAAATGCGCGTCGAGAATGGCAGCGCACCCTAGATAAAAACTCAAGCCGGAAAGATGGGTCTTCGAAAATGATACTTGTGGTAATGTGCGGCCGATAAACTGGGAAATGGATATTCTGAGAAATGTCTAATAATGCATTGCTCAGAATAAAAAACCATACCTGTAGCAAACATCGTTAAGTGTTGTACACTTTATAAAACGTTTGAAGGTATGGTTGTCTCTATCTCAACGTATGCTTTCGTAAAATCAATATAGGGTTGTTTTTACAATCTATTTCAAAGTGCTTAAATCACTCTTTGCCGAATACGTTATTCTCTTGCTCTTGTACACGAATAAACGTCGTGCGCTTCGTTAGCTCTTTAAGCTTTGCTGCGCCTACGTAGGTACACGTCGATCGGACACCGCCGAGGATGTCAGAGATGGTGCCGTGAACACTGCCGCGGAATGGTAGAAGTACGGTTTTTCCTTCCGCTGCGCGGTACTGCGCAACGCCGCCTGAGTGCTTATCCATGGCAGACTGAGAAGACATGCCGTAGAACTTCATGAAGGTTTTGCCGTCTTTTTCTACCAACTCACCACCAGATTCTTCATGACCCGCGAGCATACCGCCGAGCATGACAAAATCAGCACCGCCGCCGAACGCTTTGGCTACGTCACCTGCACAAGAACAGCCACCGTCACCGATGATCATGCCGCCAAGGCCGTGCGCTGCATCCGCACATTCGATGATGGCGGAAAGCTGCGGGTAACCCACCCCCGTTTTCACACGAGTAGTACACACCGAACCCGGGCCAATACCCACTTTGACGATGTCGGCACCGGCTAGAATCAACTCTTCACACATGTCGCCTGTAACGACGTTACCCGCAGAGATGGTCTTCGTTGGGAATGCTTGGCGCACTTGCTGGACAAACTCCACCAAATGCTCAGAGTAGCCATTTGCGATGTCAATACAGATAAATTCCAAGTCATCGCTGAGGGCGAGAATTTGCTGCGTCTTTTCGAAATCACGCTGTGAAGTACCCGTTGAAACAAACACTTTATTGAGCGTTTCTGGTGTGGCATTGGCGACAAACTCAGCCCACTGCTCAACAGAGTAGTGCTTGTGCATTGCCGTCATCACGCCGTGCTCAGCAAGTGCGGTTGCCATTTCAAAGCTGCCGACAGAGTCCATATTGGCAGCGATCACAGGCACGCCAGACCATTGACGGCCACTATGCTTGAATGTAAAATCGCGGGTTAAATTTACTTGAGAACGACTTTTTAGGGTAGAACGTTTCGGGCGAAACAGGACATCTTTAAAGCCTAACTTAAGTTCTTGTTCGATACGCATGGATTACCATTCCTTTCTCTTCAAATCGGAGTGTCGGTGCGTTTTCGGTACGCTTTGGCAGAAGCGTGACTGAGTTTCGGACACAAAAAAACCGGAGCGTTGGCAGACGCTCCGGTTTTCAGCATTATAGGTTGTGATTTGTTTCCTGCAAGACTGATATTGTTAGATTTTTTGTGATACAGTTCGGTTAAGTTGCATACCTAAATTCCCTACCTTTCAAATCTTCTCTTAATTTCTTTTTAACAATCAGATGGTTACCAATGACCAACTAAACGTTTGCTTTTATCACTCGCTCATTACCAGCGCACTCATCTAGGTTATTTCACCTTATCCACTCACACCCTGAGCCACGGATATTCTAAAAAGACGGCGTTTTCCGCTCAAATTTCAGGCAAAAAAATGGCCAAGCACGAAGCTTGACCAAATGGGTAGACAAAACTGACGTTGTTTTGTGATTAGAAATCGTAACGCGCGCCTAGACGAAGTGTATCTTCACCCGCGGTAACCAGGCCACCGATTTTCTCTTCGCTGATGCCATTGATGAAGTAAGAAACGTAAGTGCGGAAGTTGCTGTTAAATTTGTAGTAACCAGCAATTTCTACGCCATCGGTCTCGTCGGCTTTTGTACCATCAGACGCTTCGTTCTCTTGATAAGTGTACAGAACCGCCGCAGAGAATTGCTTGGTAAACTTGTATTGCGCCGCGAGTTCGTAGGCCGTGAATTCAGAGCCAGCACCTTCCTCAGTTTCGTTGTCACCTTTTGAGTAGGTGCCCGCTAAGTACAGGTTATCCAGGGTGTAACCCAAACCAACAAGCACTTGCGAATCATCTAAATTGCCGCTTTCCGCCGCCGAGTACGCTAAACCGATGTCTAGGCCCATAGGTGCAGAATACAAACCTGCTAGGCTGTAGCCGTCTGCGTCTTTTTCGCTGTTCGCTTGGTAGGTAACTTCAAGTTGTAGTGAATCAAAGCCACCACGGTAGGCGATCACACTGCTCGCTTTATCACTAGACGCATCAATCGCTTGTTGTACGCCAGAAAACTCAGTGATATCGGTCATATCAGATACGATGACTGATGCCATGTCTTGCTTACCAACGGAGAAAGCTTGCCCATCAAAGTCGACACCAGCGTACATGTAGCGATTTTTGAAGTCAGAATCTACTTTTTGTTCTGCTTCATAGACAGCAAACGCCGTCATACCGTCTTGAATTTCACTTTTGCCTTTAAGATTAAGGCGAGCACGTGAAGAATCTTCCATAGTACCTGGAATCTCTTCACCGTCCTCGTTACCAATGAAATCACCACGAAACTCAACACGACCACCCACTTTGAATTCAGTACCGTCAGCTTTGTAAACTGTTGCCGCCAATGCGGAACCAGAGGTGAGAACCGCCAACACTGCTGATGCTAGAACTGCTTTATTCATCTTACTTACCTTTTTTAATCAAAGAGCTTCATTGCTCAAACCAATTCAATGGCGACTAAGTTAGTCAGACTCTATGAAGGTTTCATGGCTCGTTGATGACACTTTGGTGGCAGTTCTATGTAATGATGATGACAAAACCTTATTTAAAATCAGTCAATTAATTAATGTTAAATAGAAAAATGTAGATTTAGGCTGAAAAATAGCCACTATCGTTCATCTTTAGGAGAGTCCATCACCACCATGGTGGATATGGAATTGACTTGTCGGCACTCACCCAGTACATCCGCGTGAAATTGTTTGTAACTGGGCAGATCTTTCGCCTCGACTCTAAGCAGATATTCGTTCGATCCTGTGATGTTGTGGCACTCCACCACTTCATCAACAAACCTGACATGATCTTCAAATTCCAACTGGGCTTGCTTGCGATGACTGGCTAGCCCAATCGACACGTAGGCGACAAAGCCAACACCCAACTGCCCATTATCGAGCACCGCGCGATACCCTTTGATCACCCCTCTTTTTTCCAACTCTTGCACACGTCGCAAGGTTGCTGAGGCTGAGAGCCCAATTCGCTCAGATAGCTCTACATTGGATATTCTTCCGTCATTCTTTAACTCACGCAATATTCTGTCGTCGTATTTATCCATCTTGATAATTCATGTCTTTTGGTGGCGAATTTACACAAATAAAAACACACAATTGCTCGCACGACAACATACGATAAGGATTCATTTCTCGATTAAGGATTGCATCATGTTACTGGATCAAGTGACTGCGCTGACTCTGTTCGCGTTCGTTTCTACCTTTACCCCGGGGCCCAACAACGTCATGTTAATGACCAGTGGCGCCAACGTCGGCTATCTAAGAACCCTGCCGCATATCGCAGGTGTGGTGTTCGGCTTTGCGTTTATGGTGCTACTAGTTGGGCTCGGGTTGACGCAAGTTTTCATCACCTATCCAGCGCTTCATCAAGGGTTAAAGTGGCTCAGCTTACTCTACCTTGGTTACCTCGCGGTAAAAATTGCATTGAGCGGACAAGTCTCCAGTCAAGAGGCGTATAAACCGCTGACTTTTCTCAATGCCGCCGGGTTTCAGTGGGTCAATCCCAAAGGTTGGTCAATGGCACTGACAGCGGTCACCCTCTATAGTAATGGAGGAGGTGTATGGGAACTGTTGGTGATCTCCAGCGCATTTATGCTCGTGAATTTCCCCTCTTGCTCCTTCTGGGTATTGGCAGGCAAAGAGATGCAACGTTGGTTAACCAATACCACTCGCGTGCGCGTGTTTAACATCACGATGGCACTGCTGTTGATCGCATCTACCCTACCGATGCTGTGATTCATCTCAACGCTGTTGGTTCGGATGTGCTTTTGGCTAATTTACATCTTTCGAATGTAAATTTAGTTAAAGAGACTGACATTAACGAGGTTGAGCTGTTAATCTTAAATGCGAAAAAGAATAATTATCGACAACAACTGTCGAGCTCAACCTGATTGTAAGAGTCCTCATTATGAAGAAGCCTTCACCAAAACTGCTTACTGTTGTATCAACAGAGACCATCACGCCCAATATGCAGCGCATCGTATTACACGGTCACGCCTTAAGTGACTTTCCCCATGACTGCGATGGCGGTTACATTAAACTACTGTTTAACGCAGAAGGTGGCACCGATCTCACTTCACAACAAGAAGGTCAGCGCCCCATCATGCGTACCTACACCATTCGTCACTTTGACGCGGCCGCACGCACTCTTGAGGTGGATTTTGTTCGTCACGAAACTCGCGACTTAAGTTGCGGCTTTGCGGCGCGTTGGGCGATGTCCGCTCAGGTGGGCGATACCATCTCAATTGCCGGCCCTGGCACCATTGCGCCCATTAACACAGATGCCGACTGGTTTTTTATGGTCGCCGATATGACTGCGCTCCCTGCTCTGTCCGCCAAAATCAAACAACTGCCTGAAGACGCACGCGGTTATGCGGTGATTCAGGTTCAATCCGAGCAAGATAAACAAGCCTTAACGATACCCAGTCACTTTGAGGTACTTTGGGTCACCGAAGGCAAGCCTTTGGCAGAACATGTCAAAGCGCAACCTTGGTTAGCAGGTCAAGCGTCCATTTGGTGTGCCTGCGAGTTTGATTCGATGCGCCAACTGCGCCAGTATTTTAGAAATGAGAAAGAGGTGGACCGCGACTTCATCTACATCAGCAGTTATTGGAAGCAAGGTGTCTCAGAAGATGGCCACAAGCAAATTAAAAAGCAAGACGCCGATAGCCTCGCCTAGTTACTCACTAACCGGCTCGCGCTGTGCGAGCCTCTCTGCCAGAAAATCAATCACAAGGCGAACCTTGGGCGACAAATTTCGATTGTGGGGATACAGCGCCCAAATGCCTTCTCGGTCAACGCGGTAATCGGTGAGCACTTCGACCAATTGGCCCGATTCTAAATCCTGTTTGACGTAGTAGTCGGGCAGTTGAATCAAACCAAGGCCGCGCTTTGCCGCGCTGCGCAGCGCAAAACCAGAGTTACAGCGTACGCGACCCGAGACTTTAATCGCTCGCTCTCGCGCCCCTTCGACAAACCGCCAATGATCCAGTGACCCAACCAAGCAACTGTGATTCACCAGTTCAGACAAGGTATGTGGCTCGCCATAACGCGCCAAATAAGCCGGCGAGGCACAAACATGAATTTGCCGAGATGACAGCCGCTTGGCAATCAAACTGGAGTCTTGTAAGCGGCCAAGGCGCACGGCGATATCAACACCTGATTCAATCAAATCCAACGTTTGATTGGTGAGATTTAAGTCCAGATCTACTTGCGGATAGTGCTCCAAAAATTCATTGAGGATCGGCGCGACATGCGACTCACCATAAGCCACTGGCGCAGTGATTTTCACCATACCTTTGGGGCTCGATTGCATTTGCGTCACAGAGAGCTCTGCCAACTCAAGCCCTTCGACCAGATGCTTGCAGCGTTGAAAGTACAATTGCCCCGCTTCGGTGAGCGAGACTTTACGCGTAGTGCGGTTAAGCAGTTTAACCGCTAGCCGCTCTTCAAGCGCAGCGACCTTACGGCTGACTTGCGCCACAGAGGTATTCAATTTTTTGGCCGCGACAGTAAACGATTGATGATGACCCACTGCGACAAACTCGTTCACCCCTTCCCAATTCGCCATGACTCTCTCCTCATTTAAACTCGCCAATTATTACATATACGTAAAAATAATTTGCAAATCCACCTCATTATCAACAAAAGCGAAACAGTATAAGGTAGTAATGAAATAGGACGCTGCAGCTTTCGCTATTGTTGCTAGGCTTAGAGCGTCTGCCCACTGCTAAAAAAGAGGAATACCCGATGGCACTTGATATTAAACCCGGTCAGGAATTCATTAAGTCTAAAGCCGCTGTGGCTTGGGCGGCTGGCGAGCCACTGAAAATGGAAGAAGTAGATGTCCAACTGCCGAAAAAAGGCGAAGTGTTGGTGCGTATCGTGGCGACGGGCGTATGCCACACCGATGCTTACACGCTCTCAGGTGACGATCCAGAGGGGGTATTCCCCGCGATTCTCGGTCATGAAGGCGGCGGCATTGTCGAAATGGTTGGCGAAGGCGTAACGAGTGTTTCCGTCGGCGATCACGTCATTCCACTCTACACCGCAGAATGTGGTGAGTGTAAGTTCTGTACCTCGGGTAAAACCAACTTGTGCCAAGCGGTACGTGAAACACAAGGCAAAGGTTTGATGCCTGATGGCACCACGCGCTTTTACAAAGATGGCCAGCCTATTTTCCACTACATGGGCTGCTCAACCTTCTCTGAATACACTGTGCTTCCAGAGATTTCACTGGCGAAAGTCAACAAAGAAGCGCCGCTTGAAGAGGTGTGCTTGCTCGGCTGTGGCGTCACCACAGGTATGGGCGCGGTTTTAAATACGGCGAAAGTACAAAAAGGCGATACCGTCGCGATTTTTGGCCTCGGTGGTATTGGTCTTTCGGCAATCATCGGTGCACGCATGGCGGGCGCGGGTCGTATCATTGGTATCGACATCAACGAGAGCAAATTTGATTTGGCCAAGCAACTGGGTGCGACGGATGTCATCAATCCACAATCCTTTGATCGCCCCATTCAGGAAGTGATCGTCGAAATGACGGATGGCGGTGTCGACTTCTCTTTTGAGTGCATTGGTAACGTCAATGTGATGCGCTCTGCACTCGAGTGTTGCCACAAAGGTTGGGGGGAGTCAGTGATCATTGGTGTGGCCGGTGCAGGCCAAGAGATCTCAACCCGTCCATTCCAATTGGTGACAGGTCGTGTATGGCGCGGCAGTGCCTTTGGTGGCGTTAAAGGCCGCTCTGAGCTTCCCGACATTGTTGAGCGCTACCTAGCGGGTGAATTTGGCTTGCAAGAGTTCATCACGCACACCATGGGCCTTGATGAGGTCAACCACGCGTTTGATCTGATGCATGAAGGTAAGAGCATTCGCTCTGTCATCCACATGGATAAATAACCCGCCCGCACACTCATCATTCGTCTGCCGTCACACTGTGGCGGCAGCCAACGTTAGGAGCATACGATGACCTTAACTAACCTATCGCAAGCCAAAGTGGCACAAGGCTGGCACAAGCAATATAGCCATGACTCTGAGGTGCTAAACTGCACCATGCGTTTTGCGCTGTTTTTGCCGCCCAATGCCAGTGCCACCTCGCCTGTCCCCGCTTTGTATTGGCTATCTGGCCTCACCTGTACTGACGAAAACTTCATGCAAAAAGCTGGTGCGTTCAAAAAAGCGGCCGAACTTGGCCTAGCAATCATCGCACCCGATACCAGCCCAAGAGGTGACGAGGTCGCCGATGACCCAGAGTACGACCTAGGGAAAGGCGCCGGATTCTACCTCAACGCCACACAGCCACCGTGGAAAAAGCACTATCAGATGTACAGCTACATCACCGAAGAGTTACCGACCCTGATTGAATCGCACTTTCCCATCTCCTCGCTGCGCTCCATCTCTGGCCACAGCATGGGCGGACACGGCGCGTTGACGATTGGCCTGAAAAATCCGCATCTGTACCAGTCGATTTCCGCTTTTAGTCCGATTTGTCATCCGATTCATGTCCCCTGGGGACAAAAAGCGTTTCAGGCGTATCTCGGTTCAGATGTCGAAACATGGAAGCCATACGATGCGTGTGAGCTATTGAAATCTGGGCCATCACCTTTGCCTATCCTTGTCGACCAAGGTGATGCGGACAACTTTTTAAACGATCAACTCAAACCAGAGATGCTGTTTGCCGCGGCAAAAGCCCATGACAGCCATTTGGAACTGCGCATGCAAAGTGGCTATGACCACAGCTACTTCTTCATCTCGAGCTTTATTGATGATCATCTCGAGTTTCACGCTAAGCACCTCGCTTTGATTGACGCGTAACACGCTCTCGCTGGCATTCAAACGCTAATTCGGTACAATCGGCGCCAGATTGAATCAAGAATGAATGCCAGCCATGCACCAACCGGACTCGCTGTTTACTCGCTTTGAACCAGCGATAGATACCCGCACACTACCTGAGAAGTTCACGTTCCCCTTCTACTACCAGCCGCATCCGCTGTGCGTGGCAGCAGCTGCGCAGTTGCAGCAACACTTGATGAGCCAAACCCAGTGGCAGCATGACTTTGGTGTTTCGCCAAACGGCGCTCTGAAGAGTGACTCTGCGGCCGTGCAACACTCTAGTGGAAAAATGTTTGGTGTGCTGTTAGTACGCTCACCGCAAGGTGAGATTGGTTTCTTTTCTGCTTTTTCAGGCAAAATTGCTGACCAAAACCTTCTGCCCGGTTTTGTCCCGCCCGTCTTTGATATGCTCGCGGAAGAGAGCTTTTTCCGCCGAGAATTAGCGCAAATCACCGACATTAATGCGCAAGTCACCGCTTGGCAGCAAAACCACGATCTGACACCGCTCATCGAGGCGCTCACCACGCTCAATCAAACGTTCGCCAAAGAGGAGCACGCTCTGAGACAAACCATGATCTCGCGCCGTGCTGAGCGTAAAGCAGAGCGTCAAACCCTACAAAGCGAGCCACACAGCGCCGAGCAACAAGCGCGCCTCGATGAATTAGCAAAACAGAGTGTTGCGGATAAAAACCGCCTCAAGTATCTAAAACTGGAGTGGGAAGAGAAAGCGACAGCATTACAGCGACGCATTGACGAACAACAAGCGCAGTTGAATGCGTTAAAACAAAAGCGCAAAACGCTCTCAAACCAACTGCAACACAAGTTGTTTGACCACTATCAGTTTCTCAATGCGCGCGGTGAATCGCGCTCACTCAATGCGATTTTCGCCCCAACCACCACCCCGACGCCCGCTGCTGGCGCAGGCGAATGCGCAGCGCCGAAATTGCTCCACTACGCGTATCAGCATGGTTATACGCCACTGGCTATGGCGGAGTTTTGGTGGGGAGTGTCACCCAAATCGGAAATTCGCCAGCATCGTCATTTTTATCCATCGTGCAATAGTAAGTGTCAACCGATTCTCGGCCACATGCTGCAAGGGCTAGAGGTGGATGACAATCCACTTGAGCAAAACTGGGCCGAAAACCTGCCCCTCGACATTATCTATGAAGATGACGCCATGGTGGTGGTCAATAAGCCTTCAGGCCTACTTTCAGTGCCAGGAAAAACCATCACAGATTCCGCCTACACGCGTTTGACTGAGCGCTACCCTGAGTGTGAAGGGCCGTTTGTTATTCATCGATTAGATATGGCGACCTCTGGACTTTTGGTGTTCGCTCTCACGCGCCGTGCGAACAAAAGCCTGCAGAAACAGTTTATCTCTCGCCAAGTACAAAAACGCTACATCGCGCTAATCGATGGCCAAGTGCCTGGCAATGAAGGGGAGATTTCGCTGCCGCTACGAGGCGACCCAGAAGATAGACCACGCCAACTGGTTTGCTTTGAACACGGCAAACCGGCGTTAACCCATTGGCAATTGATTGAACAACGCGACGGGCGCAGCAAGTTACGGCTTTACCCAAGAACAGGACGCACCCATCAATTGCGCGTCCACTGTGCCCACCACCTTGGCCTCGCCATCCCGATTGTCGGTGATGCGCTCTACGGCCATAAAGCTGATCGCCTGCACTTGCATGCCGAGCGATTGGAGTTTGAGCACCCTTACACTAAAGAGCCGCTCATCTTCGAAGCGCCGTGTGAGTTTTAAGTAAAAAGCCGCATAGCGTTGATGCTATGCGGCTTATGAACTCACGCTATAGCGGTGAGAATGAAGGTGCCAAACGCCCACTTAAACGCTTGCCGTAATCTCCATCACCACTGCTTGATACGGCGCTAAGGTTAATCCATCAAGGTTAAATTCCGCTTGCGGATAGTTGTTGATCAGCACTTGTTTGGCTTGATACGGATAGCGGCGCTCTAAGGTTTGATCAGTAAAGTTCGCCACAACCAACAGAGCGCGGCCGCTTTGCTCATCTTGCCTCACATAGGCGTACACTTCACTGTCTTGCGGGTCGAGCAATGTGTGACGGCCATACACCACCACATCACCAAACTTTTCACTTTTACGCAGCGCAATCAGGGCTCGGTAGTGATGGTAAATCGAGTTAGGATCAAGCACCGCTTGCGCCACATTGATCTCTGGATAATTGTCATTGACCGGCAACCACGGTGTCCCGGTGGTGAATCCCGCATTGGCCGCATCTTCCCACTGCACAGGCACTCGGGCATGATCGCGTGAAAAGTCGTTGAGAAACGCCAATGCATCTTGCTCGGTCATGCCACGCTCCATCATTTTTTGATAATGGAACTTGGCCATCAAATCGTTAAATTCCTCGATACTGGCAAAGTGCTTGTTGGTCATACCAATTTCTTCGCCTTGATAGATGTAGGGCGTGCCGCTCATCATGTGCAGCACTGTACCGAGCATTTTCGCACTGATGACTCGATATTGCGGCGAATCACAACCGTAGCGAGAGACAGTACGCGGCTGATCATGGTTACTCCAGTAGACGCTGTTCCAGCCTTTTTGGTACAAATCGTCTTGCCAACGTGTCATGATCTCCTTGTACTGCACCAGATCGAACGGCTTTTTCACTGCGTTATGCTCTTCGCGATCAATACTGACGTGCTCAAATTGGAAAATCATGCTGATTTCTTTGCGATCAGGGTGCGAATAGTAGCGGCCATCTAAGGTCGTCGTGAATGGCGTTTCGCCTACCGTCAACACATCGTAATGCTGAAGTACCTTCTCATGCATTTCACGCAAGTACTGGTGCACCAACAGGTTATTGGACCAATGTTCCCAGCCTGCGACACCGGCATCAAAAATGGTCGCATCGGGAAAATCAGATGGCTTACCAATCATGTTGATCACATCCATGCGAAACCCGCCAAGCCCCTTTTTAAGCCAAAAATGCATCATCTCATACACGGCTTCACGCACTTCTGGATTGGCCCAGTTGAGATCCGGCTGGCGATTACTAAACAGGTGCAAGTAATACTGGCCAGTATTCTCATCCAGTGTCCACGCTTTGGGCTTAAAGAAAGACTCCCAGTTGTTGGGCTCACTGCCATCGGGTTTGGGATCTTTCCAGATGTACCAATCGCGCTTAGGGTTATCCTTGCTGCTTTTCGATTCAATGAACCAAGGATGTTCATCAGAGGTGTGGTTCACCACCAGATCCATCACAATCTTGATGCCGCGTTTGTCCGCTTCTGCCAACAACCTGTCCATGTCCGCCATGGTGCCAAATTCTGGTGCGATCTGCTGATAGTCTGAAATGTCGTATCCGTTGTCATCCATCGGTGACTTGTAGACAGGACTGAGCCAAATCACATTGGCTCCGAGCTCTTGAATGTAATCCAGTTTGTCGATGATGCCCGGAATATCGCCAATACCGTCCCCATTAGAATCATTAAAGCTTCTTGGGTAGATTTGGTACACCACGGCATCGTGCCACCAGCGTTTTTCCAGTTGTCCCGTCGTCATGGGAGACTCCTTAGCAAGTTAACTGCTGGTGCCAACCACCAGCTCTGTGTCCAGTTGGACGGTTTCGTAAGGGATGTGTCCAAGCGCCATTTGCGCGGCCACTTGGCCCTTTTTCATAATCGGTTGAGCAATCGTTGTCAGGCCCGCTTGCGCCGCTTTCGGAATGCCATCAAAGCCGACAACGCGCAGTGTATCGGGCATAGAAAGACCAAGTTCATTGGCCACATCCAGCGCGGCGAGCGCGATTTTGTCACTCATACAGAGCAGCACATCGACTTTTTTCGGGTTGGCCAACGCACCGCGCAACATGGTTTTCAGGCTGGCTTCGTCAAGGTCGTGAATCTGCCAGACGTTCTCGTAGGCCAAATCAATCCCGCTTTCTGCCAAGGCTTTTTTGTAACCTTCAAATCGGCAACGCGAAACGGACTCTTCACTGGTATACAGTGAGCTCAGGTTCGCCAGCGACATAGACGTCGACGGCTCTAGACGCAAGCCAAGAATCAACACATTGTCATTCGGGCTACGGATGGCGTGTTTGGCGATGTCATAGCAAGCAGTAAAGTTATCTACGTTCACGGAAGGAATATCAGGAAGGTAAAAATCCACCGACACCACCGGCTTGTGTTGGCGCAAAATCAAATTGATCACGCTCGGGTCCATCGGCTTACCATAGACGATAAAGCTATCTGGAATGGTTTCCACCTGCGTATTTTGGTAGTTCTCGTGATTGGAGGGCAGCAGCAGCATATTGACGTGTGCTGCGTCCAAGGTTTTTGATATTCCCGCGAGAAATTCGGTCGCCACCGGATCGGTAAAGTTGTACGCCAGGCTGTCTGCCAGCAATACACCAATCACCCCTGTTTTCCCCGTTCTTAAACTGCGCGCCGTAATGCTTGGCCCCGTGTAACCAAGCGTTTCACACTCCGCCAAAATTTTCTCACGCAGAGACTGGGAGAGTTGGTTGGGACGATTGAAAGCGTTCGACACCGTCGCGGTCGAGACCCCAAGATGGGCCGCCACGGTTTTCAACGTCGGTTTTCGCCTTTCACTGCTCATCGCACTACCACTCCTTCACTGACTCCCTGAGTGAACCACACCAACGGCGTCGATAGATCAGGGTTATATTTCACAATTCTAAATCGATTAAGAAGAAATAAGGAACTCACTTAATCACTAAAAATTGATTAGTTTGACAGCGGTCATAGAGTGAGCAGCAAACCAGAGAAAAACTTGATCAAAAGCACAAGATTGAGCAGAAAAACAGGCGAATTTGAAATAACGTCTTATGTTGTTTATTGATAGCTTAATCGATTAAGAAATTACTGGTCTTTATAGAAGTTATAGAATCTTGATGGGTTAAGTCTAGGGAATAACATCAATTATAACAATGAAACAAAGTATCTGAACCCACCCTAACCCATTGAAGGTAAAGGGTATCGAATACATGGAGTCTTACTGATGAAAACCTCTCTACTTGCTGGTGCAATCGCGGTCGCGATTTCTGCTACCTCCGCGTTTGCCGCCGAACTGAAGTACGCACCGGGTGAAGACGCTCGCTTTAATTGGCAGAGCTACGAAGCACTCAAAAATATGGATTTAAAAGGTGAAACCGTCACCGTATTCGGCCCTTGGTTGACCGAAGATAAGGAGCTGGTGGAAAGCGTTATCGCCTACTTCGAAGCGGCAACAGGCGCCGTGGTGAAATACTCTGGCTCAGACTCGTTTGAGCAGCAAATCGCCATCGATGTACAAGCAGGTAGTGCGCCAAACATTGCGATCTTCCCGCAGCCAGGTCTTGCGGCTGATTTGGCCTCAAAAGGCTTCCTAACGCCACTTGAGCCTTCCATGGCCGACTGGATTAATAATAACTATGCGGCAGGCTCATCCTGGGTCGACCTGGGCACATTTACCGGCAAAGATGGTAAAGAAGCGCTCTACGGCTTCTTCTATAAAGTCGATTTGAAATCACTGGTTTGGTATGTGCCTGAAAACTTTGAAGATGCAGGCTACGAAGTACCAGAAACCATGGAAGAGCTTAAAGCGCTTACCGATCAAATCGTCAAAGATGGTGAAACACCTTGGTGTGTCGGTCTAGGTTCTGGCGGCGCAACCGGCTGGCCAGCCACTGACTGGGTAGAAGACATGATGCTGCGCACCCAATCTCCCGCAGATTACGACAAATGGGTCAGCAACGAGCTGAAATTCAACGACGCGAAAGTGGTCGGCGCAATTGAAGAATTCGGTTGGTTTGTTCGCAACGACGCCTACGTGGATGGCGGTGCGCGTGCGGTCGCTGCGACTGACTTTAGGGATTCGCCAAAAGGTCTCTTTACCTCTCCGGCCAAATGTTACATGCACCGTCAAGCGTCATTCATTCCAAGCTTCTTCCCTGAAGGAACGGAACTGGGCGCGGATGCGGACTTCTTCTACTTCCCTGCTTATGAGTCGAAAGACTTAGGTAAACCGGTACTCGGTGCCGGCACCATGTGGAGCATCACCAAAGATTCCAAAGCGGCTCGCGCGTTCATGGAGTTCCTCCAATCGCCGATTGCGCATGAAATTTGGATGGCTCAGTCTGGTTTCTTAACACCGCATAAAGGCGCTAACGTGGATGCGTACGGCAACGACACCTTGAAAAAACAAGGTGAGATCTTACTTCAAGCCACAACCTTCCGCTTTGACGGCTCTGACTTGATGCCAGGTAAAATCGGCGCAGGCGCATTCTGGACAGGCATGGTCGACTACAGCGGCGGTAAATCGGCGCAAGATGTCGCCAACGACATCCAAAAAACCTGGGATGCGCTCAAATAGTTCATCTCATCCCATGCGGGCTACCCAAGGTAGCCCGCTGATGAGACTGCCGTATTGATGTTCAACCCTCGACAGTCAGCTAAGCGTTTTCTGTCGGCAAGGGTTCCAAGTTGAGGTCGTGATGGAGCAACTCTATTCCTCTTTATTTATCATGGCGCTAGGCGTTGCCAGTTGTGTGGTCTACTTTGTCGGCACCAACTGGTTACTTAGCGTGATCTTCCCGACTCGTCGGGTTTCCAATCAGACCATGGCGCAAAACCTGCGTCGCGCCGCAGCGATTCGCCCTTGGCTCTTTCTTGGCCCAGCGTTGGCGTTTTTGGGCCTCTACCTTATTTATCCCGTTTTTGAATCTGTGGTGTTATCACTGCACGATCGAAACGGCTTTGAATTTGTAGGCTTGAGTAACTACACCTGGCTGTTCAACGACCCTGAGTTTCGTGAATCCCTGTTCAACAATCTGTTGTGGCTATTGGTCGTACCGGCTGCCTCGACCTTCTTTGGCTTGGTGATCGCGGCGCTGACCGATAAAGTCAGCTGGGGCAATATTGCCAAAAGCTTGATTTTTATGCCGATGGCCATCTCCTTTATTGGTGCGTCGATCATCTGGAAGTTCGTTTATGACTATCGTGCGCCAGGCTCAGAACAAATCGGTATTTTAAACGCCATCGTCGAGCTATTCGGCGGTACGGCGCAAGCATGGATTACCCTTCCTTTCTGGAATAATTTCTTTTTGATGGTGATCTTAATTTGGATTCAAACCGGCTTTGCGATGGTGATTCTCTCAGCCGCACTGCGCGGTATTCCCGAAGAGACGGTGGAAGCGGCGGTCCTTGATGGGGCCAATGGCGTGCAAATCTTCTTCAAAATACTCATTCCACAAATTTGGGGCACCATTGCTGTGGTCTGGACCACCATCACCATCTTAGTGCTGAAAGTGTTCGATATCGTCCTTGCCATGACCAACGGTCAATGGAGTACACAGGTGCTGGCGAACATGATGTTCGACTGGATGTTTAGAGGCGGCGGTGACTTTGGCCGCGGCGCGGCGATTGCCGTGGTGATCATGGTCGCGGTTGTTCCTGTTATGGTGTGGAACATGCGCCAAGCCAGCGCTCAAATGGAGGATCGTTAATGTCTCAGCCTCAAACTACAGCACCCAATGTGAGCCAAGCCAAGTTTAGCCTGAGTAAACTTAGGCGCTCACCGCTGACCTTTCTTGTCCACTTTTCGGTGCTCGTCATCGTGATTCTTTGGACACTGCCGACCGCAGGCTTGTTCATCTCCTCATTCAGAGATAAAGATCAGCTTGCCCTGAGTGGTTGGTGGACATCCCTTACCGCATCCGAACAAAACCTCGTCGATCGCACCGGCGATCCCGACTCACAAATTCAACGAGGCGATCATTATGTGCTTGCCGGGCAACTGCTGCTTGATGGTGAGCCTGTTGATATTAAAGCATTTGGTTTCTCCTCAAGAGAGCCGACCGCTTACCAACCCGGCGACGTGGCCGAGATGAACGACGGGACATTGACCGTCACTGAAGATGGTCACTATGAAATGGTCTCAAACGAGCCGTTCAAAGGCTCACGTGGCAAACGTATTTTCTATACCGCCGTCGTGCCGCCCAAGTTTGGCTTAGATAACTACCGCGAGGTACTGACCGCAGAGGGGATTGGACGCTCATTCATTAACTCACTCACCGTGACGATTCCCGCTACCATCATCCCGATTTTGATCGCTGCGTACGCTGCGTATGCGCTCTCTTGGATGAAGATGCCCGGTCGCAACCTGCTGATTGCTATGGTCGTTGGCTTGCTTGTGGTGCCATTGCAGATGTCACTGATCCCCTTGCTGCGTCTCTACAACGACATTGGCGCCTTCTTTGGCGTGGGCGCGAAAACCTATCTCGGTATCTGGCTTGCCCACACCGGCTTTGGTCTGCCACTGGCGATTTATCTGCTGCGCAACTACATCTCTAGCCTACCAAGGGAGATCATTGAGTCCGCCAAGGTCGACGGTGCGACAGACTTTGAGATCTTTATGCGCATCGTACTGCCACTCTCCTTCCCTGCCCTTGCCTCTTTTGGCATTTTCCAATTCCTTTGGGTATGGAATGACTTACTGGTCGCGACGGTGTTCTTAGGCACAGGAGAAGAGCACATGGTGCTCACCGCCCGCTTACGCGAACTACTCGGCTCTCGTGGCGGTAACTGGGAGATCCTCACGGCCTCAGCCTTTGTCTCAATTGCTGTACCACTGACCGTATTTTTTGCCTTGCAGCGCTACTTAGTGCGCGGATTGCTTTCTGGCTCTGTGAAATAACCAGCCAAGGATTGAAGAGAATTGATAATGACAGGATTAACACTGACCAACGTAAAAAAAGCCTACGGTGACACCCAAGTCATTCACGGTGTCGATTTGGAGATTGATCAAGGCGAATTTATCGTCTTTGTCGGGCCATCAGGCTGTGGTAAATCCACCTTGCTGCGCATGATTGCGGGGTTGGAAGAGATCACCTCTGGCGATTTGTTTATTGAAGGGGCGAAAGTCAACGATTTGCCTGCGGCGATGCGCGGTATTGCGATGGTGTTTCAAACCTACGCCCTCTACCCGCATATGACGGTTTACGACAACATGGCGTTTGCGATGCGCATCGCGAAAGAGTCAAAAGAAGCGATCCATGAACGAGTAATGGAAGCCGCGCGCATGCTGCAACTAGAACCTTACCTCGACCGTTTACCGAAAGCGCTGTCCGGTGGGCAAAGACAGCGAGTGGCGATTGGCCGCGCGATTGTACGCCAACCAAAAGTCTTCCTTTTTGATGAGCCACTCTCTAACCTCGACGCGGCGCTGCGGGTACAAACGCGTATTGAGATCGCCAACTTAAAAGAGGAGCTCAAGCAAACCACGATGATCTACGTGACGCACGATCAGGTCGAAGCCATGACACTCGCCGATCGCATTGTGGTGCTTTCAGCAGGCAAGATTGAACAGGTCGGCACCCCATTGGAACTCTACACCAATCCAGCGAACGTGTTTGTTGCGCGCTTTATTGGCTCACCTGCGATGAACATTAGCCCCGTCACTCTTGAAGCAGCAGGCAGCGAGTCTCAAATCAAAGCCGAAAGCGGCCTCACCATTACTGTCCCGATCGCAGCGCAGAGCGCATTAGTTGGCGACACCTTGCAAATGGGCATTCGCCCAGAAGATTTTCGCGTCGCCGCCGAGGGGCAAGAACTGATGACGGGCACGGTGCTGTTTGTCGAATCGCTCGGTGAAGTCACGCTGCTGCACATCCAGGTGCCCAATCATGAAGAGTCCATCGTGGCCAAGCTGCCGGGTATTCTCGACTATCACAAAGGCGAGCACATTAAACTGACGGCCGAGCCCGATAAGATTCACTTGTTCAACCAACAAGGTATCTCACTGAAACATCTGTAGTGTGTCTATCGCTCACCCTGTTTGAACAAGAGAGTTTGGACAAGAGAGTGTAAAAAAAGAGAATCCGATGAAAAACCAAGTTCAGTTAATCACTTACACAGACCGCCTAACGGGTGGCGGTCTTCATGCGCTGCGCAACACACTCAGCAACACGTTGAGCGACCTCTTTGGCGGCGTGCATATTTTGCCGTTCTATTACCCAATTGATGGTAGCGACGCGGGATTTGATCCCATTGATCATGCTCAAATCGACCCAAGGCTTGGCGATTGGCCCGATCTCAACGCACTTGGCAAAGACGTTGAAATCATGGCCGACCTTATCGTCAACCATGCCTCTGGCCAATCACCCGAGTTTTTGGATGTGCTGGAGAAAGGCGAAGCCTCTGAGTATTGGTCGATGTTTCTTAAAGAGCGCGATCTGTTTCCAGATGGCATCAGTGAAGAGCAAGCTAAGCGGATCTATCGCCCTCGTCCGGGCAGTTGTTTTAGCGCAAAAACCCTCGCCAGCGGTGAATCCGTCAACTTTTGGACCACTTTCACTGACAACCAAATCGACATCAATGTGGAAACGCAAGCGGGTCAAGCCTACCTTGAGCGCGTACTGACCCTATTTGCTGATAACGGTGTAAAAATCATTCGCCTTGACGCCGCAGGCTATGCGATTAAACGCGCGGGCACCTCCTGCTTTATGATTGAGGATACCTTTGCGTTTATCGATGCCTTATCCAAGCGCGCCAACGCACTTGGCATGGAGACCGTGGCGGAAATTCATAGCCACTATAAAACCCAAATTGACGTGGCGAGCAAAGTCAATCGTGTCTACGACTTTGCTCTGCCGCCACTGGTCCTACACACCCTCTACAGCAATAATGTCGAGGCGTTGGTCAAGTGGCTGACGATCGCGCCACGAAACTGTTTAACCGTGCTCGATACGCACGATGGCATCGGTATCATCGACGCTGGCCCTGAAGGTGACAAACCGGGGTTACTCAACGCCGAACAAATCGATCGGCTCGTCGAGACGATTCATCAAAAGAGCCAAGGAGAGAGTCAGCAGGCAACAGGTAGCGCGGCGAATAATCTCGATCTCTACCAAGTCAATTGCAGCTACTATGACGCACTAGGGCGATGCGATTTTGATTATTTGGTGGCGAGAGCCATTCAGTTCTTCAGCCCCGGCGTTCCTCAAGTCTACTACGGCGGTTTGTTGGCGATGCACAACGACATGGCCCTGCTCCATCGTACTCAAGTGGGTCGAGACATCAATCGCCCTTACCTCACACCAGCGCAGCTAGCCGCTGAACGAGGTAAGCCTGTCGTCAACGCCTTGTGTGAACTGATTCGATTGCGTAATCGCAGCGCCGCGTTTGATGGTAGTTTTAGCGTGGCTGGCGAGGGTTCAAGCCTTACGATGGAATGGGTTCATTTAGACACTCGCGCAACGCTGCAACTTGATTTGGCAACTCGCAGAGCGCAGGTTCACCTTGAGGATGCAGGCAATATACGCACGTTCGATTTGCAAACGTGGCTAGACGAGCGTTAAGCATTCTGCGGCCTTCACCCCACTCTATAAACTCATTGAACCGACTTCTCAGCATGAGAAGCCTTTTTCTGCCTAGCATTTACATTGTAAACCGTGAACTTTCGCTCAAGCTTGATGAGCAGTTTATCATTCATATTGCTCAATATTACGAGTCACACTAGACTTAATTTATTAAGTCAGTTGTTCATTTGTTTAAAACACTGCGCAGACAGTGACGTGTATCTTCTTCAAATAAGGGGAGAGTTATGACACCACGCCACTGGGTTCACATTGCTGTTACCGCCTTGTCCATCGCGTTGCTGTTGAGTTTACCTCGCGTATTCGCGAGCGAATCACCTGAGATTACGCGCGAGCAAACCCTTATTCTTGGCACGCTTAGCTCCAACCCGAAGAAAGCTTTTAAACGTGCGCAGCCCTTTGCCGATTACTTAGCGGCGAATCTCCATCAACATGGTATTGTACAAGCCAAAGTTGTGGTGGCCAAAACTAACCTTCAGCTGGCCAATTGGGTCAAAAGTGGCCAAGTAGATATCGTGTCAGAGACGGTGTATGCCTCGGACGATCTTATCAAGTACAGCCATGCTGAGATGATTGCGCGGCGCTGGAAAAACGGCGTAGCCAACTACGCCTCACTTTTCTTCGTTCATCAAGACTCTGACATCCATACCTTGGATGATTTGGTGGGCAAAGTAATCGTCTTTGAGGATCGTAACTCCACCAGCGCGTTTCTACTTCCTGTCTCTGCGCTCATAGAACAAGGCTATCCGCTGCATGAAGTGACTTCACCCCGCGATCTGCCACCTGCAGATAAAATTGGCTACTTCTTTTCCGATGAGTTCTCATCTGCGGGGGGTGAGTCCAATATGATGAGTTGGGTACATCGTAAAGTCGTATCCGCTGCGGCGTTCAGTGATATCGACTGGGAGAAAGAAATTCCGGCACCAATCAAAGAACAGCTGCGCGTTATCTACACGAGCCCCTCTGTGCCGCGTGCGTTTATGCTCGTTCGACCTGACATGGATCCTGTTCTCAAACACGCGATAAGCCAAGTCCTATTCTTGGCAGACCAAGACCCGAACGCCGCGCTGCCACTCAAAAAATACAAGGAGACAGCAAAGTTTGATCCTATTACCGACGATATAGAACAGAGCATCGTCTGGTCTCTGCAACAGAAAGCCCTCGTTAACCAATATCTAGGCCGCTAAATAAGCAGCATCAAGGGGCAATAGGATGAAACTCAAAAGTAAACTGGTCGTTGGTAATATGCTCGCCGTGATACTCACGCTAGGGAGCTTTGCACTCTCTCAATGGCTTATCAACAGCCATTACAATGCCAAGGTACTAGAAGAAAACGGACAGCACATGGCGCAGCGTTTTATCGGCTATGCGAAAAGCCAAGCCGAACAAACGATGAGCTATCTCACTGAAGCGCTGCTTAACCCTATGTACTTTTACGATTTGGATGGGATTGAGCGGATTTTGGAACCGACGCTGCAAAACGTCTCTACGCTCGAAGTCAAGGTGTATGATTTCAATGGTACCGTCATTCACAGAGGCAGCCGTGAAGGGGATGCCTATGGCATGCCCCTGAATGATACCAATGTCGAACAAACGACACTCGGCAAACAGATGGAGTATCTGCACCATGAAGGGAATAGACTTATTATCGCCCGCCCACTGATTCTCAATCAGGAGCTGCTTGGCGGTGTGATGATGGTGTACTCATTGATCGCGATACAGCGTGACATCGCTGAAAACCAAGCGATCATTCAACAAATTAACCAAGCCAGCACAGAGCATAGCACCTTTTTAATTGTGGTGGTCACAGCGGTGATGTGTCTCGTCAGTTTTGTGATTTCAATTGTCATGGCCAACACCTTAATCAAACCCATCACAAAACTGGTGCGTCACTCTCAGCGTATCAGTCGGGGTCACTATCAAAATCTGAATAACATTGAGCGTGGTGATGAGCTTGGTGAGCTAGCCAAAGCCTTTAATGAAATGGACAATAACCTCAAAGAACGCAGTGATGCCATTCAATTTTTAGCTTACAACGACCCACTGACAAAACTACCCAATCGCACCCAGTTTTTGGGCTTTTTAGAGGGATTATTGGAGCAGCACCGCGTGAAGCCCCTGACGTTCGCGATTCTTTTCCTCGACTTGGATGAATTCAAACGCATCAATGACAACTTAGGTCATCAAGCCGGCGATGAGTTATTATGCAGCGTCGCAAGTAAAATCAGCGAGAACTTACGTCACAGTGATTTTGTCGCGAATCTACTCAGTCGTCACGCCAAAGAAAATAGCCTAATTGCCCGCGTCGGCGGGGACGAGTTTTTACTCTGTATTCCTCACATTGATCAACACGCAGCCGGTGACATCGCGCAGCGCCTGGTACACCTGTTTGAAGAACCGATATTACTCCAAGGGGTCAACGAATCCGTGGTCGTTGGCGCAAGTGTTGGTATTGCCCTCTTCCCTGCCAACGGCCAAAGTGCCGAGGAGCTGGTCAAAAACGCCGACATCGCGATGTACGCCGCCAAAACGCAAGGCAAAGGGCGTTACTGCCATTTCACCGCAGAGATGGAATATCAAGTACTCAATCGCGGCGTGATTGAACGAGAGTTGCGGGCGGCAATCATCGACTTTTCTCAGTTTGAAATCCACTACCAGCCGAAAGTGAATATGCAAACAGGTCGAGTCATCGGCGTTGAAGCGCTGATTCGCTGGAATCACCCAGCCAGAGGGTTAATCGCGCCAAGCGAGTTTATCCCCGTCGCAGAATCCACTGGGCTGATTCTACCCCTCGGACAGTGGATTATGGAAGAAGTGTGTCTGGCACTGAACAAGTGGCATCAGTTACCCCACACGGATGATTTTCATGTTGCAATCAACCTCTCTGCCAAACAGATTTATAACCAAGACATTGCCGCACGTCTAGCGGAACTGGTCGACAAACATCAGCTTCACGCCTCGCATCTGCACGTCGAGGTAACGGAAACCGCCTTGATGCTGGATATGGATAAAGCCAAAACAACGCTGGATAAAATCCGTCAATTGGGTATTGAAGTATGGTTGGATGACTTTGGGACAGGTTACGCGTCGCTCGCCTATCTGAGAGAGTTCAACGTCGATGGTTTGAAAATCGACCGTAGCTTTGTGTCTGATATTGAAGAGGATGAGAATGATCGCGCATTGTGCTCGGCCGTGATTTCAATGGCTCAGCAGATGAATATCAAAGTGGTGGCTGAAGGCATCGAAACCGCGCAGCAAGCACGCTACTTACTGAGCGAGCAATGTGAACTCGGCCAAGGGTATCTTTATTCGAAACCTGTTTACGCCGAGGCCATCAGCCGCATTCTCTACCAACAAGCGGAAGAAATGAGCGCCGGCAAGAGCGCCACGCTCTCCGTGGTTCCCCCGACGCTTCGAGATCATGGCTAACTAGCGCTGCTCAATCTCGCGAATCACGCGGCACAGGTTACCTGCGGCAACCACATTCGCCGGAACATCTTTCGTCACAACACTGCCCGCCCCGATAACCGTGTTATGACCAATGGTCACTCCTGGGCAAACAATCACACCACCGCCTAGCCAGACGTTATCACCAATGGTAATTGTGGTACCAAACTCAACGCCCTCTTCGACACGCCCTTTGACATCCAACGGGTGGCCTGCAGTGTAAAGCTGAACATTGGGAGCGAGCAACACGTTATCGCCAATGTACACCGGCGCCACATCCAAAATCACGCAGTTAAAGTTAGCGTAGAAGTTCTTACCCACATGAATATTACTGCCGTAATCACAACGAAACGGCGGCTCTAAATAGGCCTCTCCCGCATCAGGCAGCAAGCTGTCGATCGCCTCGCGCCATTCTGGGCTGTTGGGAATCGTGTTGTTGAGCTTGAGTAAGTGCTCTCTACAACGGATGCGCTCTTGGTAGAGTGTCTCGTCCCACGCATTGTACGGCTCACCAGCGAGCATTTTTTGTTTTTCGGTTTTGTTCATGATGACTCCTAGCCAAAAGTCGGTGATTTGCTGTCACTTTACGCGGGTTACTGTTTCGCTGCATAACACAACCAACGAGGTGTGATATATATCGCTCTGATTCAACAAAGAAACTCTGTTAACCTAACAGCAAGATTCACCCACATGGATGAGAGACCCAATGGCTAAGCATATCGCTACGGTGGAATGGCAAAGAGCACCCGATGAACCATTTAGTGACAATCAGTATCATCGCAGTCATCAATGGCATTTTGATGGCGGCGCTGTGATTGACGCGTCCTCCTCACCTCACGTTGTCCCTTTACCTTATTCGACAGAAGCCAACGTCGATCCTGAAGAGGCCTTTATTGCCGCTATTTCCAGTTGTCATATGCTGACGTTTCTTGGCATTGCGGCCAAACAGCGTTTCGTCGTCGACCATTACCACGATGACGCGGTGGGAAAACTGGAGGAAAACAGCCAAGGCTATAGCTCAGTGACGCAAGTAATTCTCTCTCCTCGTGTGATCTTCTCCGGTGAGAAACGGCCCACACGTCAACAGCTGGAAAAATTGCACCACTTAGCGCACCAACATTGCTTTATCGCCAACTCCGTCACCACCGAGATTATCACTCACATCGACACGGCCGAATAGGTCGTCTCGTGGCGGATTCATGTTACAATCCGCCTCAGCATTTAGGTTGCCCTGTGCGGTAGCCACCCACAACTACAGAGTATCATCATGGCGTTTTCTCACCTTGGCCTCAGCGAGCCGTTGGTTCGTGCAATCGACGAACTGGGCTACAGTAAACCGACCCAAATTCAAACCAAAGCTGTCCCTGTCATTTTACGTGGCGATGATTTAATCGCCGCGGCTCAGACCGGTACAGGTAAAACCGCCAGTTTTGTCTGGCCAATTTTGGAGCGACTCGCCCAAGGAGAGACTCAGCGTAAAAAACGTTTTCGTGCGTTAATTCTGGCGCCAACCCGCGAGTTGGCCGAGCAGATTGATGAAAAAATCCGCCACTACAGTCGCCACATGCCGCTCACCTCTGTCGCCCTGTTTGGTGGTGTGGATGATAAAGCGCAAAAGCAGACGTTGATCGAAGGCGTTGACATTGTGGTGGCAACACCGGGGCGCCTACTCGATTTATACGGCCAGCGCGCCGCCTATTTTGAAGAGGTCGAAGTGTTGGTGCTGGATGAAGCGGATCGCATGTTAGACATGGGTTTTATTGACGATCTGAACAAAATTCTCGACCGACTGCCAACCGATATTCAGCATCTCTTGTTTTCAGCGACCCTATCCAACAAGGTCCGAGAGCTTGCCAAGACGGCGGTTCACGATCCGTATGAAATCAGTATTGCCGCCAATCAGGCATCGAAAAAGAACATTGAGCAGTGGCTGATTACCGTTGATAAAGATAAAAAATCGGCCCTGTTGAGCCATCTCATCAAAGAGAACGACTGGGACCAAGCGCTGATTTTTATTGAGACCAAACATGGCGCGGCTAAACTCGCCGATCAGTTGGCCAAACGTGGCATTGACGCTGAAGCGTTTCATAGTGGTCGTAGTCAAGCGATAAGAAAACAGCTATTAGCGGATTTCAAAGCCGGTAAAATCCGTTACATGATCGCCACTGGCGTGGGCGCACGCGGGATCGATATTGAAGGGCTGACACGGGTGATTAACTACGACCTGCCTTTCCCTGCCGATGAGTACGTCCATCGCATAGGACGAACCGGTCGCGCCGATGCCCAAGGTGAGGCGATCTCGTTTGTCTCTAAAGACAACTTTAAGAACCTGTGCATGATTGAGAGCCGCTTAGGCCACTTGATTGAACGCCGTGAAGTGGAAGGCTTTGAGCCGCGCAAGCCGGTGCCGATTTCGATCCTCAACTATGTGCCGAAACATAAACGTCAACCTAAGGAAGAGTCATGAGTCACCCTGACATCAGTCATCCGACTAAGATGACGTTTTTCGAATTCTTGACACCACTGGTGGCACAAGGGAAAAAGACCATCACGATTCGAGATGAAGCTGAGTCCCATTATGTGCCTGGCACTGAAGTCGAGGTGTTGACACTCGAGACGCAGCAGAGCGTTTGCACCATTCGCATTCTTTCTGTGGAGCCACTGCGCTACGACGACATCAACGAATTTCACGCAGAGCAAGAGCACCTCCCGTTGCCTGAGCTGAAAACCTTGATTCGTGACATCTACCCCGATCTGGATCAACTGTTTATGATTCGTTTTGAGCGAGTGGCATAGCCTTTTTCACTCGCCCAGTGCGTGTCTGAATCAGTAGGCACGCACTGATCAACCCCAGTCCAACCCAGCCTTGAATGCTGAGCCTCTCACCTAGAAATATCACTGCCAGCAGTGCTGCCACCAAAGGCTCAAACAGAGTTAGTAGTGTCGCCGTGCGCACTTCGACCCTGCGCAATCCAAAACCAAACAGCAGGTAGCCGACAAACATCGGGATCACAGCCATATATAGAGAGACAGCGCTGTTGATTGCTGATGCAAATAGGGCACTTCCCGTCCAAAATAGTGTAGGCAGCAACAAACATGCACCAAGGCCGAAAATCGCCCCCATCGCACTTTGGGATCGTACACCTAAAGTAATAAGCTGCTTTGCTGCCAGTGAATAACCGGCATAACTCGCCGCTGCCACTAACCCCAACACAACACCGAATGTAAAACGCCCATTGTCCAAGGTGTTCACGCCATCACCTTTGGTTAGGGTTAACAGCATGACCCCAATCGCCCCAAAAGCGAAACTGATTAGCCATTGTGTCGATAGCGCTTTAACCGTGCCAAAAAGACGCTCAAAACAGACGGTAAACAGTGGCGCAGTGGCAATAGAAACCACCGTCCCTATCGCAACACCTGACCACCGCATCGAGGTATAAAACGCCAGCGGGTACAAGGTTAAAGCCAACGCGCCCAAAATCAGCGTACGAACATGTTGGCGCAAAATTGCCAGGTCTTTTATGAGTGCGGGAACAGCGATAAACGCCAAAAGTAATCCCCCCAATCCCATCGCAAAGGCACCGATCGCTAACGGGTGAATGGTCGGAGCGAGCGCCGCAGCGCTGCCAGTGGTTCCCCAAAGTAAGGAAGCGAATAGGATGGCACCAATAGATTGCCATTGTGAAGAAGAAACGTGAGCAGACATTGCCTAATCCAAGCCAGAAATACTCCATTTAGCTTACGGCAAGCCTAAGATATCCAATGTGCAGAAAGGACGGTTTATTCGGTTATTCTGATGATTATGGCGCTGTTAGAGATGACGTACTTGCTTCGGTGACAGTGAAAAGTGCACCTGAAATCGCCGCGAGAATGCCGACGCGTCTTGATAACCACACTGCTCTGCAATTCGAGCAATACTTAAGTCGGTGTGAGTCAATAGTGCATGAGCTCGTGACATACGCTCTGCCGTAATATACGCGTGAACGGTTTGTCCGGTGTGCTTTTTGAATTGCGATTTAAATTGTGTCGCACTCAAACAGGCGATTCGACTGAGAGATTCAATGCCCATCGGCGCATCGATATGAGCACTGATGTGCGCTTTTACCCTCTGAATTCGGGCATCACCACTGCGCTGCATTTCTTGTCGTGCTAGCAGCGATGTAAACAGTTCAAATGCTTGACTTTCCAAAGGCGTATCAACAGACTGCTCCAGTTGCGCTGCGAGAAACTCAATGTAGTGCTGAAGTGGTGTCGAGATTGAGAACACCGGCATCTTGGCAGTCAGTAAGGGCTCTGGCAACGTGTCGCTATCCACGACTAAAAAACGGGCGGCTTCATCGGCTCGGAAGATGTGCTCAAGTGTTTTCTTCACCACCACACACTCTCCCGGCGAAACCTTTCCACGATAGTCTTCAAGCTCAATATCAATCGCTCCGCTTAGCGGCAGAACCAATTGATGATAAGTGTGCCAATGACCGCGTTTTTGTTTGGTGTATGAGCGAACACTGATGTCCATACTGTTCCTTGTCCCACTGCAAGAGCAGCTCATTGATTGACGCACTAGACGACTGGTCTATTTTTACACTATAGTAGCGGCCATGAACGCAAAAACACAAGATACTCGTCAGCACATTCTCAATATTGGTTATCAGTTGGTGGTCAATAAGGGCTTTACCGCCGTGGGGTTGTCTGAACTGCTGAGCACCGCCCAAGTGCCGAAAGGCTCTTTTTATCACTATTTCAAATCGAAAGAGCAGTTTGGCGAGGCGCTAATTAGCGAATACATTCGTGAGTACATGGCGCGCAGCAACGCGATATTGACTCAGACCGATCTGAACGGTTTTGAACGACTCGTTCACTATTTCTCTCGCTGGCTGGAGAAAGATTCAGGCACCTGCAATGCGAACCGCTGTCTTGTGGTCAAGTTGAGTGCTGAAGTCGCCGATTTATCCGAGCCGATGCGTCAATCGCTCGCCAAAGGCGCAGAAATGGTGATAGAAAGCCTTGCTCGCTGTATTGAAGTGGGCATTGACGATGGCTCGGTCCAGGTAGTCAACGCACATGCCACGGCCACACAGTTATATCAACAATGGTTAGGTGCGAGTTTGCTCAACAAACTTGTTCAAGATGAAACCCATCTTGAGCTGTGTTTACTTAGCTCCAAAGCCTTGCTAGGTGTTCCAGCCGTCAAGTAGCGCTGGCTCATCACACTTTGCTCCCCCGTTATCGACTATGCTGGTAGCGGGATTTTTTGGCCACACAACTAGACGACTGGTCTAATAACATAACTAAGACGTACTTTATGTCATGTCTACACAGGAGAACATCATGTCAGATTCCATTAACCGACGCGTAGTGCTTGCATCTCGCCCCAATGGCGCCCCCACTGCGGATAATTTTCGTCTAGAGACAACGGACATTCCAAGCCCAGCAGAGGGCGAAGTCCTGTTGCGCAGTGTTTATCTCTCCCTTGACCCGTACATGCGCGGGCGGATGAGTGATGCAAAATCCTACGCAGACCCGGTTGCTATCGGTGACACCATGGTCGCAGGTACCGTGTGTCAGGTCATCGAATCTCGCCACGATCAGTTTAAAAACGGTGATTGGGTGCTGGCCTACAGCGGATGGCAAGATTACGCACTGTCAAATGGCGAAGGCCTAATCAACATGGGCCAAAACCCGGCGCACCCTTCCTATGCGCTCGGCGTAATGGGCATGCCTGGCTTTACCGCTTACATGGGCCTACTTGATATTGGAGCCCCCAAAGAAGGCGACACGCTGGTCGTGGCTGCCGCCACTGGCGCGGTCGGTTCTATGGTTGGCCAAATCGGTAAATTGAAAGGTTGTTACGTTGTCGGTGTAGCCGGCGGAGAAGAAAAATGCCGTTATGCGGTAGAGCAGCTTGGCTTTGATGCGTGCATCGACCATAAAGCGGACGACTTCGCTGATCAACTCGCCACGCATTGTTCAAAAGGCATTGATATCTACTTTGAAAACGTTGGCGGTAAAGTGTTTGACGCTGTTATGCCATTGCTCAACACTGGCGCGCGCGTACCATTGTGTGGCCTTATCTCACAGTACAACGCGACCTCTTTGCCACAAGGGCCAGATCGCCTGTCAATGTTGATGGGGCAATTGCTCGTTAAACGCATCAAGATGCAAGGCTTCATCATTTTTGATGACTACGGTCACCGTTATGGTGAGTTCGCTCAAGATATGAATCGTTGGCTGGCAGAAGGTAAGATTCACTACAAAGAGCACATGGTGGAAGGGCTAGACAACGCGCCTGATGCCTTTATTGGCCTGCTCGAAGGGAAAAACTTCGGTAAGCTGGTCGTTAAAACCAACGAGCCGGTATAAGGAGTCGTCATGATTACGCTGCACCACCTAAACCAATCGCGCTCTAAGCGCATCATTTGGCTACTAGAAGAGCTGAATCTTGAGTATAAAATCGCGCCTTATCAACGTGATAACGTCACGTTTCTCGCGCCACCTGAACTCAAAAGTGTTCACCCTTTGGGTAAATCGCCCGTCATTGAAGACAAAGGAGTGGTGATCGCTGAATCTGGGGCCATTACAGAGTACCTAATCCAACGTTACGGGCCACATCTCGCACCTAAAGCAGATAGCGATGACTATGTCGATTACCTGCAATGGCTGCATTTCGCTGAAAGCTCAGCGGCGCTGCCCTTGCTACTGAAGATGTTTGTCGCCAAAGATGGCGCGCAGACCAACTTCCTTGCCGGCTACGCCGATCTTGAGTTAGATAAGGTGATGAGTTACGTCAATCAACGTTTAGAAGGTAAACGTTACTTGGTCGCCGACACCCTCACCGGTGCGGATATCATGATGTCTTTCATCGTGGAAATCTTAACCAAGTTCGGACTACTGGAGCGCTACCCTCATATCGCTACCTACGCCAAGCAACTTGCGACTCACGACAAGTTCAATAAAGCGGAGCAGTTAGAAGCGCAATATGGTTAAACCGTAGGCGTTAGCACCGTTAGATATCAAAACGCCGCCCTTTTTAGTCACTAAAAGGGCGGCGTTTTCTTTGGTTATTCTGTCGCTTCGTGAATCGCTTCTTTGGTGTCCTTCCATACTTTGGAGGAGTCTTCTTTCACTCCTTCCCAGGTGTTGGAACAACCGGCGAGAAGTAAGACAAGGGTTGCAATCATGGCAGAGAGTTTCATCGTTAATCCTTTACAATTCCGCGTTCGTTTCGACAAAGTAGATTAACCAAGTTATGGATGGCAAAAAAGGGCTAAATCGCCCTTTTTGTCACACTTCTGACCGAAGCTTATCGCAAGCAAATATTCAATTTATGCCACTTGGACGGAGCCGTTCATCTATGTCAGAATGACCGCTTTCAACGTCACACAATGAACGCCCTACTATGAATTTCCAAGCCGCAATTTTTGATATGGATGGCCTATTACTCGATACCGAGCGCCTCTGTATGCAGGTGTTTGAACAAGCCTGCGCCAACGTTAACCTTCCGTTCTACCCCGATGTCTACCTCTCCATCATTGGCCAAAACGCGGTCAGCATTGATAAGACATTTCGTAAGGTGTACCACGACGATCTCGATAAGCTCGATGCAGAATGGCGTAAAAACTACAAAGCCATCGTTAATCATCAAGCCATTCCGGTCAAAGAAGGCGTGCTTGATCTGCTGAAGTGGTTAAAGGCGAACAAGATCCCAACCGCTGTTGCCACCTCATCACAACGAGAGGTTGCCACGGTGAAATTAAAACTGGCGGGATTGGATCAATACTTTGATTCTCTAACGTGCGGCTGTGAAGTGACCCAAGGCAAACCTGACCCAGAGATTTATTTACTCGCCGCTCAAAGGCTCGGCGTTGAGGCCGCGCAATGTGTGGCGTTTGAGGATTCGAACAATGGTGTGCGCAGCTCCATGGCTGCCAATATGACGACGTTTCAGATCCCTGATTTGGTCGCGCCTTGTGAGGAAGTATTGGCATTAGGCCACTACGTCGAGTCTTCGTTATCGGATGCGCTGGCGCGCCTGAAAACGGAAACAATGGTGGCCTAACACCTAGGCACTATGAATAGATTTTGCTCTCGGCGCGGCGGTTAATATGCGACGCCGAGGGTTCATCGAAATCGACCAAAATCAGTTCACTGTACTTTTTCTGTTGCAATTTCAATGGTTTAACTTGCTGCTGGTGTTTACGACGCTTTTGGCGCGCCTTTCTAATCATCTCATCCATGGTATGACTCCCTAGCTAACTGTGGTCAAACAGTTGTTCGATTTGACCGCAGTTTCACTGTAGCAGTTCCCTCTTTTTGCTCCATTGAATTTCCTATCTGCTGTGTAAAATGATCGGATTTTGTGATCCTGTTTGAAAGCGCAGCACCGATCGCTTGCAAATAAGAAGGCTGAAATGTGCTCAAGATAGTGCCCTGCCTCTGACGAGTATCGTCGTCCCTATTACTGATTATCTCGCCTAACGCATCCGCCGATATGCCAAAGCACTCTGTGTCATAACTCAAGGTTCTATCAAACTGCTCCAAGAGCCTTTTAATTCTCTCTTGCCACCCCAACGTGTGAAGTATGCCCTATGATGTTAGGGCAAAAAGCAACGTTGGATAAGGAATTAGAATGACTAACCAATACGTACCACCTAAAGTTTGGACAATGGAAGAAGGCAACGGCGGACAATGGGCCAGCATCAACCGACCAGACTCAGGCGCGCGCCACGAAAAAGCCCTACCCGTTGGCGAGCATCCGCTACAACTGCATTCTCTGGCGACGCCAAACGGACAAAAGGTCACCATCTTACTCGAAGAACTGCTTGCACTCGGTGTGAAAGAGGCGGAGTACGACGCTTACTTGATCAAAATTGGTGACGGTGATCAGTTTGGTTCTGGCTTTGTCGAAATCAACCCAAACTCAAAAATCCCGGCCTTAGTGGACCGTTCTGGTGAAACGCCCATCAACGTCTTTGAATCTGGCCACATCCTGCTTTACCTTGCGGAGAAGTTTGGTCATTTCCTACCTAAAGATCATGCGGCGCGAACCCAAGTGATGAACTGGCTATTTTGGCTGCAAGGCTCTGCGCCTTATCTGGGCGGCGGCTTCGGTCACTTCTATGCGTATGCACCAGAGAAATTCGAGTACCCGATCAACCGATTTGCGATGGAAGCCAAGCGTCAGCTCGATGTACTCGACAAAGAACTGGCGAAGCACACCTACCTCGGTGGTGAAGAGTACAGCATCGCCGACATCGCCACCTGGCCGTGGTATGGCAATCTGGTGTTAGGTCACGCCTACAATGCCGCAGAGTTCTTAGACGTCGACAGTTATCAACACGTCAAACGCTGGGCGAAAGAGATTGAAGCGCGAGAAGCGGTGCAGCGTGGCCGCATCGTTAACCGTGCATGGGGTGAAGAGTGGGAGCAAGTGCCTGAACGCCACAGCGCGGCAGACATTGATAAAGTGCTCGCACTGAAACCTTAATTGCCCTCGACCTCCTCTACTGAATAACCCATTCAGCTCATAACCAAGGCAAAAACTGCCTTGGTTTTTTTTGCTCAATAGCCAATTTTGGTGAGAACCAACTTGTGATCGGAACCGTTGGGTGTCGAGAGACTTTCTCTGTGGCACAAACGCCGCCCAGCATTCGCCGATTGTAGCCAAAGGTGATCAATGGCAATCATGGTTGATGCAGGCGTTGCTACTTGTGCGCCCCAATTAGGCCAACTGGCCACCGGCGCGGTCTGAAAGGTGGGGAACAGCTGCGCAAAACGTCGGCTGATGGAGGATAGGTTAAAGTCTCCGACGATCAGCACTTCATCATCAGGGTATTGCTCATTCAACGACTCAATGGTTCGAATTAACGCGTTGCGACGATGCCAGAGTTCTTTGCTGCGCGGAGAAGGTGGATGCGCCACCATTAAAGTGATGGGATCTTGTTTTGGTGGATGCCATACCGCACGAATCACGCTCTGCTGATCCGGCGTGTGAAACACAGAGGCGTCCGTTAACGGAGTAGTGCTGAGAATCATTTGGCTCGACGGATAACCGATGCCCTCTTGGCCGCCATAGAAAAACGGATAGCGGTCATCGAGCAATTTAAGCTGCTCACCAATCTCAGGCGCCACTTCCTGCATAACAATCAAATCCGCCGGCTGCGCTAATAAGTAATTGATGAACTGATGGATATCTGGGTTTTCGTAGTAGAGATTGTATTGCAAGACGGTGACGGGGGTATCGCAATCAGCGACGAGTGCTTGGCTGCCTTTGGGTGTCATCAAGGCAAACGCGCCGGCAAGGACAAGGCAGACGAGCGTTTGACCATAACAGCGTGCCAGCCCCAACACAAGGGCAAGCAGTACATAGCCAAACATAAACAGCGCTGGAAACGCGACGATATTTTCTACCCACCAGAGGGACTCTTTCAGTGATAACCCTGCCCAGCACAAGGCTGGGAAATAGACAATTGCCCAAAGAATCCAACGCTTCACTCCACCTCTCCCTCAACGTTAGCGCCACTTGAGACAAAGCCCAATCGCGCGTAACAAATTAGAGTAAGTATGGTCGATGATTGACGTTTTCACCGAGTTTTTAACGGCTTAGCCCAAGGCTAAGCCGTTAAGATCGGCTAAAGTACACCACGTGATTGTCTAAAGCGGCTCCACGCGTACGGCTGCGACCTTAAATTCCGGGATCTTAGCGTGCGGATCTTTGGCCGTGGTGGTCAAACGGTTGACCGGTGACTCCACAAAATGGAACGGAATAAACACTACCCCAGGCTGCATACGCTTGGTGACAAAAGCGTCGATCTCAATCTCACCTCGCCTGGTGGAGACTTTCAGTCGTTGCCCATTGCCAATGCCTAAGCGCTCGGCATCCTGCACACTGATCATTGCTCTTGGCCCGGCAAGATTATCCAACCCTTGGGTTTTTCTCGTCATGGTACCGGTGTGAAATTGCTCCAGCACGCGGCCGGTAGTCAGCACCAATGGGAACTCCTCATCCGGTAGCTCTGCGGCATAGCGAAAAGGAATCGCCTCCATTTGCCCTTTGCCACGCGAAAACTGCGTCTGATGCATGATACGCGTCCCTTCAGGGTTATTCTTATTGCTCGGCCACTGCACGCCATTAGGCGGGATGTTGGCCCACTTTAAACCACCATATTGTGGCGTGACTCGTGCTATTTCATTGGTGATATCCGAGACCTGACGATAACGCCACTCCCCGCCCATCGCATTGGCGATTTCCTGAATGATCCACCAATCTTCTTTCGCCTCGCCCGGCGGCGCTACCGCAGGAGTAATGCGCTGCACTCGGCGCTCAGTGTTGGTAAAGTGGCCCGCCTTCTCAGCAAAGCTACACGACGGCAAGACCACATCAGCGTACTGCGCGGTTTCGGTAAGGAAGATGTCTTGCACCACCAAAAAATCCAGACTCTCAAGCCCTTCAATCACGTGGGCTTGATCCGGATCGCTCAGTACCGGATTTTCACCCATCACATACAAGCCGCGTACGCTGCGATCGCACGCGCCATCGATGATTTCTGTTAAGGTCAATCCGGGCGTAAGCGATAGATTGGGCGCATCCCAAGCGAGGGCAAATTTATCTCGCACCAAGGGGTTATAAACCTTTTGGTAGCCCGGGTAGTTATTGGGCAGCGCGCCCATATCACACGCACCTTGCACATTGGATTGACCGCGCAGAGGGTTAATACCGCCGCCTTCAATACCGATGTTGCCGCACAAGAGTTGCAAATTGGCGATGGAACGAACGTTATCATGACCGGTAGTGTGCTGAGTGATGCCCATTGAGTAATACACAGCGGTGCGTTTCGCCGTGCCTATCATGCGCGCCATAGCGAAAATATCGTCCGCCTTCACACCGGTGACCAGCTCCACGTTGTCTAACGCGTATGAGGGCGACATCACCTCTTGCATCATGGTATCAAAACCGTCTACGCGCTCTTCGATGTAGTCGCGGTCATACCAACCGTGTTTGATGATTTGCTGCATTACGCCATTAATCAGCATTACATCGGTCCCCGGACGATGCGCAAGATAGAGCTCAGCGTGATCGGCCATGGCGATGCGTTTTGGGTCGGCGACAATCAAGCGCGCGCCATGGTGACGCACCGCTTGTTTGATGTGCGAAGCGATGATCGGGTGCGCAGATGAGGTATCGGATCCTATGATAAAGATGATGTCAGAATGCTGAATGCTCGGAATATCATTGGTCATCGCGCCACTGCCAAGCGCCGCTTCAAGCCCAGTGACTGTGGATGCGTGGCACAAACGCGCACAATGATCGACGTTGTTGGTACCCAGCTCGCGACGGATGAATTTCTGAAACGCGTAGTTGTCTTCATTGGTGGTTTTCGCAGAGGAGAAACCGGCCAGCGCATCCGCACCAAAGTCACGCTTGATGGCAGAGAACTTGTTCGCAATCAGCGTAATCGCTTCAGACCAAGACGCCGGTTGCAACCAACCATCTTTACGAATCAACGGCGTGGTGAGACGCTCGTCACTGCCAATAAAATCAAAACCAAAGCGACCTTTGACGCACAACATGCCCTCGTTAACTGGAGAGACTCCGCCTGTCACCGCCATGATACGATTGCGTGCTTCATCCACATGCAGCGTCAGCTTACAGCCAACGCCGCAGTAGGTGCATATGGTATCCACCTGTTTCAATTCAATATCCCGGCCTTGCGCTTTATTGCGCTTATCCACCATCGCCCCAGTCGGACACGCTTGCGTGCACGCACCGCACTGTACGCAGGCGGAATCGCCCATTAAGCTGCCATTGGGGCCAAAGTTAGGTCGTAAATCGGGGCGAAGTTTCGGGTGGCCTTTTTCGTCGGTCATAAAGCTCAGCACGCCATGAACGCTTTGCTCACGACACGCTTGTATGCATTGACCGCAACTGATGCAACGATTGGCATCAAAAACAATAAACTCTGAGCTGCTATCGACGCAGAATTTATGCCGCTCATCGCGCACCGCTTGCCAATCGGCTGCGGATTGAACCTTCACCGATTGCGGGTGGTGTTGCTCGGCCTGATAAGTGGTGGCGTAGTCACGCAGCGCACAATCGGTGTTGGCTTGGCAGCCACATTCTAGACAGCGCGCGGCTTCCGCCATGGCTTGCTCGTTATCAAAGCCTAGCTCGACTTCGTCAAACGAGCATTCACGCTGTTCGGCGCTGAGCTCAGGCATGATCATCCGCTTCACCTGCTCTATCTGCTTAAACTGAGCAGGGTCGACTTTGTTTAGCGACGGCTCTTTGCGCGCGTTAAATGGTTTGACAGGCAGTGATGCCATAGTGCCATTGAAAAAGCGATCGATGGCTTGCGCGGCAATTCGCCCATCCGCTACCGCTTCAATGGCAGTGGCAGGGCCTCGGCGAAAATCACCGATACTGAACAAGTTGCCACTGCCGTGATGCATGGTAGTCTCATCCACATCAGCGGTATTCCAACGGGTGATAGGAATATCCAGTGTTTCATGACGCATGAAATCCAGATCTGGGGTTTGTGACACGGCCGCTATCACGGTATCAAACGCTTGTGTGAAATACTCACCGGTCGGCTCTGGACGACGACGACCTGAGGCATCGGGTGTCCCTAGCGCCATGCGCTCAAAGGTGACTTGATGTACGCGCCCTTGCTCGTCCGCATGGTTTTCCACTGGGTTAGTTAAAAAGTGGAACTTGATCCCTTCGTGTTCCGCTTCCACGATTTCATAATCTTCGGCAGGCATTTCATCGCGGGTACGACGATAAATCAGTGTGGTATCGGCGCCAGCTCGCACCGCAGTGCGCGCGCAATCTATCGCGGTGTTGCCCCCACCGATCACCGCCACTTTTTTCCCGGTGGTAAAGCGCTGCTCGGTAACGTAATCCTTGAGGTAATCCACTCCAAGATAACAACTCTCAAACGTGCTTCCCGGGTAGTGCATTTCGACCGCTTTGGACGCGCCAACCGCAAGACAAACGGCGTCATACTCTTCACTCAGCGCACTGAGTGTGTTCGCCTCACCTAACTTGCTGTTGGTATGAATCGTCATGCCGTTGCGACACAGCAGAGCTATTTCTTGATCAAGAATCGATTTGGGTAAGCGATACTCAGGGATACCATAACGCAGCCAGCCCCCGGCTTGTAGCATCGCCTCAAACACGTCCACTTGATAGCCTTCATTCGAGAGGTAGTAGCCCGCTGTCAATCCGCCCGGCCCACTGCCAACAATCGCGACACGTTGTGGCTTGTCGGCTTTTTTCTCCGGTACATAGGCCTGATAGGCACGCAGATCAGCGTCGGCTGCGTGGCGTTTGAGCTGGCGAATCGCGATCGGCTCATCGACGAGCGAGCGGCGACACTCACTTTCACAAAACGCAGGACAAACGCGGCCAATCGACAATGGCATCGGCAGCGTTTTTTTAATCACTTCGACCGCTTTTTGATGATCATTTTGCGCAATATGGTAGAGATAGCTCTGAATATCGACCCCAGCGGGACACGCGGTCTGACACGGCGCTTCACAATCGGCGTAGTGATCTTCCATGATGCGATTTAAGGCCCGGCGGCGATGCTCTGAAAGCGCAGGAGACTGAGTCACCACATTGAGCCCAGAGTAGACCTTCAATTCACAGGCACGTATCATGCCGCCACTTTCCACTTCGACCACACACAAATCGCATGGGATTTTGTCGTTTGAACGGTTCAAACCACACAAAGATGGGATCTCAACGCCGCAGACGTTCGCGACCTCAAGTAACGTTTTGTCCGTTTCGACAATTCGATAAGCTCCATCAATGATTATCTCAATCACACCGCACTCCATTCTTTGCGACATTACACCTTTATTAACCATACAATATTAATGGTTAATAACCTGTGATTGATCACACATTCGTACTCTTTAGCACGTGAATTTCCGCAGTGGATTTCATGTCAAGCCTATGCTCACCTAAGTTTCTGATATTGTTCAGCACCCATCGATAATCATACAAATAAATTAGGCATCATATTGTTAACAGAAAGGGTAATTATGTGGCACGTCATTTTCATATTTGTAATGTATAATTTCGTTTTTAACATTTAATTATAGATAACAATAATGTTACTTTAGACACCGTTGGTCACACCGATGAATCAAGAGTTTAATTGACGAAAAACGGTGTTAATGAGACACCATTCTTTCGGTATTTTTATGGTGATTACTATTGGGGTAATGACTTTGAAAATATCGCTTTAAATGGCGTTTAATAACACTCTGTACGTGTGGCAAACATTCCAAACTATCTCATTTCATACTTTGATCCGTGCGGTTTGCCCACTGCACGGTTTTTTTTCGTCTTTTTCTCGAGACATCGCATTTTGTGAAGCATCGCAATAATTATCCACTTGATTAACAGGTGAATAATTTTTCTCATGTCGAAGCGCCAGTTTGCCCCCTATAATTATCCAATTGTTTAATTGTTGATTGGAGAAGCCCGTGCAAGAGAGACCACGCCGCGCAGGTCGACCGACGCAAAACATTGATGCCCGAGACGCGCTCATCCTCCATGCGCGCGAATTGTTTATGGCGATGCCGTATGACAAGGTCTCGACACGTTTAGTTGCGCAAAAAGCGGGGGTCAACGCCGCGATGATTCGCTACTACTTCGGCAGCAAAGAGGGGTTGTTTGAGACCATGTTGAGAGACACACTCGAGCCGATGAAACATCAGTTGCAACAGATGTTTAGTGTCGGTTCTCAGCAAAGTTTTATCGACATTATGCGCACTTACTATCAAGAAATGCACAAAACGCCGCACTTTCCCAAGCTCATTTGGCAAGTGATGAATATGCCTGAGTCGCAAACGCAGCGAAAACTCATGCAGAAAGTCTTTGATGACGTGGGCCGGCCTATGCAGTCAATGATTTTTGAGAAGCTGGCCGCCAACGGCATTATTCGCCCGGGTATGGATCCCCTGCTGTGTCGAGTCTCCTTTATCAGCTTGATGGTGTTTCCGTTTATCGCACCCGCTTCTCTTCTCTCGATTCATGGCATTGAACTGAGCGAATCTTTTTTAAACCGATTACTTGAACACAATATTGACGTTCTTAAATATGGCTTTTTACAAGCCCAAGGCGAACACGATGAAAATTAATAAGAAACTGCTGTTTTTCCCCGCCCTTGGGGTCGGGATCCTCATTCTCGCCCTCGCGATCATGACCAAGCCGCAACTACCCGTAAAGCCAGCGGGTGAGCGTGCCAGACTGGTCGATACTCAAACACTGGAACTCAAAGCGATGGCACCACTGGCGATTGGTTTTGGCAAGGTTGCGCCGAAAGTCGAGTGGAAAGCCATCGCGGAAGTCACCGGGAAAATTGTCTATCGACACCCGGATCTTGAAAAAGGACAAGTCCTGCGTGCGGGGACGGAAATTCTGCGTATTGACCCGCTCGACTACGAACTCAAATTGGTTCAAGCCCAAGCTGATCTCAATTCTGCTCACACCTCTTTAGCTAAGCTCAACCAAGAAGAAGACAACCTCAAACAGACGTTAGTGATTGAGTCAAATCGACTCGACATCGCCAACAAAGAACTCGCGCGCCAACAAAACCTGCGTCAAAAAGGGCTGAACTCTCAATCCGACGTTGACCAGCAGCAGCAAAGCACCTTATCGCAACGTAAACTGGTGCTCGACATCGAGAACCAAATCGGCTTGATGCCTGACGAAAAACGCGTTGCAGAGGCACAAGTAAAAGTGGCAACCTCCAAAGTGGACGAGGCCAAGCGCTCTCTCGAGAAAACCATCATTCGCTTGCCTTACGACTTACGCATCGCCAGCGTTGATATCGAGCAAGACCAAGTGGTCAATCTACAGCAAACCATGGTGGTCGCTCATGGCATACAAGTGATGGAAGTGGAAGCGCAGCTCTCGATTCATGACATGCTGACTATCGCAGCAAGCCTAGGTGAATTTGGCCGCGACGAATCCGGCATTCCGCAACCCAATATGACGGATATTAAAGCCAACGTGCAGTTAAGCAGCGGAAACCTCAAAGCCTCGTGGCCTGCGCGTGTGGCGCGCATCAGTGAAACGGTCGATCCTAACCAAGCGACGGCGGGCGTCATCCTCGAAATCGAGCAAGACTATCGCGCACTTGCGCCGGGCGCTACGCCGCCACTGGTTAATGGCATGTTTGTGCGCGCGGAAGTCGAAGGCCAAGCCAACCCGAGTTGGGTTATCCCTGAGCGGGCCCTCCATGGCAATACCATTTATCTGCTCGATGAAGAGAGTAAATTGCGCATGGTGCCGGTTGAGGTACTTTATCGCCGTGATAACCAAGTGGTGATCGAGGGGGATTTGGAGCAAGGCCAAGCGTTGATTCTCAATGATCTCCTCCCTGCGATTGAAGGGATGCTGCTCAAAAATGCGCGTTCGCAACAGGAGCCGAAATCATGATTCGTTTTTTCGCCAAGCACCCAACGGCGGCCAACTTATTGATGCTCACCTTGCTACTGCTCGGCGTGACATCTCTCACCACCATCAAACGTGAGACATTCCCTGAGTTTGATCCACCTTATATCATGGCGGGCGTCGTCTACCCCGGCGCGTCGCCACAAGAGGTCGAAGAGAGCATCTGTGTGCGCATGGAAGACGCGGTGGATGGTCTGGCCAATATCGTTGAAACACGCTGTGAGGCGGTCGAAGGCTCAGCGCGTTTAGTGCTCAAACTGGACGAGAAAGCCGATATTGGCCGCATGTTGGTGGATGTGCAAACTCAAATCAACGCCATCAACGATTTTCCGCAGGAGATCGAATCCCCTATCGTTCAAGAGCTAGATTGGAACGAGCCTGTGGTTGATGTGGCTATCACCGCAGATACCACATGGCCAGAGTTAAAAGCCTACGCCGAACAGCTTAAGCGAACGTTAAAACTTGACTATGGTGTGTCGCTGGTCGATGTGGCCGGGTTTTCTGATCACCAATACCGAGTGGAACTCGATACCAGTGCCATTCGCCAACTGGGTCTGAGTGTTGGCGATATCGCGACGCAAATCGGCAAGCAGAACGTCAAACTGCCCAGTGGCAACGTGGAAACACCTGACAAAAACTTTCTCATTCGCTTTGATGAGCGACGCGTCACACCAGAGGCGCTCGAAACGATTGTGGTTGGCTCTGGGCCAAATGGTTCTCTGATTCGCTTGCGAGACGTGGCCAAGATCACCGATCGTTTTGAGCTCGATGAGCAAAAAGTGCTGTTTGATGGTCACCCATCCGCCCTACTTAAAGTGAGCAAAAACAAAGAAGACGACGCACTGCGCATTAAAGAGCGCGTGGCTGCCTTCGTGGCCGACCAACAAGCGCACGCGCCCGATGGCGTCACCCTTGAAATGACCAATGACCTCTCATCGGTGTTATGGGACCGCCTGACCATGATGGTACGCAACGGCTGGCAAGGAATCGTGTTGGTGTTTGCCACCATGTGGCTCTTCTTTAGCCTACGCTACTCGTTTTGGGTGGCCGCAGGCTTACCGGTGGCTTTTTTAGGTGGGCTGTTCTTGATGGCGCAGCTTGGGCTATCCATTAATATCATGTCCTTGGTCGGCTTATTGATGGCGATCGGTATCATGATGGATGATGCCATCGTCATCGCTGAATCCATTGCCGCCCATTTAGATCGAGGTGAAGAGATCGATGACGCGGTGATCAAAGGCGTCAAAAAAGTGCTCCCTGGGGTGATCTCCTCCTTCTTAACCACGGTGTGCATCTTTGGTAGCTTGCTGTTCCTGCAAGGAGAGATGGGCGCAGTGCTCAAAGCGGTGCCGCAAGTGCTGATTTTGGTCTTAACGCTCAGCTTGGTGGAAGCGTTTTTGATTTTGCCGAATCACCTGTCGCACTCATTGCACAAGCAGAAAGTTGAAAAAGCGCCTAATCGTTGGAAGAAACAATTACTCGATCGATTTGAGCATTTTCGCAACACCACGTTGGTCAACGCCGTCGACAAAGTGGTGGCCTACCGTTACGCGTTTTTGGGTGCGGTGGTGGCGATGCTGTTGATCTCTGCCTCAACACTGGTGAGTGGCATTTTGAAGTTCCAACCCTTTCCTGAACTGGATGGTGATATCGCCGAGGCACGCGTGATTTTGCCGCCGGGATCTTCGCTGCGCCAAACTGAACAGGTGGTGGATCACATTGTTGCTTCAGCGCGCAAACTCGATAAAACCTGGAGTCAGGAGTTTGAGCAAGGCAGACCGCTTGTAGAGCACATCACTAGCCAGTTTAATACCAACGCGGATGCCAATGAATCGGGCCCGCACATTGCGACGGTGAGACTCGATCTACTTGGCGCGGAAAGTCGCAACACCCTTATTGATGATTTCATTGCCGCGTGGCGTGATGATGTCGGTGAGCTCGCCGATCCCATCTCTTTGGTGTTTAAGCAGCCGACGATGGGGCCGGGTGGCCGCGCGATTGAAATTCGCGCCAAACACGATTCATTGGAAGAGCTTAAAGCCGCCTCCATCGAGATTCAACAATACCTCAATGAATTTGATGGCGTGCATGGCGTCTTAGATGACATGCGCATGGGTAAAGAAGAGGTGTTGGTGAAGCTGCGCCCAGGCGCTGAGAGCTATGGGGTCAACGGGCAACTGATCGCATCGCAACTTCGCGCGGCGTTCTTTGGACAAACGGCGGATGAAATTCAAGTCGGCGTGGAGAACATTTCTATTGAGGTGAGGCTGGACAAAACGCAGGCTGGCGATCTTGGCCAGTTGGCCAACTTCCCTATCATTCTTGCAGACGGCAGCCAGATCCCACTGGCCAGTATTGCAACCTTGGATTTCCAACGCAATTACGTGCGCATTCAACGTATTGATGGGCTAAGAACCGTGAGTGTGTTTGGTGATACTGACAACACCAAAGCCAACTCCACCGCCATCATTCGTCAGTTTCAGCAGCAAGAAGCGCCAAGACTGGTCGCTAAATACCCGGGGTTGAGATTTGATTTTGAAGGCGAAGCGAAAGACGCCGCGGAAACCGGCGCCTCAATGGGTAAAGGATTTTTGCTCGGACTGTTTGGCGTGTTCGCCATCTTAAGCTATCAGTTCCGCAGCTATCTTGAGCCGTTTGTGGTCATGCTGGCGATTCCACTGGCGTTTATCGGTGTGGTGTGGGGCCACGTGCTGCTTGGCCACCCATTGAGTATGCCGAGTATGATGGGCTTTGTATCGCTGGCGGGGATCGTGGTGAACGATTCCATCTTACTGGTGCAGTATATCCGCCACCATGTCGATGAAGGGGACAGCGTGCACGACTCCGTGGTCAAAGCGAGTCGCGAGCGTTTTCGCGCCGTCTTTCTCACCTCGATGACCACCGCCGCCGGCTTACTGCCGCTCCTGACGGAAACCAGTTTGCAAGCGCAGGTTATCCAGCCACTGGTCATCTCGATTGTGTTTGGTATCTTCGCCTCGACACTCCTGGTGCTGTTTATGATCCCGGCTGCCTACGCCATCCTAGCGGATTTTGGCTTGGTGCATAAACACGAGGAAATCTAACAAAAAATAAGGCCAGAGAACATGCTCTGGCCTTATCTTAGAATTCTCTCATCCGAGCAATTACGCTGCTTTAGATGATTGAGCGATTTGTAGATCTTTAGCTGGGTAAGTCAACATCAATCCGTCCGCTTTAACGTGCACGTAAAAACCGCCACTGCTTAAACCGTAAACGGTCATTGGGCCGAAGTCCTTACCTTTTGTCGCTACTACCACATCACCGATTGCGTACATTTAAACCACCTCAATTAACTGGATTTTTCACTAACCTACCTTAGGTTATGCGGCGACTGTAAGGGCATTTTTATCCGGTGCCTAATCCAGTTTTTTATCGTTTCGATTAGCAATAGTTAACCATTTTCAATTAGCGCTGGATTTCTCGTAATAGATTGAAAATAATGACCAATCAACACCTTCCCATTCACCGAGGGTGCCAACGAACAAATATGGGAGAGCGGGCAATGACGCAACCGATCTATCTCTTTGATTGGGGAGATACCTTAATGGTCGATTTTCCAGACCAAAGCGGGAAAATGAGTACATGGGAAAAAGTCGAAACGGTAGAAGGCGCCGAGCAGACGTTACAAGTACTCGCAAAAGAGCATGCGGTTTACGTGGCCACCAGCGCTCAGCACTCCTCAGAAAGAGACATTGAACAAGCCTTCCAGCGAGTCGGGTTAGACAACTACCTGAACGGCTACTACTGCAAGGCGAACCTAGGGTTAGAGAAAACCAGTGTGGCGTTTTACGACGCCATCGCACAATCGCTGGAGGTTGAACCAAGCCATCTGATCATGGTTGGAGATTCACTGGAAAAAGACATCTACCCTGCCCAACAAGCCGGGCTCAATACGGTTTTGTACAACCCAAACAACGATGCGGTACCTGAAGGCATCACACACATCCAGTCACTGACTCAGTTGCTCGAACGCGACTAAAGTACAAGCCAGAGAACAAAAAAGGCAGAGCTCAGTGGTCAATACCACCTTGGCTCTGCCCTTTTCATCTGTGACAAACTCGAGACATTAACGTCAGATTAAGCCGCCGTGGGTTTGGGCTGATAGCGACCCGGTTTATGGTTCATGGCCAAGATAAGGTTAGTCGCAATCGCGCCCAGTACCGACAATAGAATCAGATGGATATCGATGATAAACAGCGACAAAATCACGATGGTACAGTCAAGACCCATTTGCACTTTACCGGCACGAACACCAAAACGCTCCTGAAGAAACAGCGCCAAGATGTTAAAGCCACCTAAGCTCATTTTGTGACGGAATATCACCAGCATACCAACGCCGATTAATCCACCACCCAGTAACGCCGCATACACGGGTTCAATACGGGCAATCTCAATCAAGTGATGAAGATGGTCGACCGCAAACGACACTATGGTCACCGCAATAAACGTGTTGATGGTAAAACGCCAGCCCATACGAGTGACCGACAAAATATAGAAGGGTAAGTTGAGAGCGAAAAACACCTGACCAAAACTGAAATCACTCACTTTAGTGAGGAAAATCGCCAACCCCGCGGTGCCACCCGTGAGCAGACCTACCTTGTTAAAGAAGATCACCCCAAGTGAGACCAGGGCACTACCTAAAATGAGGGCGAGTAAGTTTTCTCGCAAGCTATGTTCGTTGTCCATAATCCGGCTTCCTATCCTTTAGATTCAAAAAATTCTCAGAATCAAACGGGCATAAGATGAAGTTGTTTGGCAAAAATGTCGAGATCGTCCGTGATAATGATCACATCATAAGTGTTAAAGGAAGTTTACACAGTGTTCACCAATTCAGTGCATTTAGGGCGTACCAGCCCATCCCGCCGTGTGTTGAAAGAGGTTGAGCGCAACTCGGTGAGCGCTGTGCCGCTTTGATCCGTACAACGCCTTGTGATTAAACAGACACAAGCGTCATTGAGAGGAGTAAAGCAGAGGATGAAGGTTTTAATCGTGGGTGGCTCTGGCGGTATTGGCCTTGCTATGGTCAAACAGCTTATTGAAGATGACACTGTCGACACCGTTTATGCGACGTTTCGCCAACGTCAACCGTTGCTTTCGCATCCCAAGCTCAACTGGTTTTTGGTGGATGTGTGTGATGAGGCGCAGATTGAGCACTTAAACCAAACCATCTGCCAACTCGATTGGGTCATCAATACGGTGGGCCTGTTGCATGACGACACGCATCAACCAGAAAAGCGACTTGCGCAGCTCGACAGCGCGTTTTTCCTTCGCTCAATGCAAACCAACGCACTGGCGACATTGTTGCTCGCTAAACACTTGCAACCGCTGCTGATGAAGAGCAAACAGCCGAAATTTGTGAGCTTATCGGCTCGGGTTGGCAGTATCAGTGACAACCGTTTGGGTGGCTGGTATAGCTACCGCGCCTCAAAGGCGGCGCTCAATATGATCATCAAAACCCTGAGTATTGAGTGGTCACGGTTTAAGCCGAGCAGTTGCGTATTCGCGCTGCATCCTGGGACAACCGACACGGCGCTGTCGAAACCTTTTCAATCCAATGTCCCCGAAGGAAAACTGTTTTCCCCTGAGCGTGTCGCGCGTCAATTACTGACGATGGTGTCACAGGCCGATGAGCAGCTCAGCGGTGAGTTTCTCGCTTATGACGGGGCGCGCATTGAATGGTGAATGACCTTTAACAGACGATCACGCCATTGGCCACCACTTATCGATAAAGACTATTTGGCGATAGGCTGAATCGATAAGTGGTGGGAGGCCAGTTGCCATGTTGGGCCTCTGTGGCCTTTCGCTTGGTACATCGCCAAGTCCGCCAAACGCATCAAACTGGTTCTGTCTTGCGCATGGTCTGGGAAACAACTCACCCCGATACTCACGTCTAATCTCACCGCTTCGCCCTCGAACACGATAGGTTGATTGAGGTGATGCATCAGCTCATCAATAAGAGTGTCGAGACAGGAGAAATCATCGAGTAAATCGAGACAAACGACAAATTCATCGCCACCCAGCCTGCCGACAAAATCACTGTCACGGAACGAGTGGCTCAATCGATGCGCCACCGTCACCAAAATACAGTCCCCTGCGTCATGGCCCAAGGTGTCATTGATCTGCTTGAATTTGTCCAAATCAATAAACAGCAACGCGAGCTTGTGGTGCTGCAAACGCGCTCGTTGCAAGGCATCGTCCAGTTTGGCATTAAAGGCACGGCGATTTTTTAGGTTGGTTAACGTGTCATGCTCAGATAAGAACGTCAGCTGCTTCTGTTTCTCTTTTAACTGCAACGTTTGACGTTCCACTTCACGTTGTAATTCTTGCTTGGTCACCGTGGTCTCTTTGAGGTTGCTGGTCATGCGATTGAAAAAGGTCGCTATGGTTTCAAATTCTGAATCCATTTTTTTCAGCGATACCTTGGAGTCTAAATCCCCTTTGGATACCGCCACAATCGCCCTTTTGATTTCCGTCGCCCCAATACGATAGCGAAGGAAAATGTGCAAACTGATCAAACACACCACAACCGAGCCGATGATCATCCACCCGGCGGCAAACCACATCAAGGCTTTGAGTTCGCGGGCGCTCTTATCCAAAACTTGGCGATGCACATACGCAAGCTCCTCAGTCATGGTTTGTACAATCATGCTGTAGCGAGATTGAAACAGCTCACGACTGCTCAAATCACTCGCCAACGGTAAGGCCGAATCTTGCGCCGAATAGATCCGACTCTCTTGCGCAATCACAACGGAAAGGCCGTCACTCATTCTTTGCATATTGTCCAACCGGTGATCACGGTTTTCAAAAGTGCTGAGCTGCGCCGCGAGGTCTGAATGAGCGCTGATGACGTGATGCAAGCTCTGCTCATCATAAAACTGCATGAACAACCACAACTGACTTCTCAACATATCCACCGACAGTTGCAGTTCGACCACCTGATCCAATTCGATTTTTGTTTGACGCTGCTGGGCGTTAATGTTTAGCAATAGCACCACAATCAACACGGTCAGTACGAATGTGGTCCCAAACAATAACGAGAGTTTCTTGGTTAACGACTTCAGCATAATTAATCTCGCAGCTCCGACCATTGCTCAAACGGCTCGGTGTAGAGCAGTTGACGAAAATCTGGCATATCATTGTCAACCAAACCATTTTGCTTCGCCCAACGCGCTTGGATCTGCAGGTTGGACAGCAGAGCGTTGCCTAGGGACAATCTGAACACATAGTCATCCCACGACCACGTGATTTGTTCCGCGGGCAGCGCAAGAAACTCCGCCGCCAGCTTCTGCGCGTTCTCTGGGTTGAGGTGAATCCACTCTATCGCTTGATCGAGCGATTGAATCAGTTGCATAGGTGCATCATTAGCTTGAGCCAAATAGGGTTGAGTAGAAAGTAGATTAAAGCTCAATTGATACAGTCCGGTTAAACCGAGATGATTAATTTCACCGCCGGTTGCTTGGTGAATCTGGTAGATCATGGGCTCCCAAGCCGAAATGGCATCCACCTGCCCTTCAAGTAGCGCTGTGACTATCTCTGAAGATGCTACAAACACCTTGTTGATATCGAGATGGCTCGCCTCATGGGACAGCAAGACCGCATCCAAATAGAACTCGCTCGCACTGCCTTGAATCACGCCAATGCGTTTACCTTGCAGCTGACTCACTTGACGAATGTCCGACGAACTGAGTGAGACCAGTTTTACGTCATTGTCTGACTCGACGAAGGTGGCCAGTAGTGCCAGTTCAGGGTGATCAAAAGCGTTAAACATGGCGACCGATTCCGATGCGGTCGCCAAATCGACCTCGCCTTCCATCAGTAACTTCGCGCACTCGACCCCACCGGTGCATGGGATCATTTCAACGGATAAGCCCTGTTTGTCATACAGCCCCAACGCGTTTGCCACAATAAAGGGGGTGGAGAGTGGCGTCGTCGAGACGGCAATCCTCATCGTATTCGATTCACCTTGCTGACCATTCTTACCTTTGGCGCCCAACCACATAAACAGTGCGACGAAAACCACACTGATCCCTACCCATAGCCACTGACTTTTTGTTGTTTTCTGCATTCATTCTTCGCTTTATGTACGCAATCACGCTCGTATAAATCTAGTCAATAGTTGACTATCTGAACAGAAAAAGAATGAATAAAGCCGAGGATTTCTCACAATTAACGCGCCCATCAAGCAAAGTGCGCCTTCGGTTGTTGTGCGATTCATGATAGTTAGCCTTATTTGGCTTAATACCTCATGCTTTAGCTCCCTAAACTGGTGCGCGTGCAACCATGCACGCACCAACAAAGTGAAATTAAATTACACAAAATGAATCTTCCGTGACATCAAAAATTAGTTGTTGATCACATTTAAACAATGAACTATGTTACCTACATACAAACATGTAATTTAACTACAACGAGGGAGTTGGGTATGTTATCAGTGATTAAAAATCTATTCGTTCACGATAGAGACTACGCAGGTCGCGACATCGACCTCGTCATCGAACGCTTGGCGGCGCAAACGAAAACCGACCGTCACGCGTGGTCTTACTTACAAGACCTGTCCGTTTACGAAAACACCACCAGCGGCATGCGCGTGTATCCGCATGAAGTGGCAAAATACGCCGCATAAACGGCGTGCTCAGTTAAACATCGACATTCATATCTCAATAGGCCTCATCGCGAGGCCTATTTTTGTTTCCCTTGTTGCACAGTTTTCTTGTCAAAAGGTGACTCCTCGGACTACTCATTAAGTATCATTTCGTATAGGTTGTTATCAAAGCGGCGACTCAACTTATGAGTGACTCTATCGGTGACGCGATATTGCACATGAGCAGCGAGGCATCGCCCTAGACAGAAGTGTACCCATCGCATCTCTGACACAATCAGTGACTTGATGCGCGGTGTAATAAGAATAAAGTGGTTGTCTATGTATAGTATTTCGCTTTGTGTTCGCTCCAACACTCAGCTAGAGAAACATCTCGAAAAGCAGGAACTTGGCTTTTCTTCTGCGATTCTCATCCAGTTATTTTCCAGCCAGTCCCCTAAGACGGTTCGAGGGCTTTCTCGTACCTTGCACAGCAAATGGCCGGATGCGGTGATTATCGGCGCCAGTGCCCAGCACGTGATCCACGATGGGGTCATAGAGCGCGGAGCGACACAGGTTGTGATCACGCGATTTGATTACACCACCTTGACCTATGCATCAGCGCCAAACGCCAGCGGTGCACAAGGCGGAGAGTCCCTGTCTCACTCTCTGTCACTGAGTTCAGAGACCAAGGCCATACTCTGCTTCGTTGATAGACTGACGGCAAAAGGCAACACCTTCTTCCGCTGCTTTGACAACAGCGCCATCCCCGTCGCGGGCGGCGCCTCAACCATCACGGAGCAAGGCCGCTGGGTGCTGCTCAACGGCGAATGTTACCAAGAGTACAGCGTCGCGGTCGCGATTCACAGCCCTAAGCTTCACGTTTGGCGCTCAGCGTTCAGTGAGTGGAACGCCATAGGTCAGAGATTTAAAGTCACCCAAACATCCGACAACACCGTCTATACGCTCAACCATCAAAACATTACCGAGTTGTACCAGCGCTACTTAGCCGATGGGCAGCAACTGCCGCAACAAAAACTGATTGATTTCCCGCTCATTAAGGGCGACCCGACCCATCAAGATGTCTATCTACCGCAGTATGTGGATGAGAATTCGGGTTTGGTGTTTGATAAAGCCCTTAACGTTGGCGATGAGGTTCAGTTTTGCTATGTGCACCCCGAACTCACCATTCACCAAGTTCAAGACAGCGCTTACCACCTGGCTCAGCAGCAGCCCGATGCGATCTTTGTCTTTAACTGTACGTCTCGACTGGACTTTATCGAGGGCAATCAAGAGTTAGCGCCACTGCAACAAGTCGCGCCGACGTATGGATTTTATTGTATGGGCGAGCTCTACAAAGAGCAGTCCACTCAAGAGATTTTGCACCACAGCATGACCTACCTTGCCATGCGAGAAGGCGACGCCAGCGGCCCGGTACCGTCGCTCACACTCGATAACACCTCCAGTGTGTCGCCGCTGTTTTCGATGATCCGCAACGCGTTTGCTGATTTGGACACGCGCAATCTGCAAATGCAGCACAAAATTCAATCCCAAGCCGACGAGTTGGCATCAAGTTATCGCATTGACCACACCACAGGATTGCCGAACCGCTCTGTTCTTCGTCAACAACTGGCAAAAATCAGCGACGATAAAGCCCTGTTTACACTCAAATTAGCCAATCTCCCCGAAATCAATGAGAAATATGGCTACGCCATTGGTGACCGTCTGCTGATGCTGCTGACCTCTTTTTTCATCGACAATCTGGATGATGTCTTTGCGGACAAGGCCACCTTGTATAGCCTTGGCGTGGGTGAATGGGCGACGATTTTTACCCTTGATAAACAGCTAGACAGCGTACGCGAGCGCTATTACCGTGCCATCAAACAAATAGAACATTTCGATCTGGATCACCTGGGCATTGTGGAGACCGACCACATCGCCGTGTCCATCTGCGCAGGCGTGGTGTATCGCCGTGACTTCCCACATTGCAGCCCGGATGAGCTGTTGTTTAAATCGGTCGATGCGCGTCGCTACGCAATTAAACATCACCGCTATTTGTATAACGCCAGCAACTTGGTTTCTCAAGACCAAGAGCGTCAGGTCCGGTTGAAGCAATTATCTGTGGCGCACAGCGCCATCAATCAACATCAAGTGGTGCCGTTTGTTCAACCGATCTTTGAGGCAAAAACCCGCGAGCCAGCGTTCTATGAGTGCTTAGTACGCTTGCAGCATCAAGGTGAGATTGTCTCTCCTGGCTTGTTCTTACCGCATATTCAAGGTACGCGCCTCTACACCAAGATGAGTCGCCAAATGATCAAGTACACCTTTGCTAAAATGCGCGAGAATAACGATATCTTCTCATTGAACCTCTCTCCGCAAGATCTCCTCGACGACCGAACGCTGGCCCTTTTAGAACAAGAGGTGCATAGCCTTACTGACCCCAGCCGCGCCGGAATTGAGATCGTCGAGTCTGAGCAGATCCGCAACTTTGCGCGCATGCGTGAAGTGTGTGACCATTTTCGCGCCATGGGTGTCGCGATCATTGTGGACGATTTTGGCTCTGGTTATTCCAATTTGGATGAGATCATTAAGCTCGAGCCGTCAGTCATCAAACTCGACGGCAGTTTGATTCGCACCATAGACCAAGACGCCAAACAGCGAAAAATCGCCTCGCAGCTGGTCCGATTGTGTGAAGTCTTTGACGCCAAAACCGTCGCAGAATTTGTGCACAATGAGCAGGTATGCCAAATCGCCACGGACATTGGCATCGATTACCTGCAAGGCTTTCATTTAGGTGAGCCAAGAGCGCTGAATTAAAAGGCGCTCAATAAACATACCAACGCGCACCAAGTGCTCAACTTGGTGCGCGTCTGTTCAAGGGTCTTTTACTGCTGCTCAGCGCGAATTCGTAGTACTTGTGCGTAAGTACAATCTCCGAGCATATCGTAAGCATGAATCGCCTCCTGCCCCATGACGAAGGGGTGAGGCTGATTAGCCTGACGATTAGGTAAATCTCGCAACATTTTTTCCGACGAGCCATCGCGTGTGGGATGATTGGACAGGTAAATATCCACGCCAGCCTCTTTTGCAATCTGTTTAAAACGCTGAGCGGCCTGACTGTAGGCAAGGATTCTCTCTTCATCAGGACCATAATTGAGCCCTGTTCCGCCCCACAAACTGACGATGTGTTGTTCACCGTTGTCGTATACCGGGAAAATCAGTGACATCGTACCCGGCGTGTGACCCGGAGTCAGATAAATGCTCACTTTAGTCTCACCTAGAGAGATGGATTCACCGTCGGCTACTGTGATGTCACGTGATGGTTTCTTACCCCAACGAGGACTGGCAAAGTCTTGCACTGGCTGCTCCAGACGCGTCCACTCGACATCGGTCATCACCAAGCGTGGCTGGTAGTGCTCGACGAGGTATTCTTGTCCACCATAGTGATCGCCATGACCATGCGTAATCAGCAAATACTTGATTGAATTGGGATCCAAACCCAACTCAATCAACCCCGCTTCAATATATTGCTTAGCTTGCGCGTTGTTATTTAACGCATCGACTAAGATAATGCCGTCACTGGTTGTAATGGCCCAACTGGATACGCCACCCGTGCCGATGTAGTAGAGGTTATCAAACACCTGTGTCGGTGGGATGGGTTCAGAGCGCCCCTTGCCGCTTTTCTTTTCTTTGCGCTTCTGTTCGCTGTTCACTGTGCGAATCGCCATATTTCGTATCGGCGACTCAATATCGCAAATATTGGTCAAACCTGGAAACAAGTCGGCGTATTGCATGCCTTTTTGCGCATACTCTTGCGCGGTGGGTTCACTGGCATGGGCGCAACATGCCAATGCCATTAGAACAGTCGATGCGAGTACTTTCATTGGTTGCTCTTATCCTATTAAAAAGTGGTGTTAACCGCTAACCAGTAACGACGCCCGTCTTCAACATAACCATACTCATCCACCGTTGTTTCTTGATCAAACAGGTTGTAAATGCCTGCCATCAACTTGACGTTGTCTGTCACTCGCCAATTTGCTCCGAGATCAACATAAGTGATAGACGGTGCTAATGTGCGTGTACTTGTGCTGGTAATGTTGTCTTTCTCACGGCTTTGATAATTGACACGTAACCACGAGTTAACGTCATCGCGAATCGCCCAATCACCATTGGCAGAAATAAGATGCTCTGGTGACTGCACAAGCGGCAATCCATTATCCTCGTCATCGGTCTTTTTCTCACTATGGGTATAGGTGTAACTCGCGCTGACTTTAATCGTGCGCGTCAAACTTTTTGCCACAGAACTTTCTACACCGTAAGTGTTAGCCTCATCAATATTGACGTAGGTGCGATCGCAGCGTCTGCGGTCGGTACAACTCGGGTCGACAAAGTCGTTTTCAATTTTGTCTTTAAACTCGCTATAAAACAGAGTGACATTAGCCGATAGATCCGCAGTATCAACAAAATAGAGGCCCACCTCGGTATTCACCGATGTCTCAGGCGATAGGTCTGCATTACCATACACATCGCAACGACCGTTACAACTAGGCTGCGCCCAGTCTTCATCCATTTCTGTGAGTGTCGGCGCTCGGTAACCTGTCGATACGCCCCCTTTGAGTGTCCACTCAGGAGCCAGTGACCACACCCCGTAGACTCTCGGGCTAAAGTGACCATCAAAAATATCATTTTGGTCATAACGAAGACCCAAAGTCAGTGCAAAGTCATCCGTTAAGTACCACTCGTCTTCGGCAAACAGTGACCACTGCTTGTTTTTAGACGCCAGTGCGTTGCTGTCGTCCGTCAACTCTTTCTGCTCAAAGGAGGCGCCCAAGGTCAAGTAATGTGCAGCAAGGGGTAAACTCCACTGTGTGTTGAGTAAACTGTTTTCAATTTCTTTTTCAGCACCATTGTTACGTACTGTTTCTGTGCTGATAAACGTGGTGCCACTGCCCCATTGATAATTACCCGAGTGAGTCCCAGCCAGTGATTCACGTTGATATTCACGCTCAGCGACTTGTGACTCGCGTGACACTGACTTATCAAGCGTCGTGACACGCTCTTGATCATGCTGAGTGTATTCAACCGAAAAGGTATCTTCATCAGTCGGAGTCAAATGCACCGCAGCACGGTAGTTGTCGAGCGTCTTACCCGCATAACCACCTTCTATTTCATCCTCTTTTCGCTCTTGGTAAAGACCTGTTAGCGATACACTCAGCAGATCTGGAATCACTGGACCCGCAAGATACAACTGACCTTGATAGCCATTGCCTGAACGAGAATTCTCTTGCAGCGTCGTCTCCACTTGCAGACTGCCGTGCCACTCTTGGTAGTCTTTACGAGTGATAATGTTGATCACACCGCCCAGTGCATCGGAGCCGTATAGAGTAGACATTGGGCCACGTACCACCTCAATACGCTCAATCGCACTCAAAGGTGGAAGCCAATCTTGCTCGGTAAAGGTACTGCCGTTGGTCTGCGTTTCACGACCAGACTGCTTACGGCCATCCACTAAGATCACGGTGTATTCTGAAGGCATACCGCGGACGGAAATATCTTGACCATCACCGCCACCGGTAACGGTCACACCCGGGATGTCTTGTAATGCATCAGTAAGATCCTTATAGGCGCGATTCTCGATTTGAGCACGGTCGATAACACTAATGGAAGCCGGCGCTTGAGTCACGGTTTGCTCGTAACCTGCCGCAGTGACAACTAGGGTTTCCATAGAAGAGTTGTCATCGGCGAAGGACGGCATGGATGTCACTGCCGCACTGGCGATCGCCAACGCAACAGGACGAAGAGAAAATGGGCAAATAGACATAATGGTATTTCTTAGACATATAATTGATAATCGTTCTCAGTTTAATATCTAATGAAAATGATTCGCAACTACATTATCATCAATAATGGCGAATGCCATTATCCCATTTATGCATAACGATCGGCCTTTTTATGCAGATGTGTGCTCTACGTCAAACAGATCCTTAAATATGCCGCGAACCCAAATACACATAGGGTCGTCATGAAAACGCTTATGCCAATACAAATAGACATGTTGGAACGCCAATCTCAACTCTGGCGGTACTTCTCTCGCAATCAGGCGCGTATCTTGGCATGCACGCTGCGCGTACGGGGTTGGCAGGTGGAAAACAATATCGCTGGTCGCCGCAATATCTGGAGCAGCATGAAAGTTCGACAGTTGCACCGGAATCGACAAGCGATTCTTTTTGTCCACTAATCCAAGTTCCATAAATTTATGCTCAAAAGAGAGGGTTTTCTCGCCCTGCAACGAGATTTGACCAAAGCTACAGCCCAACAAATTTTCGGCTGTTAATGTCTCATTGGCCAGTGGATGCGATTTACTCATCAACAAGCGAAAATCCCGCTTGGAGACCAGTGCACGATAAAGATTTTGGTCGCCACTGGCGGGCTCATGTGACGAGAGTGCAAAGTGCACATCGCCAGCAATTAGAGCCTCAAAGTGACGCTGCGGCGTGGTATCCAAACTGACGATCATATTGGGTGCACGCTGGCGAATTTGTGCAATAACAGGCGGCATCAAAGTATTGATTTGCGGCTGCAAGCCAAAAAAGCGAACGGTGGTTTCGATGCTACTGGGATCAAAAGACTGCTTATGAACAAGCGTTTCCAAGCTATTGATGATGAGATTGATGTCTTGTTTAATGCTGTCGGCTTTGGTGGTTAACTCATAACCCGAATTGGTGCGCACCAACAACTCATCATCAAACAGCGTTCGCATTTTCTGCAAAGCTCGACTGACCGAAGATTGGCTGATGTTCATCGCCAAAGCAGTATTCGAAACGTGCTTCTCTTCGAGTAAGTTTTTCAAAATCAGCAGCGAGCTAATGTCGACCTGGGATACATTCATGCTTGGACAACTCTAGAGTCAAAATTCGTCTTAGTCCGCTAGGGTAATCTTTGCTAAGAGAAATGTCAGGAATAAATTGAGCAAACCATGACAGGGACACTCGCCCTCAAGAAGTCAATACCATTAAGCCCTGCCTTAACGCAGGGCTTAATCCGTACAGGGTCATCGCCTCGCCGGTTACTCACCAAAAACTAACAGCTCCGCCGCGTCATTCGATGGGTTGGGGCAAATGACAAAGCGAGACGACATGTTAAGATTGGAGGGGGTTCTACCGCGCATTTTCACTTCGCTTAGCCAGCGCAATTCGCTCTGCCAGCTCAGCAAAACCAAACCCGCCGTTTGAGCCGGTGATCCACTGTGGCTGGTGATTAAGCTGACTCAGGACATGGCGAATGTTGTGCACGCCAAAGGTCGTCGATAACCACTCGAACATCCCTTCATCGTTGAGCGAGTCACCCACGTAGGCGATATTGGACAACGCCGGCAGTTGGCCATGGTTGTGCGCACGAAGATAAGCTTCACTGCTGGTGCGCTTAGTGTGCTGACCCAACCAAGCGTTGATGTGAATCGAGCTTTGTGTCGCATTGACGACTTGCCCGTCTACTTCGATAGCGCGAATGTCAGCAAGCAGCTGTTCACACAGCGCTGTTGATAACGGAGTACGCTCTTGACCTGTGTTGACTGCGACATCACAGTAACGAAACGCTTGATCGCTGGCAAACGTTACGTCTGGGTAGTCACGCAGCCGCTCGGTAATACGCTCGATTAACGCTCGCTGCTGGCGCTTCATCTCATCCAAAGGCGTAAGCGTGTGGGTGATGAACCCACTCTCGCTGCGGCGCATCCAAAACGCGCCGTTTTCACCAATCACACCATCGAGCGGCCAGAGTTTGGCCATTTGATCGCACCATCCAGCGCAAGCACCCGTGACACCCACCACTTTCACGCCGACATCACGCAGCACCGTTAACGCATTCAGCGTTTGCGCAGGCAGCTGTCCTTGCCAGGTTAACGTGTCGTCGACATCGGTGAGTAACCAGGTGATAGACGCGAGCGACGCTTGATTAGCGCTAAGCAACGAATCAGGCATTCACCACCTCTTGATGGCGGCCTTCTGTCAGTGAAATGCGCTTCGAGGTATTGGCATCAAAAAGATGCAGATGCTCGGGTTTGATGTCGACACCAAAGCTATCACCGATGGCGATTTTGCTATGACCTTCAACCCGCACCACCAAACGCTGCGCCTCTTCGTCGAGCGTTTTACAGTAGAGCAAGAGGTCAGCGCCCAACGCTTCGATCAACTCGACTTCAACGTGGAACCACGGGTTATCATCGCACAGCTGCAGGTGCTCCGGTCTGAGCCCAAGCTTAACATCGCCCAGATTCAGCGATGCCGTCTCTAGCGGATAGAGCGCCTGAGCCAATTCAATACCATCAATGGTCACACTCGCATCAAGAATATTCATGGAGGGAGAACCAATAAAGGTCGCGACAAAAAGAGAGGCCGGGTAGTCGTAGATATCAAGGGGTGTGCCCACCTGCTCCACGTTCCCTTTGTTCAATACCACCAGCTTGTCGGCCAAGGTCATGGCTTCCACTTGATCGTGGGTGACATAAATCGATGTGGTCGCGAGACGGCGTTGCAGCTTTTTGATCTCCAATCTCATCTGCACGCGCAGCTTGGCATCGAGGTTCGACAAGGGCTCATCAAACAAAAAGACTTTCGGTTTACGAACAATCGCTCGCCCCATCGCCACGCGTTGTCTTTGCCCACCAGAGAGTTGACCCGGTTTGCGATCCAGTAAGTGATCCAACTCGAGCATTTTAGCGGCCTCATTCACCAAAGCGTCAATCTCTGCCTTCGGTGTTTTTCGGTTGCGTAGCCCATAAGCCATGTTGTTGTAGACCGTCATATGCGGATACAAGGCATAATTTTGAAACACCATTGCGATATCTCGCTCACTCGGCTCAAGCGCATTGACGATGGTGTCATCGATAAACAGCTCCCCAGAGCTGATCGCTTCCAGGCCGGCAATCATACGCAGTAACGTCGATTTGCCACAGCCACTTGGCCCCACTAAGACCACCATTTCGCCATCGTGAATGGTCAAATCGACACCATGAATCGCTTGGTATCCGTTCGGGTAGCATTTCGCCACGTTATTGAGAGTAAGTGTAGACATGAATTATTTCTCCGAATCAACCAGACCTTTGACAAACGCTTTTTGCATCGCCAGCACCACAATGACTGGTGGCAACATGGCAATAATGGTCGTGGCCATAATTTTGTTCCATTCAATGACCCCATCGACAACACCCAGCATCTGCTTGATGCCCATCACTATGGTGTAGTACTCGATGTCGGTGGTGATCAGTAACGGCCATAAGTATTGGTTCCAGCCGTAAATAAAGGTGATGACAAACAGCGCCGCGATGTTGGTGCGAGAGAGCGGCAGTAATATGTCAAAGAAAAACTTAATCGGTCCTGCGCCATCAATGCGCGCCGCCTCCACCAACTCACTTGGCACCGTCATAAAGAACTGGCGGAATAAAAAGGTCGCCGTCGCACTGGCGATCAGTGGGATGGTTAAGCCATAAAACGAATTGAGCATGTTGAGGTTAGTGACCACCTCAAAGGTCGGCATAATGCGCACTTCTACTGGCAGCATTAAGGTGAAGAAGATCATCCAAAACGCCAACATTCGGCCCGGAAAGCGAAAAAAGACCACCGCATAGGCTGACAAAATCGAAATGGTCAGTTTACCAAAGGTGATGCACAGTGCCATCACGAGGGAATTCAACAACATACCGGTAATCGGCAGTGCTGTATTGTTGACTTGGCTTGCATTACTCAGCAGTTCGCTGAACACACTTAAACCGAGGTCGCCAAACCAAAGTGGCGTTCCTGTCGCAAAGGCGGTGTTTTCATGGGTGGTCGCCACCAGCGCAATCCAGACTGGTAGTGCAATCGAGACGATGCCAGCCACCAACACAAAGTGGCAAAATAGAGTGAATAAGGGTCTGCGTTCTACCATCAGTAAGCCACCTTCTTCTCAACGTACTTAAATTGGAACACAGTTAACGTCGCGACCAACACCATTAACACCACCGACTGCGCAGCCGACGAGCCTAAGTCCAAACCAATGAATCCATCGTTGTAGACTTTGTACACCAACGTGGAAGTGCTGTTGCTCGGCCCGCCTTGCGTCATCGCATGGATGATGGCGAAGGTGTCAAAAAAGGCATACACAAAGTTGACGACCAATAAGAAGAAACTCGTAGGCGAAATCAATGGGAAACTGATGGTGATAAAACGCTTTACCGGCCCACTGCCATCGATGGCCGCCGCTTCAATTAATGAACGGGGGACGGACTGCAACGCCGCTAAGAAGAACAAAAAGTTATAGCTGATCTGTTTCCATGTAGAGGTGATGATCACCATCCACATCGCGTGGGAGCCATTAAGTGTCGGGTTCCAATCTACCCCTATCCACTGAAGGAGTTGGCTAGCTACGCCGATCGTTGGGTCAAAGAGAAACAGCCACAAAGAGCCCGCCACCACAGGCGCAACGGCATACGGCCAGATCAGAAAGGTACGATAGAAGGTACTACCACGAACGATATGCTCGGCAAACGCCGACAGCACCAACGCACTGACCAACGCAAGCACCGCTACGCTGAGACTAAATTGCAGCGTCGTGAATAATGAATCGAGATAATACGGATCGTGAAGCAGCTTTTCGAAGTTTTCCAAGCCAACAAACTCACGGCTCATCCCAAACGCATCTTCCAGTTGAGATGATTGAAAAATCGCTTGCCCGGCTGGCCAGATAAAAAAGACCAGGGTGATCACCAGTTGCGGGGCGATCAGCGCAATGGGCAGCCATTTGTGTTTAAAAATAACAGGCGATGACATAGATAATCCAGATAGAAAAAGGCGGAGCACATTCGCTCCGCCAAACGAGGGTGTTACTTTTGCGTGCGCTCAAAGCGGCGCAATTGCTCATCACCACGGCTTACCGCATTGTTCAATGCTGTTTTCGCCGTCGCTTTACCAGACCAAACGGCCTCTAACTCTTCGTTGATGATGTCGCGCGTTTGCAAGAAGTTACCAAAGCGAATGCCTTTGGAGTTGACCGTTGGCTCAACCGACGTCATCTGTACGACAGCGGTGTCAGTGCCTGGGTTCGCCTCATAGAAGCCTTGGCTCTTGGTCAGTTCATAGGCAGCCTTAGTGATCGGTAGATAACCGGTAAACTGGTGCCAATCAGCTTGCACTTCAGGGCTAGAGAGATACGAGAAGAACTTCGCTACCCCTTTGTACTCTTCATCAGAGTGGCCACGCAGTACCCAAAGCGAGGCTCCGCCGATAATGGTGTTTTGCGGTTTGTCGACCAGTTCCGCGTCATACGGCAGCTGCGCTACACCGACGTCAATGCCTTTCATGTTCTCTTTAATGCCAGCTAGCCCCGCCGACGAGCCCATGGTCATCGCACACTCTTGGGTGTAGAACAGTGGCATACCATCGGATTGACGACCGCCGTACTTAAAGATCCCTTCTTTTGACCACTCGCCCATTTTCTCAATGTGCTTCACAAACGCTGACTCATTGAACTTAAACTGGGTATCGAGTCCGTCAAAACCATTGCTGTTGTTAGCGACAGGGACATTATTGCGAGCACCGAAGTTTTCAATTTGCGTCCAAGATTGCCAAGTGGTGCTAAAGCCGCACTTAGCGCCCGACTCGATCAGCTTGCGTGAGACGATTTCCATCTCTTGCCAGGTTTTCGGTGCTTCTGTAATGCCCGCTTTTTCAAACATCGCTTTGTTGTAGTACAGCACAGGCGTTGAACTGTTGAATGGCATCGACAACATTTGGCCTTCACTGGTGGTATAGTAACCCGTCACAGCGGAGAGGTAGTTGTCTGGAGCAAACGGCTCTTTGGTGTCTTCCATCAACTGGTAAACCGGGTAGATGGCCTGCTTGGCACCCATCATGGTTGCCGTGCCGACTTCAAAAACCTGCACAATGGCTGGCTGCTCTTTCGCACGAAATGCCGCGATCGCACCTGTCATGGTTTCTGCGTATGAGCCTTTGTATACAGGTTTGATTTCGTAGTCATCTTGACTGGCATTAAAGTCCGCCGCTATTTCATTGACCTTTTTACCTAGCGCACCACCCATGGCGTGCCACCATTCCACTTCTGTTTTCGCTTGAGCTTGCGCACTCAGTAGTGCTGCGGTGACGGCCAAACCGGTCAGGTGTTTGATAGACATAATGGTTCCCTTATGTGAGTCTTACTTGCGTAAAGTCCTAGTGTGGTTAAACCTCAGCGGATGTTCACTTCTCTTTCACATTCGCTGCTTCAGAATTCAAGTGAACATTAATTAGCGAAAGTTACGCTGAGATGACACTTAAATGAACATAAATGAAACTAAACTTTCGGTTGAATGCCTATTTGGGGTGTCATCAAACGGTCACATGAAGATGACAGAGTTCGTTTGAAACAAAATGAACATAGACAGTGAAGAACAATGACAACACTCCCTACCCTTATCCCAACCATGGCCCATCGCGGCCTCTCTAGTCTTGCACCAGAAAACACACTCGTTGCGTTTCAGCGTGCCGTTGAATTGGGCTGCCAGTGGATAGAAATCGACGTCCAACTGAGCGCCGATGATGTGCCCATGGTGATTCATGACCACACAGTGAACCGCTGTACCAACAGCAAAGGTAAAGTGAGTGAATTGACGTTACAGCAACTGAAACAACTCGACGCCGGGTTGTGGTTTGCTGATGAGTTTGAAGGGGAACCAATCCCTACCTTAGCGGAAACATTGGCCTTGACCCAAGCGGCCAACGTCAACCTCAACATTGAGCTCAAACTCTACCCTCACACGGACATTGATCGCCTGTGCCATCACGTCGCTGAGGTGATCAATGAGATGGATATTGACCCTCAGACCCTGCTCTTTTCGAGCTTTAGCACCCATTCCTTGCAATGCATAAAACAATATCTACCCGATGTGCGCCGCGGGCAATTGTGGCAAAGCATTCCCTATGACGCGGCGTCGGTCCTGACTCAAATTGATGCCTACAGCGTGCACTGCGACTACCGCTTTTTGACACAGGCGCAAGCCAAAGCGATTAAGCAGATGGGTTATCAGCTCTACTGCTACACCCCCAACTTTCCCGAATTAGTTGAGCCACATCGCTTATGGGGCGTCGATATGATGATCACCGACGTGCCTCAGCGTTATACTCAGCGTAACGAAACTCACACTGGTGCCGAGCGCCACGCTATTCATGGATAATCTTTCACTCCGCCAACACGCGATCATTGAGCGCATTCATCAACAGGAATATTGTTCGATTGATGAATTGGCTCAGCAGTTTGATGTCACGACACAAACCATCCGCCGTGACATCAACGAACTGTGCAACCTAGGCTTGACCCGTCGCCATCACGGCGGCGTCAGCTTACCTGCCACCCTGAGTAACCGAAGTTACACCTCACGCCGCATGACGAATGCCAAGGACAAACGCGCCATTGCCGAGCGCGTCGTGCAGCATATTCCCAATGGTTGCACTCTGTTTTTGGGTATCGGCACAACCATCACCGCGATTGCAGAGCAGCTTGGGCATCACCGGGAATTGCGTGTGGTGACCAACAACTTTGAGGCGGCGCATATTCTCTCCCAGTTTGAAGAGGTGGAAACCTGGATCCCAGGTGGGCGCATTCGCAGTAACGATCGCGATGTGGTGGATGATAAAGTCGCCGACTTTTTCGCCCAGTTTAGTGCGGACATCGGTATTATTGGCTGCGCAGCGGTCAGTGATATACGCAGTGGCCTAGAGAATACAGAAGCGACGCAGTATGTGATGGAGCACGAATTGCGGGAGGCGCGTGTCAGCCAAGCGATATTGGCCCACGCAGAGCAACGTTGGTTAGTGGCCAACGACAGCAAATGGCAGCGACGCGCCAATACCAAAGTCGCGCCATTGGAATATTTTGATCGCATCTTCAAAGACAGCAAACAAGCCTAACCTGCTCTAGGTTTCACCCTCAAGATGGGTTAACGTAGAAACATTGTTTTGTTTTTTTCAGTTAACGAGGCCGTTAACTCAGTGCAAGGAAAGCTATGGTCGAGCAGGTTGTTGGCATTCTTTTTCCCGTCTTTGCGTTGGTATTGATTGGGTTTTCTGTCGGGCGTTGGTTAAAACCAGACTTCAAACCGATCAACCGCATCAACATGGACGCTTTCACCCCCGCATTGGTGTTCTCCTCTTTGGTGGCGATGCCTCTCGATACCAACCAGTTGCCCCTTTTGAGTGCGTCACTCATTTCAGTTTTATTACCAGGGCTATTGATGATCCCAATTTGCGCAATCACTAAACTGCGCATTAAAGCCTGGGCGCCGCCACATATGTTTCGCAACAGCGGTAACTTGGCGATCCCTCTTTTTACCTATACCTTTGGTGAGACGGCGCTGGCGCCTGCGGTTCTGCTGTTCGTTGTCTCCGCCTGCTTGCACATCAGTATCGGCTTAGCGCTGCTGAGTGAAGGTAACCCAATCAAACAAGTGGTCAAAATGCCGATTTTTCTGGCGGCCAGCGCAGCGCTTTTTCTCAACCTAAGTGGGATTGGCGTGTGGTCCCCTTTGTATGAAGCGACAGTGTTACTCGGTCAAGCCGCGGTACCCGTGATGCTGCTCTCTTTAGGGGCGCAAATGTGTCATATGCGTTTGAGTGGATTTCGTATCGGTGTGCTGTGCACGCTGCAATCCTTGTCGACGGGTGCAGTGGCGTTTGTCGTCATCTATTGGTTTGTGCCGCTGCCGACTTTGGAGCTGCAAATGATGGTGCTGTTTACCATGTTACCACCGGCAGTAATGAACTACCTGTTTGCCGAACGGTTTGGAGTTGAGCCGACGAAAGTGGCGTCGATGGTGCTGTTTGGTAACTTCTTCAGTTTAATCACGCTGCCACTGCTGCTGACATTCGCCTTATCTCTGGGCTAGCTAATTATCTCTACTAACTGGCTTTGACATGTCCAAGCGATGTAGAAACAAAAACAGCGGCCATTGGCCGCTGCTTTCACATCATCATTGATTACTTCTTCAGTTGAGTAAAGTAGTCAAAGATAACCGGTACGTCGTTTTGACCTAGGCCAGCGTCAACCGCTGCTTGTAGGCTCTTTGACGTGCCTTGAGCGATGAGAGACTCAGTGCCTAGCTCTTCACATAGCGCAAGGAAGTAACCAAGGTCTTTGTTTGCGTTCGCTACAGAGAAGCCCAGTTTTTCTTCGCCATCAACAGCGTAGAACTTACAGAACTGCATGAATGGTGAGTTAGATGGACCTGCTGACATGATGTCAAACAGTTGTTGGCCGTCTACGCCTGCAAGCTTAGCAACAGCGAATGCTTGAGACATTGTCGCAACCGTTGTCATACCCATGAAGTTGTTAACAAGCTTAGTCACGTGACCTGAACCTAGTGCGCCTAGGTAGAAGACGTTTTCGCCTTGCTCGTCAAGAACAGGCTTCACTTTGTTGAATGTTTCGATATCGCCTGCTGCCATGATGTTCAAAAGACCATCTTTCGCGTGTGCAGGTGTACGACCTAGAGGTGCGTCAATCATACCCGCGCCTTTCTCAGCAAGGTCAGCACCAATCTTCTTAGTCGAAGCTGGGATAGAAGTACCAAAGTCGATGAGCGTTTTGCCTTCAGACATACCCGCTAGAATACCCGCTTCACCGTAAACCACTTTCTCAACCACTTCAGAAGTCGTCAGACATAGCATTACGATGTCACTTTTCTCAGCCAGTTCTTTACCAGACGTCGCTTCAGAGGCGTTGCCACGAGCAAGAACAGCAGCGACTGCGTCTTTGTTAAGATCCATAACGTTAACTTCGTAGCCACGGTTTTGTAGGTTCTCAACCATGTTGCCGCCCATAAGGCCAAGACCGATGAAACCAATTACAGGTTTAGTCATTTCAGACTCCTAAATGCAATATTGTATGATTATATGATGTGGTCGTAGAATAGCGCTCATGAGCGGCTAACGCAATCCTTGATTCAATAAAAATTGTGGCAAAGCCCTAAAATTGTGAACTCAATCAGAATGAGACAGTGTTTTAAAACACAAACATTGCCGAGCAAAAAGAAGAAAAAATCACACCAATGAATCGTAGAAAACGCTTATTTGTGTGACCAAATGATGGGAATTGTCCGCCTTTAGCGCTCGTCATCTAAGACAGGTGACCAGTTTTCAGGATCGGTTAGCCGCGTTTCACTGGGCGATGCTTGCGCTCGAATGTCACTTGGGTTGTAAATAGCGCAACTCTCCATCGACAAACAGCCACACCCAATGCACCCACCTAAGTCCTGTTGCAGCGCTTTCATCTGCAAGATGCGGTGCTCAAGCAGTTGATGCCACCCTGACGCCATCACTTGCCATTCTTGCCGATTGGGCGCTTGGTGGTGTGGAAGGTGGGCAAACGATGCCGCGATCTCCTCCAAGGTCAGTCCAACTTGTTGAGCGGCTTTAATGATGGCGACTCGTCGCAGCACACTTCGATGATATCGGCGCTGGTTCCCAGCGTTACGCCAACTGAAGATAAGCCCTTTCTGCTCATAAAAATGTAACGCCGACACCGCCACACCTGAACGTTTAGCGACCTCTCCGACTGTCAGTTCCATCTTGGCTCCTTAATTCACTCGAACGTTATCGACTCAAATGAAAAATAACGCTTTACCTAAAGTTAACTTGAGGTTTTAGAGTAGCAGCAACTTATCAATATTGGTACACAGAAAGGAACACCACAATGACATTACACGGACGCAATAAGACCACTCCCTATCTAACCGGACGCTTTTTTGATGGCATTTCTTCTGGGCTATTTATGATGGCTCTACCTTGGCTCATGTTGCAATCGGACAATATGGGCACCTTTGTCGCCTTAGTGGCACTCACTTGTACTGGTCTCTCATTTTTCTTAACGCCCTTCTTTTCAACCTTGATTGACCGCCATTCACGCAAAACAATCTTAGTGATGGTCCAATGGGTGCAAGCCATCTGCGCCGCGCTGGTGATGATCCTGTCATACCACGGCATGCAATCCCCATGGCTATTGGCACTCGCGCAACTGGTGTTTTGGGTCTCGAGCAATCTGGCTTGGTCTACCAATAATGCGTTTACCCAAGAAAATTATGATCACCATGAGTACGCCGCAATTTCAGGACAACAAGAGATCATAATGCAAGGCACCACGCTAGGTGCTGGCGCGTTAGGTATTGTGCTCCTCGAGCAATGGGGAATTGTCGAATTCTCAGCTTTTGCCATGTTGGCATCCACATTAGCGGCTATCAGTTACCTGGTGACACCTTATCGACAAGCGTTACGCGCCGAACGTAAAGTACGCTTTTGGCAACAACTGGTCGAAAGCCGCTCCATTGTGCTTTCTGAACCACGCTTTTACGCCTTCTTGATGCTTTCTTCTCTCTCCTACCCCATTTTGACTTACTTGGGAAAGTTGGTGCCGATCTGGTTTGCACAGCAGCACATTGCTGGGCACTGGCTCGCGGGCTACAACATGGCGTTTGGGATTGGCTCGCTGCTCACCGGACTCATCGTACACAAATTACTGACCCGTCGCGCCTTACCCCGCACCATGCTGCTTGCCATGTCGTTCAGTAGTGTGATGGTGCTAGGGATGAGCATCTCATTAAGCCCAGCGGCCTTGCTTGTCTTCACCTTGTTATTTGGCCTTTTTAATGCGTTAAATCGAATCGCGCGAACGAACTGGATGCACCACACTATCTCCATCCATCAACGAGGCCGCGCCGACGGTGCATTGCAAATGTTTGCCACTCTAACCCAGAATATGAGCTATGTGCTGATCGCTTTGCTCAGCCATGCGGATTGGATCGAACTGGGGTTCTTACTCGCTGCAATCACCATGGGCGGAGCGACCCTCGCCATGCGTTGGCTACTGACTCATGCACCAGAGTCCAGCGTTATGAACGCGTCTATTAAGAGAGGAGAGGTGTCTGCCACCGCAACGTGATCAAAGGTAATCAACACATGGCCGAAACTACCGATCATTTATCAGCACAATTGCAGTATTTTAAGGTGTAGATGTACCTACTCACGTTGTTCAATTGGATGTACGAGATGCCGATGCGGTAAAAAAGGCGGTCGATGAACTTCCAAGCGAATTTGCACAAGTGACCACACTGATCAATAACGCAGGACTCGCGTTAGCACCCGAAGGCGCTGCTGAAGTAGCGCTAACAGATTGGCATACTATGATCGAAACCAACTGCACAGGGTTAGTCAATGTAACACATGCTTTACTTCCAACACTGATTGACATTGGTGAAGGTACGACAATCATCAACGTCGGTTCTATTGCAGGTCAATGGCCCTATCCCGGCAGCCACGTGTATGGTGCGAGTAAGGCGTTTGTCAAACAGTTCAGCTACAACTTACGTTGTGATCTCCTCGGGACCGGAGTACGTGTGACAGACCTAGCTCCCGGTATCGCGGAGACAGAGTTCACGTTGGTCAGAACGAAGGGAAATCAACCTGCATCGGACAACTTATATCGAGGCACCACACCTTTAACGGCACGAGACATTGCAGAGCATATGTTTTACATCGCTACGCTTCCAAATCACATCAACGTCAATAGGGTTGAAGTAATGCCGACTCGCCAAGCGTGGTCACCTTTTGCGATAGACAGAGACTGATTGCCCAGGTGTTATCCGTAGATCGCACTGCTCGTTCGACGTCCGCTATGCTGGCAACTTAAGTATCATTGTCAGCACAGCTTTACACCCTGCCAAATTTGAAGCACCTCCAATGCGTGCTTCATGTATTCTTCAAACTGCCCGGCGTGTTACCATAACGTGACGCACCTCGCATTATGCTAGCTATTCGAGGACAAATACACGCTGAATGCCAAAGTTCAGCCACAAAAAAGTGAACAGCGACATGTCTAATACGACTCACGCCATTAGTACTTCCGAAATGGCCGAAAGTCCTACTCAAAACGGAGCACCGACGCTCTTTCAACAACTTCAACTGACGAATCCAACATTTCAAATGAGTAGCGCCTTTTTCATAGCCTTTGTGTTCTTAGCGCTAACGAATACCTCTTTACTCTCAAATTGGGTCAATCAAGGTTTTGCACTAGCGACCGAATACTTTGGAGCATATTGGCAAGTTCTTCTGCTTGCAAACTTCATTGTTGGACTCTATTTAGCCGTATCTCGCAGCGGGAGTGTGCGATTGGGTGGACTGCTCACCCCAGAGATAAGCACATTTAAGTGGATCTCTATCATTTTATGTACACTACTGGCTGGTGGTGGCGTGTTCTGGGCTGCTGCTGAGCCAATCGCCCACTTCGTAACTGCCCCCCCTTTGTATGGCGAAGCGCCCCCTATCGAAGCCGCCATCAATGCTTTGTCTCAGTCGTTTCTGCATTGGGGCTTTTTGGCCTGGGCTATTCTTGGTTGCCTGTCTTCCGTTGTGTTGATGCACCTGCATTACGACAAAGGCCTACCACTCAAACCGCGAACCTTGCTCTACCCGATATTTGGACAACGAGCCATAACTGGTTCACTCGGAAACATCATTGATACTGCCTGCATCATTGCAGTGGCTGCTGGTACCATCGGCCCGATCGGTTTTTTAGGGCTGCAAATCAGTTACGCGTTGAATGCTTTGTTTGGTATCTCGGATGGATTTACGACTCAGACCATGGTGATCCTATTCGCCGTCGCTATGTACACGCTTTCTGCGCTTAGTGGTGTTAGTAAAGGCATTCAAATTGTGAGTCGATACAATATCATTCTCTCAGTAGTTTTGATCGGCTTCATTCTGCTGTTTGGCCCCACTCAATTTATTATTGATGGTTACTTACAAGGGGTAGGAGGTATGCTCGATAACTTTGTCGTGATGGCCCTCTATCGAGCAGACACAGACTGGCTTAGTTGGTGGACCGTTTTCTTTTGGGGTTGGTTTATCGGCTACGGGCCAATGATGGCCATATTTATCACTCGTATTTCACGTGGTCGAAGTATCCGACAACTCGTTCTTTCAGTCAGCATTGTCGCGCCGTTAGTGACGTGTTTTTGGTTTACCGCAATTGGCGGCAGTGGACTCGCATTTGAAATTGCCAACCCAGGCGTCATCTCACAAGCGTTTGAAGGCTTTAATTTACCTGCAGTACTGCTTGCTATTACAGATCAACTGCCGCTTTCGACACCGATTGCATTGCTATTTCTAATACTGACCACCACGTTTATTATCACCACCGGAGATTCCATGACGTACACCATCAGTATGGTCATCAGCGGAGAGAAAGAGCCCAACGCGATATTACGAGCATTCTGGGGCATCACTATGGGCTTAGTCGCCATCGCCCTAATCGCCATGGGTAAGGGCGGCATCAACGCACTGCAATCGTTTATCGTTGTGACTGCGGTACCCGTCTCTTTTGTTCTTCTCCCTAGCATCTGGTTTGGAAGAAAATACGCGCAAACCATGATGTATGAGCAAGGCTTAAAATAGAACGCCTAAACGCTTTTATCCAGTGACACTAATCCGTTGTCATATAAAGATAAACTGAAAGCGCTCCAATCGGAGCGCTTTGTTTAATTGATGTCTTTATTCCCAATCAAGAATAACCTTCCCAGAAGCCCCGCTACGCATGGCGTCAAAGCCTTTTTGGAAGTCATCGACCTTGAAGTGGTGAGTGATGATTGGCGTCAGATCTAGGCCTGATTGAATCAGGCTTGCCATCTTGTACCAAGTCTCAAACATTTCTCGGCCGTAGATGCCTTTGATGACCAGGCCCTTGAAGATCACTTGGTTCCAGTCGATGCCCATGTCCGATGGTGGAATACCGAGTAATGCGATACGTCCACCGTGGTTCATTGTTTTAAGCATTGAGTTGAAGGCAGATGGGTTGCCAGACATCTCAAGACCGACGTCAAAACCTTCGGTCATGCCAAGCTCTGACATAACGTCTTCCAGTTTTTGTTCGGCAACGTTCACCGCGCGAGTGACGCCCATTTTGCGCGCCAGTTCTAAGCGGTATTCGTTAACGTCTGTGATCACGACATGACGAGCACCAACGTGACGCGCGACGGCCGCCGCCATAATGCCAATTGGGCCAGCGCCAGTGATAAGCACATCTTCACCGACGAGATCAAAAGAGAGCGCCGTGTGAACCGCGTTACCAAACGGGTCAAAGATTGAAGCAAGATCATCAGAAATGCCTTCAGGGATCTTGAATGCATTGAACGCAGGGATCACTAGGTATTCAGCAAACGCACCTTCGCGGTTCACACCCACACCAATCGTGTTGCGGCACAGGTGCGTACGACCACCACGACAGTTGCGACAGTGACCACAGGTGATATGGCCTTCGCCCGACACACGGTCACCAATTTCAAAACCGCGAACTTCTTGGCCAATCGCCACCACTTCACCCACGTACTCGTGACCAACGACCATAGGTACGGGAATGGTATTTTGTGACCACTCATCCCAGTTGTAGATATGGACATCAGTTCCGCAGATGGCGGTCTTTTTAATTTTGATCAGGATATCGTTGTGGCCAACCTCAGGTTTGTCCACTTCCGTCATCCAAATGCCTTCTTCAGGCTTAAGTTTAGAGAGTGCTTTGATTTTCATTATTGGATGATCTCCATCTCACGGCCCACTTCAATGAAGGCGTCGATCGCACGATCCAGTTGCTCACGAGAATGCGCCGCAGACATTTGCGTACGGATGCGAGCTTGACCTTTAGGTACCACAGGGAACGAGAAACCAATGACGTAAATGCCCTTCGCCAAGGCGCGTTCAGCGAACTCTGCCGCTACTTTGGCATCGCCTAACATGATTGGGATGATCGCATGATCCGCGCCGCCCATCGTAAAGCCAGCCGCTTCCATACGCGCACGGAAATGTGCGGCGTTGTCCCACAAACGCTCGCGCAGATCACCGCTCTCTTTCAACAGGTCAAGCACACGAAGTGACGCACTGACAATCGCTGGCGCGACAGAGTTTGAGAACAAGTATGGACGTGAGCGTTGACGCAGCCATTCAATCACTTCTTTCTTACCTGACGTGTAACCGCCTGACGCGCCGCCCATCGCTTTACCCAGTGTACCTGTGATGATATCAATGCGATCCACAACGTCGTGATACTCATGAGTACCGGCGCCGGTTTTGCCCATAAAGCCAACGGCGTGAGAGTCGTCGACCATCGTCAATGCGCCGTATTTATCCGCCAGATCACAGATAGCCGGAAGGTTAGCGACCACGCCATCCATCGAGAACACACCGTCGGTCACGATCAAGATGTGGCGAGCGCCCGCTTCTTTTGCGGCAATCAGCTGCTCTTCAAGCTCTTGCATGTTGTTGTTGGAGTAACGGAAACGCATCGCTTTACACAAACGAACACCATCAATGATCGAGGCATGGTTCAGCGCGTCAGAGATGATCGCATCTTCTTTACCCAGAATGGTTTCAAACAGGCCCGCATTCGCATCAAAACATGAGGTGTATAGGATGGTGTCTTCTTTACCTAAAAACTGAGACAGTTTTTGCTCCAGTTGTTTATGGATGTCTTGCGTACCACAGATGAAGCGTACCGATGCCATACCAAAGCCGTGCTCATCCATACCCGCTTTACCCGCCTCGATGAGATCTGGGTGGTTGGCGAGTCCTAAGTAGTTGTTTGCACAGAAGTTAAGCACTTCTTCGCCCGTTGAGATTTTAACGGCGGCTTGCTGCTGAGACGTAATGATTCGCTCCGCTTTGTAAAGGCCTTCCGCCTTTACTTCTTCGATTTGATCTTGAATTTGTTGATAGAATGCAGAAGACATTGCTGTTTCCTTTCGCGTTATGGTTAGCCTAAGTGTAATCCATCGTCTTCACTTCCATTATCCATAGGCACGGAAAAACATATTTGCCTCTGGGGCACAGATAAGGCAGTTTTGTGAACTCTGTTGGTTCAGCGCTCAATCACGCTCTGATACACTAGCGGTCATCGCTGCTACACCGAGTTCTTGATCTTGTTTGATACCCGACTACTAACACTACTGCCAGATTTAGCCTCGTTTATTCTTGTTGTCGAGGAGGGCAGCTTCACCGCGGCCGCCAAGCAACTTGGCGTCACCCCTTCTGCGCTCAGTAAATTGGTGACTAGGCTAGAAAAATCACTCTCGACCAAGCTGTTTGAGAGAACCACACGCTCATTGATCATCACACCTACAGGGCAACAGGTTTATGACCAAGCGATTGTGATGGTCAATGCCGCTCGCCAGGCGGTGGACTTGTCGAGCTCTGATCACAGTGAGCCCACAGGGCCACTTGTGGTCGCGGCGCCAGAGGCGTTTCTTAACTCGGTCTTGCAACCATTTGTGGCGCCCTTTTTAAAAGCCTACCCCGATATTCAGCTCAAACTGCGCGCCGCCGATGGCGAAATAGACTTATTGCGCGATCGCATTGACATCGCTTTCAAACTGACCGACAAACCGGATGAGAATTTGGTCCTCAAAGAGATGGGGAAAACACACCTGCAATTGTGCGCGAGCCCGGACTATCTCAGCGCACATGGCGTGCCGACGCACCCAACTGAGCTCGCGAACCACAGCTGTCTCTATTTGGCTGAAACCGACAAAGACCACGTTTGGGATTTCTTCAAAGAGGACGAATACCACTCCGTTGCCGTGAGCGGACGCTACGCCGTCAATCATTCGCAGATGCGTTTAAATGGAGTCAAACAAGGGATTGGAATCGGGATTTTTCACGATTTCGTCATCGCGGACGCGATTGAATGTGGTGAGGTCATCGCGGTGCTGCCCGAGTGGACGATAAAGAGTAACTACCATGGCGCGGTGGCGATGCAATATCCGCAAACCAAGTATATGCCCGCAAGATTGCGGGCATTCATCGATTATGTCAGCGACGCACTGAAAGAGAAATTAGCGCGTTAGCCAAACAACTTACTCCAGATGCTTGGATTGCGTTTGTCGTGATATTCGATGCGAAGATCGTCGACGCGTTTCAACTGTGTCTTAGCGCGGACAAGATCGCCACTTGCCAATGACTGCTGTACCTCCCCAAGCGCTTGAGATAGCGCTTGAAAACCTTCTTGGTACACCTCCACTTTCTCGGGTGGGTACTCGCCTTGCTTAGCTTGCTCCACCAGCGAAGTGAGCGCCCCAACCGCTGTTTGCATCTCGACCACATCACTGGCTTGCGCCGCGTGACGAAACTCCACTTTCATTTGCTTCATCACGGCCTTGAGATCGCCGCCCGAGGCCCAAACTTGGCACGCAACCAACAAACTCAGCGCTGCTATTAACTTTCTCATTTTATTCTACTTATTGGATTTAAAACGCCATTGTAAGCGATGGTTTAAGGGGTGAAATAGGAAAAGTGTTGCGAGTTATAAATGAGCAAACTCACGACGTTTTTTTGCATGTTTCGCAGATTGGCTAATACTTAAAAGAATTCTTATAGAGGGAACTTCATGAGTCGACGCCGCTATTCACTGTCCATCCACATTACGAGTCTGTTTTTGGTGTTGACCACGCTCGTGGGCGCGGTACTTATCGGTATCAGCTATAAGCACTCTCAAGACTTATTAACCGAGAGCGCCAAGGAGCTCAGCAGTGAAAATGGCGCTAAATTGGAGACCACCTTCCAAAATCGCGCAGGGCCTATCCTGACCACGTTAGATTTCATGTCGATGAGTGAAGTGATTGAGTCGGCCGACGCACCGGTTGACCAAACCCGCTTCATCGCATCCCTCGCGATCATCTTTCAGCGCAACCCAGAATTGGTCGCCTTGTATTACGCCAGTGAACAGGGAGATCTCAATGTCCTTCGTCCACTTCGCACCAATGCGGACCGTGAGCGTTTTGATGCCCCTGATAAAGCAACATTGATGATTAACTCGATGGCCGTCAGCGGTAAAAACGATGTCCATTTCTTAAACGGTCGCCATGTTTTGATCCAATCGATTGAAAACAATGACAACGATTTTGATCCTCGAGTGAGACCTTGGTTTGTCAACGCAAGCTCAGACGGTGATATTCGCTTAACGGAACCCTATTTTTTTTACTTTCTTAAAATCAGCGGCGTGACGTTGTCACGAAGATCGCCCGACGGCCAATTTGTTGTTGGCGCGGATTTCACTCTAGACTCCCTCTCTCAACAAGTCAGCACCATGGGGTATTCTGAACAAACACGCCTGCTGTTACTCGATAGCCAATTCAATGTCTTAGCGCACCACCAATTAGAAGTAACGTTGCCCGAACTAAGCGACTCCGTCACTCAATCTGATATCAACGGCGTACTGGAACAGAGTGTGTTTGCGCCAGTTCTGGGCCGTGTGTCATCGCAAATCATCTATGAGGCGCTCGAAAACGGCGGTATTGATTGGTCCGTGACCTTAACTCCCGTCGAGTTAAACAACCAGACGCGACTGCTGCTTGCCGAAGCCATCCCACAACATGATATTCTCGCTTCGCTGCTTTCGATGCGAGACAGACAAGTACAAGTGGCAATCTTTATGCTGATTGTCAGTTTTGTGGTCATCTGGCTCGTGTCTAAACGCATTACCAATCCATTATTGACGCTGGTCACTCTGACTAGCAACATCGCACGCTTCGACTTTAAAAAGACCCGCTACCCTAAGAGTGTGATCAAAGAGGTAGCCAATCTCACCAAATCCATTGAGCTGATGGAACATACTCTGCATGACTTACTTCGTCTACTGCGTGAAACGGCCAGTAACCGAGATTTTTCCCTGCTGGCGAAGACCATTACTCACCAAAGCTATATGGTCACCAAAGCGGAAACCATCGTGCTCTATACACTGGACAACAAGGACGCTTCCTTCTCGATTGCCGCCAATCACGCGATTATCCCGTTCAAAGTCGATATCAACGAGTTCCTCTCAAACACCCCCTGGATGCAGAAAGACTTAGAGAAAGGCGAAATTATCCATCTCACCCGTGGGGACAACGCCATCGCAAAATACAGCGAATCACTGTTTAACACCGATATCTATTTCTTCCCAATGCACAACAAAAACAAGAAATTGGTCGGCATTTTGTTGTTGGGGTACGAACGCCCCATCCCCCCTGAACAGAGTGATAAACATGCGTTTTTAAAAGAGCTGTTAAGCTTTGCCGAAATTGCCAAAGAAAACATCACGCAGATGGAGCAACAAAAAGAGATGCTCAATGCGTTTGTCGCCCTGATTGCATCGGCTATCGATACAAAGTCGCCTTATACAGGCGGACACTGTCAGCGCATCCCAACACTGGCAAACTTGTTGACCAAAGTGGCAGACAAAGATAAACGCTATTTTGCCGATTTTTCAATGGGCAAAGATCAATGGGAAGCGCTTAATCTCGCCGCTTGGTTACATGATTGTGGCAAAGTGACCACGCCAGAATATGTGGTCGATAAAGCCACCAAGCTCGAAACCATCTATGACCGAATCCATGAAGTCAGAATGCGTTTTGAGCTATTGAAAGTGCAGGCTGAAGTTGACTGCTTGCAATCGATTCTCAATGGTGAGGAGAAAGAAAAGGCAGAACAAATATTGACTCAGCGCCACCAGCAGTTGGATGACGATTTCTACTTCGTCGCAGAGTGCAACTTAGGTGGTGAATCCATGACCGACGAAGCCATTGAACGCTTGGAGCAGATCGCGAAAATCGAATGGGTACGTACCTTAGATGATCAAGCAGGTACCTCCTGGATAGAACGCGAACGCGCGGGAGATCCTACGCCACTGCCCATCAAAGAGAAACTGCTCGCCGATAAGCCCGTACATAAGGTGGGCTGGGGGGTGGGTGTCAACCCGAAAGATCAGTGGGCACAAGCGTTCATTCTCGATCCCGGCGAGCTGAAATACAATCGTGGCGAGCTATTCAACTTATCCATTCGCCGAGGCACGCTCAACGATGAAGAGCGCTTCATCATCAACGATCACATCATACAAACCATCACTATGCTGAACCGTCTGCCCTACCCAGAACACTTGCAACAAGTGCCTGAAATTGCCGGTGGACACCATGAGCGAATGGACGGTAAAGGCTATCCACTTGGCTTGACGGGCGAGCAGCTCTCCGTGCCTGCTCGGGTGATGGCAATTGCCGATGTCTTCGAGGCGTTGACCTCATCAGACCGACCTTACAAAAAAGGCAAGACGCTGGACGAGTCGATCAATATCATGACCTCGATGGCCACCAGCGGTCATATCGATCCTAAGCTTTATCTGCTGTTTTTAGAGCACCAGATCGATCAAGAATACGCCAGCGCCTACCTTCACCCTTCGCAAATCAGTGAGTTTGATCGTGAGGCGCATATTCAGAAGGTGAAAGCCTACATCAAAGCGTCTCCCTGATAAGGCACGGCGTACTCCACTACAAAGTGAGATCTGGCACGACGAATCATTACCTACAAAACGCAGTTTTGAAGCAGGAACTCCAATATAGGTCTACGCTAGAGCTATAAGGTATTGTATTTAAGCGGATAAATTGAATGAAGAAACGCCGGTATTCCCTGACCATTCACATCACCAGTCTCTTTTTGGCACTAACGTCAATCGCTGCGATCATACTGGTGTTCACCAGTTACCAGCATTCACAAGGGCTGCTCAACAAGAGCGCGGAAGAGCTGTCAAACGAAAACAGCGCAAAGCTCGAAATCACATTTGAAAGTGCCACTGCACCGATTTTTACTTCGTTAGATTTTATTGCCAATGGCGATAGCCTCAATCGAGGTATGGCGTTGCACCAAAATCGCGGCTTGATTGCCTCTCTGGTGACGACGTTCGAGAAAAACCCTGAGATGGTGGGGATGTACTATGCCAGTCAAGAGGGTGATATGAACGTCATCCGCCTTTTTAAGGACGCAGCAGACGCAGAGCGCTTTGGCGCACCAAGCCATGCGAAAGTGATGGTTCATGAGATGGGTGTCGATGGAAAAAACAACCTCTACTTCCTTGATTCATCCCTCAAGATACTGACTGAGCGTCTTAAACAGGATAACCAATTTGATCCACGCGTTCGTCCTTGGTTTAAAAACACCCGCCAAGATGGCACGATTCAGCTGACTGAGCCTTACTTTTTCTATGAACTCAAAACCACCGGTGTGACGCTTTCAAGGCGATCCGCTAATGGCCAGTTTGTCATCGGTGCCGACTTTACCCTAGATTCACTGTCGCGAAAGTTGCATTCAATGGCGCTCTCTGAACATACTAAACTCATACTATTTGATCGAAAGTTCAACGTGCTTGCTCATCACAATCTCGGTACCGTATTCCCAGAACAATCCAGCCGGTACGAGGAGGTTCACGACACTATCCGAGAAACCGTGTTTAACCCAATATTCAACCGCTTCTCCGATGGCGTGGTGTATAAAACAGTAGAGAGTGAGGGCCTTGAATGGTCGATAACACTTGTCCCTGTGATGCTTAATAAAGACATCAAACTTCGATTAGCGGAAGCGACCCCGCACGATGACCTGCTAGGTTCATTGATTTCGATGCGAGACAAGCAAATTCAGGTGGCGATCATGATGCTGGTCATGAGCCTGTGTATCATCTGGTTTGTCTCGCAAAAAATTTCGACACCACTGAAAACGCTCATTACCCTAACCAGTAATATCACCCGTTTTGAGTTTAAAAAAACGCGCTATCCCTCCAGCATCATCAAAGAGGTCTCGAACTTAACGGCCTCTATCCAATTGATGGAGCACACGCTACATGACATGTTGACCTTACTGCGTGACACGGCCAGTAACCGAGATTTCGCGCTTCTATCAAAAACCCTGTGTAAACAGAGCTATCAGCTGACTAAAGCCGAAAGCGTTGTGCTCTTTACCAGTAAAAGTAACAGTGAAGACGATTTCGAACTGGCAACCAGCACATCCATCATCCCGTTTAAATTAGAGATCAACGCCTTTATTCATGCGATTGACGGGCTAAAAGCCAAGTTAGAGCAAGGCCAGATCGTCCACTTGCAGCGCCACCAAGCAGCGCTGCAGGGCATCGCCAATCGTCTCTACACTTCGGACGTTTATCTATTCCCCATTCACAACAAAAATAAAAAGCTGGTCGGGCTGTTACTGCTCGGTTATGAACGACGCATTACCGCCGAGCAGAGCGACAAACACGCCTTCTTAAAAGAACTGCTCAGTTTTGCTGAAATTGCCAAAGAGAACATCACCCAAATTGAGCAGCAAAAAGAGATGCTCAATGGCTTTATCTCTTTGATTGCCTCTGCGATTGATACCAAATCCCCTTACACGGGCAGTCACTGCCAACGCATTCCTGAACTGGCGAATGTCCTGACACAGGTGGCCCACAATGACGGCCGCTATTTCCCCGAATTTAAGATGGAAGACGACCAATGGGAGGCGCTTCATCTCGCGGCTTGGCTGCACGATTGTGGGAAAGTCACCACTCCGGAATACGTGGTCGATAAAGCGACAAAACTGGAAACCATTTACGATCGCATCCACGAGATTCGCATGCGCTTTGAGCTGCTCAAGTCCGACGCCAACACCGAATATTGGCAGAGCATTGCGAACGGCGTTGAGATTGCCGAGGCACAAGCGCAGTTAGAGCGGACTCATCGCGAGCTTGATGATGACTTTGAGTTTGTCGCACAGTGCAATTTAGGCAGTGAGTTTATGACCGACGATGCGGTCGCGAGACTAGAGCGCATCGCCGGTAAGGAGTGGACTCGCACGCTCGATGACCAATTAGGTATCTCTTGGATTGAGAAAGATCGCGCGGGCCCCAAAACGCCACTGCCCGCCAAAGAAAAATTGCTCGCAGACAAGCAAGTACACAAAGTGAGTTGGGGTGAAGGCGTCAATCCAAAGCAGCATTGGTCAAAAGACTTTGTCCTTGAACCTGGGGAGCTGAAGTTTAATCAGGGTGAGCTGTATAACTTGTCTATCAAGCGCGGCACCTTGAATGACGACGAGCGCTTTTTGATCAACGATCACGTGATTCAAACCATCAACATGCTCAATCGCCTCCCCTATCCCGATCATTTGAAACAGGTGCCAGAGATTGCCGGAGGACACCACGAGAGAATGGATGGCAAAGGTTATCCATTGGGGCTTAAGGGAGAGGCGTTGTCGATTCCGGCTCGCGTGATGGCCATTGCGGACGTATTCGAAGCGCTTACCTCTTCAGACAGACCTTACAAAAAAGGCAAAACACTCGACGAGTCGATCAAGATAATGACATCGATGGCGACCAGCGGGCATATTGACCCGCAACTCTACCTGCTGTTTTTGGAACACGAAGTGGACCAGTACTACGCAAACCACTACCTTCCTGCCTCGCAACATAGCGAGTTTGATAGAAAGGGGCACATTCAAAAAGTCAAAGCGTACCTTAGCGAACTCGCTTAGCGGGATCGCGCGCGCTTGGGGCAGTTATCGCAATAGCTGCCGCTTTCACATTTATAGACCTGGCAGCAACTGATGCGATGCATGTTCAGTGCCCCATCGTCATCCAAATAGAGTTGCTGTGCCGCTCTAGGGCGTAATTGAAACGCCGACAACCATAACTCAGCGTGTGTTTTGGCTTCTTCTAAGGTTAAAGTCGGCTCAAAACGTGACAATTTAACCAGACAGTTGAGCAGTGCATCACTCATCAGCGATTGAGTAAACCCCGGTCTAATTCGGGTAAATGACTCAATGTCTTGGCGGTAAACCTCAAACAACGCCGACAAGGTCCGCCCCGCAAGCTCAATCAATTTAGGTAACTCGCCATGTTGATGTGCTTGGGTCTCAAATGAAAATCCCGCGATCCAGTGACCATCAACGGTTTGTGCCATCGAGTCAAATTGAGGTACCCCTCGACACGCGTAGACGGCAACAAATGCCACAAACATTGGCTGCCAACACACCAAATCCCAGGTTCGGGTTATCCAGTAGCCATTTCCAGCGCTTGTGTGTTGCTCACTCAGTCTATGATATAGCGCACCGAGCAAACGTCGATTCTGTTCTGTTTGTTGGGGTAACAGTTGCTCGCACTCAGGTACACTCACCTTGCCATCTAACAAGGGCGTGACGTGTTTGCAATTCTCAAAAAGCGCATGAAAAAAGGGATCGAGCGATTCAATATCCAGCGCACTGCTGCCTAAGGCATTCAATTTTGCATTCATTTCTTGGTTCAAAAGCAGCCCAATTGGGCTGCTTGATACTGTTGGATTTAACCCACCGTTAGCCAGAACGTGGAATAACTCGGTTAGAACTCGTAATTCACATTGAGTTCAATCGAGCGCTCTTCACCATACCAGCAGTTCGCGTCGTCATAACAAGTGTAGCTCTCTTCATCAAAGAGGTTGTTCACAACAAGATTGGCCACGGCGCCGTAAAGTGACTCACTCATTGCGCCAAGATCATACCCCAAAGAGAGATCCACCAAGGTATAAGCGGGTACTTTTTCGCCGGTGTTATACGCATCTCTTTGCATCGCACCGACATAACGAACACCCCCGCCAACACGCGCGCCGGCCAACGGGCCATCGTACAAATAGTAATTTGTCCATAGATTGGCCGTGTGCTCTGGCACGTAAATCGGCGTCGTTCCCACTAAGGCACTGTCGACATCCTCTGTCACTTCCATATCCATGTAGGTGTAGCCCGCATTAAGATCCCAAGCGCTTGTGACCAACCAGCGGCCTTCTAGCTCAAGGCCCTGAGAACGCACTTCTCCTAGCTGAATCTTCGCGCGGTAGCTAGGGTCATTAGGGTCATAAGAGACCGCATCTTGCTTAGTAATGTGGAAGTAAGACGCCGTCATGCTCTGCGCGCCATCGTGTGATTGGTACTTAACCCCGACCTCAACTTGCTCACCGAGCTGAGGTTCAAGCGCATTACCGTCGATGTCTGTGCCTGAGGCAGGCTCAAAACTGGTTGCAAAACTCGCAAACGGGGAAAGGCCATTGTGAAACTCATACAACGCCCCAACGCGATAAGAAAATTGGTGGTGGTCAGCTGTATCGACGGTGTCACTCCCAGTGGTGCTGGTTTTGTGGTCACTCGATTCGAAGCGGTCATAGCGTCCACCCGCCAGCAGTACCCAATCGGCCAATCGAACTTGGTCTTGAAGGTAGAAGCCCAGTTGTTCGGTCTCAATCTTGTGGGTTTCGTCATACACCTCTGTCAACGCGTTTCTGTCTAACAGCGCGTTGTTGGGGCGAAAAACATTGAATCCATAGAACTCGGCGTTTGCAGCGTATTCACGATAGATGGAGTCCCCTTTGAGTTTGAGGTAATCGATGCCAAACAGCAGGTTGTGCTGCGCCTGCCCGACCGTCACTAAGCCAGACAATTGGTTGTCAATCACAAATGACTGCGATGATTCGTCCGTATCGTAAATGTTTCGGCTCATAGCGCCAGTGGACGCATCGAAACTCGTGGCTCTGTGGTAGGTATTTTCCTGATATAGGGAGGCATCGGCGTAGCGTGCGTTTTGTAGGAAGGTCCATTGATGGTTAATGTCGTGATTGACTTTATAACCGAGCATAAACACTTCACGCTCAAACTGACTCCAATTGACATCGCCTGCCGAGGTGGACGGTGACGTTGAACCGTTGGCGTTGCTGTCAATCATTCCCGACGCGGGCAGCGCTGAGTTGATCCCCATGTTCGGATCTTTTTGGTAGTACATGTTGAGGTTAATTAACGTCCGCTCGCTAGCTTGCCAATCAATCGACGGTGCAATCACGTAGCGCTCTTCCTCTGCATTATCGACTTGACTGTCTCGTTTACGAGCAAGGGCCACCAAGCGATAAGAGACATCACTCTCACCGATTTGCCCCGTCGTATCGAGCGAGGTTTCCATCAGGTTTCTGGTTCCTGTCGCGACACTCAAACGCGTTTGGCTCTGCTGCTGCGGCGATTTAGCAATCATATTCACCATCCCGCCCGGCGGCATGGAACCGTACAACACAGAGGTAGGGCCTTTGAAAATTTCCACCTGTTGCAGTGCAATAGGATCGATTTGTGGTTGCAAGTTCCATCCTGTTAGATAGGGAAGCTTAAGCCCATCATAATAGCTCTCACTGTTGGCAAAACCACGAATCGAGAAGGTGTCGTACATAGTGACCGACGCCCCTTTTTTCTCTGTGACGACGCCAGGGGCGTATCGGAGCGCCTGATTCAAGGATTTGACACCGCGTTGCTCCAACTGCTCTGATTCAATCGTGGTGATCCCTTGCGGGGTTTCCTCTGGTTCTAACGCAGTTTTAGTGGCCGTGTTACGATACGCTTCGCCCAGAACGGTGATGGTGTCCATCGTTGAAGCGTCTCCGCCTTCGGCAGCGTAAAGGGGCGAAGAAAACGCTGAAATGAGCGCCAACGTCAATGTCGAGCGCTGAAAGTGAGTGATAGATTGCATATTGTCCTCAATTACCCATGCCTATCTTAATAAGAATTAATATCATTTGCATTCTAAATTTTTTAATTGGGTAAAAGTTAACAATTTGGTGCAAAGTCACCGACTTTTGTTTGGCAGTGTTTTATTCGCTGCGAGCGCGCAATTCAGTCGGAGGAGGGAAAAAGAGAAAAAGGAGTGGAAGTCAGCGGACTGCGCCTTATCGCAACTCGATTGGCAACCAATACTCCATTTCTGCACTTGGCGATTCAGAGTAATAGTGAGCTGGATACACTTCCAGTTCAAAGCCATCAACTCCGCGGTAGTTTGAGCTAGGTAACCAATTGAGAATAAACCACTCTAGGGTGTCCGGTAGCCCACGAATCGAACCTTTATGTGTGACTACCGCATAAGTTTGAGCCGGAACGGACAGAGTACTCAACGTAGATGAGTGCGCCCTATCTGGAATTTGCCGTGCATCGCAAAGCTCAACCCCTGCCCAATAAGTCAGTGGCGCGGCATCAAATTGAGCGTGCTTAGTATCGACCACCCCTACCCTCTGCCATTGGTCAGTGGAGTCTTGCAGCGCCTGTTCAAGCTGCTGCCACAACAGTGGGACTTGCGTGGCGAAGTTGGGCTGCGGTGAAAACAACCCACTGATGTGACCGTGACTGCCGCGAACATAAAATGCGGGCTTAGATTCGACTCGAATATGGACAAACGCAGGCTGATTGCCAAACTGATACGCTGTATCTCTATCCGAGGAAGACTGCAGAGGCTTTCTTAACCCTGTGCGTTTACCTGCCTGCCGATACGCTCTTGGACTGACGCCAAACTTGTGTTTAAACGCGCGGCTAAAGCTGACTTCCGAGCCAAAACCGAGCGCATAGCCGATATCAATGACCTTATCCTCACCATCGATCAAACGTTCAGCCGCTTCACTGAGCTTTAGCTCTCGTACATAATTGGCCACTGTCGTGCCCGTCTCGTTTTGAAAAACGCGTTGCAACTGCCAACGTGACCAGCAACTCTGCTGAGCCAATTCATCCAGCGTCATCGGATCTTCGATGTGGTGGTGAATGTAATCCAACACCTTACTGATCCGCTGAAATACGGCCATCGATTTATCTTGTTTGCTGTCGTTGCTCATCGCTCATCTTTATCAATGCCTGGTTCGCGAAGTGTCTCACATTCTATGAGCGCTGCAAATATGTGCTCTAGCTAGCCCAAATGACCATAGTCAACCTGACTCTTAATCTCATCACCTCTTGGTCCGCTCTGTTTGGTTTTTGCGCAATCGTTTTCGAGCTCATAGCGAACGCCGCCTTACCGGTTACTGTTCTTTTTTCTGCTTATTCAATTATTTAATAAATTAGTCTGACAAATATTAATCGATTGCCTTCTCAATAGTTGATGTATGTCAAATTGTCGTAGACAATACCCTGCCGTTTCAAACGCCTAGAAAGTAAGTGGCACTCCCTATTGTGATGATAGGTAGCACCGATTTTCTATTTATTCGCTGCGCTGATAATTTGGCGCAACAGATTTAAGACCCTTGTTTCTAAAGGAAAGATGATGGTAATACCAGAAAACAGCAGCATCGTGATTTTTGGTGCTTCGGGAGATTTAACATACCGTAAGCTGATCCCCGCGTTATACCACCTGTATGCGAACAAGCAGCTTCCAGAGAACTTTGCCATTTTGGGTGTAAGTCGTACTGAATACAGTGATGAATCGTACCGTGATAAACTGAAGCGCTCTCTACAAGAGATGGAAAAGACGGTTCCTGAGACGCTCGATGCCTTCATCAACCATCTTCATTACCAAGCGATCAATACCTCAGACAGCACCGATTACAGCAAATTGGTCTCCCGTCTGGATGACCTTTCCAATCAGTACCAGTTCGAGCAACGCAATACGCTCTTCTACCTTGCGACACCGCCAAGTTTATACAGTGTCATCCCAGCCAGCCTTGCTGAACATGGGTTGAACAATGAAGAAGACGGCTGGAAACGCTTGATCATCGAAAAGCCATTCGGCTATGACCTAGAGTCTGCGCAAAAGCTGGACAAAGAGATCCACGAGCATTTTCAAGAGCACCAGATTTACCGCATTGACCACTACCTAGGAAAAGAGACGGTACAAAACCTACTGGTGTTCCGCTTCTCTAATGCGATGTTCGAACCCTTGTGGAACCGCAACTTTATCGACTACGTCGAGATCACTGGCGCCGAGTTCCTCGGTGTTGAAGAACGTGGTGGCTATTACGATGGTTCTGGCGCTGTGCGTGATATGTTCCAAAACCACCTGCTGCAAGTGTTAGCGATGGTAGGAATGGAGCCGCCAGCACAAATCAACGCTGATTCCATGCGTGATGAAGTGGTGAAAGTTCTGCAGTGCCTCAAACCGTTAGACGAAGACGCGCTGCGCAATGATTTGGTGTTGGGTCAGTACACAGCATCTGAAGTCCGTGGCCAGCACCTATTGGGTTACCGCGAAGAAAATGGCGTTGCCGACGACTCGCGCACGGAAACCTACATTGGTCTAAAAGCTTACATCAATAACTGGCGCTGGAATGGTGTGCCTTTTTACGTACGTACGGGCAAACGTCTTCCTACTCGCGTGACTGAAGTGGTCATTCACTTTAAACAGACGCCGCATCCAGTATTTGGTCAAAATGCACCAGAAAACAAACTCATCATTCGAATTCAGCCTGACGAAGGCATTCAGATGAGCTTTGGTCTCAAAGAGCCAGGTGCAGGCTTTAAAGCGAAAGAAGTGAAAATGAACTTCCACTACGCCGACCTGCAAGAGACCCAAATGCTGACGGCTTATGAGCGTCTTCTGCTTGATGCCTTAAATGGAGATGCTACTCTATTTGCCCGTAGCGATGCGGTTGAAGCGTGTTGGAAGTACGTTCAACCGATTCTCGACTTCAAACAAGATCCACAAGCACTGTTTGGTTACGCTTGTGGTACTTGGGGGCCAAAAGAGTCTGATGACTTGTTAGCACGAAACAACCGTGCATGGCGCTTCCCATGTAAAAACCTGACAGATACGGACTACTGCGAACTATGATCAATCACAAGATCCACTCAACCGCGCAGCAGGTGGTAGAAAGCCTTGCCAACGATATGAAATCGTACAGCGAGCTTGGCCGACCTGTTCACATTTCACTTTCCGGCGGCAGCACCCCTAAGATGCTGTTTAACCTGTTGGCCCAGGCCCCATACGCGGATACCATCACTTGGCAAAACCTCCACTTCTGGTGGGGAGACGAACGCTGCGTTGCTCCGGATGACGCGGAAAGCAACTACGGCGAAGCAAACGCCTTGCTATTTAGCAAAGTGAACCTGCCTGCTGAAAACATCCACCGTATTCGCGGCGAAAATGACGCCGAGCAGGAAGCGCTGCGCTTTGCCAACGAAATGGCAGAGGTTATCCCGTGTGAAAACGGTACACCCGTGTTTGATTGGATTCTATTGGGTGTTGGCGCCGACGGCCACACTGCCTCTTTATTCCCGGGTCAAACCAACTATGCGGATGAGAACTTGTCTGTTGTCGCTTCTCATCCTGAATCTGGCCAACTTCGCGTGTCAAAAACCGCTAAAGTGCTAGAAGCAGCAAAACGAATCAGCTACCTCGTTCTTGGCTCAGGTAAAGTTGATATCGTGCACGAAATTCACACCACTCCAGCAAGCGAACTGCCTTATCCCGCGGCGAAAATTCAGTCGAAAGCGGGTGAGACGGAGTGGTACTTAGATTCTGACGCAGCGGCGAAAATCGCATAACGCGGTTGCTCGTCCAACGAGAACATATTGGAGAGAAATAATGAAAGGTGATATCGGTGTTATTGGCCTAGCGGTAATGGGTCAAAACCTTATCCTCAACATGAACGACCACGGCTTTAAAGTGGTGGCTCACAACCGTACTGCTGCGAAAGTAGACGAGTTTCTAGAAGGCCCAGCGAAGGGTACCAACATTATTGGTGCTTACTCACTTGAAGAGTTGGTTGAGAAACTCGAAACGCCACGTAAAGTGATGCTGATGGTTCGTGCTGGTGACGTTGTTGACACTTTCATCGACAACCTAATCCCACTTCTAGACGAAGGTGACATCATCATCGATGGTGGTAACACTAACTACCCAGACACTAACCGCCGCGTAGCGCACTGCCGTGAGCAAGGCATTCACTTCATCGGTACTGGTGTATCTGGCGGTGAAGAAGGCGCTCGTTTCGGTCCTTCAATCATGCCTGGTGGCGCGGCGGAAGCTTGGGAAGCGGTTAAGCCTATCTTCCAAGGTATCTCAGCAAAAACTGATGCTGGTGAACCTTGCTGTGATTGGGTTGGTAACGACGGTGCTGGTCACTTCGTTAAGATGGTACACAACGGCATCGAATACGGCGACATGCAGCTTATCACTGAAGCTTACCAGTTCATGAAAGACGGTCTTGGTATGTCTGCTGACGAGATGCAAGCGGTATTTGCAGATTGGAACAAGACTGAGCTCGACAGCTACCTGGTTGAAATCACGGCTGACATTCTTGGCTACAAAGATGAAGACGGTGAGCCTCTCGTTGAGAAGATCCTAGACACAGCAGGCCAAAAAGGTACGGGTAAGTGGACAGGTATCAATGCCCTAGACCTAGGTATTCCACTGACACTTATCTCTGAGTCAGTATTCTCTCGCTGTCTATCTGCACTAAAAGACCAGCGTGTTGAAGCTGAGAAGCTGTTCGGCAAAACAATCACACCAGTTGAAGGTGACAAGCAAGAGTGGGTCGACGCACTTCGTCAAGCGCTACTAGCGTCTAAGATCATCTCTTACGCTCAAGGCTTCATGCTAATGCGCGAAGCATCAAACGAAAACGGCTGGGATCTTAACTACGGTAACGTAGCACTCATGTGGCGCGGTGGTTGTATCATCCGCTCGGCATTCCTAGGCAACATCCGTGATGCGTACGAAGCGAACCCAGACATTGCATTCCTAGGTTCTGACGAGTACTTCAAAAACATCCTACAAAGCAGCCTAACGGCATGGCGTAAAGTGGCAGCGAAATCTCTAGAGTCAGGCATCCCAATGCCATGTACGACTTCTGCGCTATCTTTCCTAGACGGTTACACAACGGCTCGTCTACCAGCGAACCTGCTGCAAGCTCAGCGTGATTACTTCGGTGCGCACACTTACGAGCGTATCGACCGTGAGCGTGGTGAATTCTTCCACACTAACTGGACAGGTACAGGCGGTGATACCGCATCGACCACTTACGATGTGTAACCTGTAGCGCAACCATTGAATCGGGCGCGAAAGCGCCCTTTTTTTGTTGGCTCATCCCGTTGATAGATGAGGTTGGGTGATCTCATCCCCTCATCTACGCCTACAATTAAAAAAGTGTGGATGATGTCACACCTTGACCACTCACCTAAATTGGAGTGGCAATATTTACTAAGTAGGGCTCAATTATGACTATTAACAAACTCTTTGTATTTGTTCCATCGGATGTTGAACAAGCAAATAACAAGGATAATAGAGTAATTTCTGATAAAGAGACTGAGCGTCAGGCACTAGTAAAACAAGCCCAACAACAAGGCGGGCTACAAGGCTAAAAAAACGTAAGAGCGCCATTCGGCGCTCTTATTTTTTTAATCCAAAACTTACTCATCAGCTATGACGTGAATCCACTTGGGTTCTTCTAGGTAAGGCCATCCGACGTTACACTGGGCACATTCGCATGTGCCCATTTTCATCTGGCCACTTGAGCAATGCTAGAGTGATCTTTCTGAGGATTGACGCGCTTTCTTCACGTCATCCCAATACAGTACTCCACTAGCCACCAGCGCTAAAAGTGACACCGTAAACAGTGCCGGCATACTCAAAATCCATGCAAATACCGCTGCGAGAAAAGCCACAAAACAGATCATACGGCTGCTCGACATCACGCGACCTAGTTTTCTACTCATAACGCCTCCTATCACTGGAAAGAAATGGGGAAACTGGGTCATATCGGTGACAGATGCCCCGTCATGAGTACAGGTAGAGAGTGGCAGAAAGGGAGATAAATTAACCTAAAACAAGCTCAAAATAGCTTTAAATGTGATCATGGCAGTCAGAACAACACAAAGCGCATCACCACTCGTCGATAGGCCAATATACATCAATAAAGAAGTACACCGTCATGATCAAGCTAGACAACGCAACGAAACGCTTCACTGTTTGCTGCGCTACTCGCCTAGACACACGTGCCGCCAAATACCCGCCGCTTAGTGTACCCATCATGACCGCTATACCACGTGGCCAGTCTATTGCCCCTTCAGCGACAAAAATAACGATCGCCACCAAAGAGACCGCCGAAGAAATCAGCAGTTTAAGACCGTTCATTTGATTAATATTTTGATAGCCTGCTAACACAAGGTAGCTTAATACAATCACGCCAAGCCCTGCATTGAAGAAACCGCCATACGCCGCGACGAAAACCAAAAACAGCGTCAAGATGACGCTTTTAAGTCGAACTTCTCGAGTCGGATGTGTCGCCAGACGTGACGCCCATGCGCTAATGTGATGACCATAAATAAACAGCAAGGTAGCAAACAGCAGCAGCCACGGAATTGCACCAAGAAACTGCTGCTCTGAGACACTCAATAACAACCAAGCACCTAACGCTCCGCCGAGTAGACTGCCCAGAACAATTCGAATAATGTGTTTTTTTTCAGAAGCGATGTCTTCACGAAATCCATAGGTGCCACTGAGATAACCCGCACAAGCGGCAAAGGTATTGGTGGCGTTTGCAACAATTGGCGGCACGCCAACAAACATCAGCGCAGGAAAAGTGATAAAACTGCCACCCCCAGCGACGCTATTGAGTATTCCCCCCAACACGCCAGCGACGAACAACACTGCCCAATCCATACCACTCCAACCTTCGCTGCAAAAAGCATAATCTAACCAGTTTTCGAGGCGAGCCCAAGTAAAGAGCAACGAAACTGTGCGTTGGCTAACTTAGACCAAGGTATTGATTTCTCGCTGTTAATGTTCATCGAATTGACAGTGCAATCTCCTTCCACTCCTGGATTTCTTGTCGATAGTGCGCAGTCTGATCAGGGGTCATGCTGTTGATAATGGTCACCAGGTAACGTCTCGACAGCTGCTGGTTGTATTCAATTTTTTGCTCTAAATCGGCGCTATAGAGCTTGTCTGGAGTATCCATCAACGATTGCAGTTTAGGTTGGAAGAGTGAAGGTTCGACACGTACAGCAAGTAAGGCATTGAGCTCAACACGCATACGCGTCTGATGCGTGACCCAATCTTGATTGGTCAGTGTCATGTCCGCAACCCATTGATCAACCATCAGCTGCTGTTCATCGGTTAAGTCACCGATCCAAGTTTCGATATTCTCTTCTATACGCGTTTTGTATCGTTGCCGAATCGCTTGTTCAGAAAGGTCTTGGTAACGTTTTTTGTACTGGGTGTGCTTTACTCGAATATTGTCCATAAGCTCTTCGACTTGCTCATCGGACAGTTGGCTGGCCAGTTCGTAGAGTTCTGGCGTCACCTTTGCGACCAAGCGAGTCGTGTGCGCCTCGAGCTTCTGCTGCTCAGAGATCAGATCATCGACAGTAAACGTGGCTGGCTCAATCGCCATCAACTCATCCAAGTGTTGAATATAATGTGGGATCTCTTGCTCACGGTGCCACTGGCTCAAGGTGGCAATCTTCTCGCTTGCGAGGGACTCTTGGTCATCATCCAGTTCAACGTAGTCTTGTAAGTAACGTACCAACAACCAATCCATATTGTTGTACACAAACTTAGTACTGCACCCCACTAAGCCGAGCGCGATCAAAAGCATCAGTCCAAATTTCTTCATTGCGGTTTCCTTTGCAACACACTGCTGATGTCCATTCTGTTTATCACGACTGCGCACTGGCAGTGGTGATAAACCAAGCAATATTAATACCAAACTCGAAAGTTGCTATTGGTCGGTCAAGGCCTTCACCTCTATTCAACACTCCATGACCGACTTCTGTAATACGACCACAAAAATCCATAGAAGTTTGACATTGTTAACGCTAGGTTGCGCCAACGTCAGCATCGTATCCAAACTCTTTACACAAGCTGTAATAAGAATTACTTACCTTGACAGACGCAAAATCGATCACTCGCTAGTATAGACATCAACGGTAACCAATAAGGAGTCTCCGTGATGAAAAAACTCATTCTACTTTCAACGTTAATCCTAAGTTCTTCTGTGTTGGCGTCAACGCAAACCACCCAATCACATCGCTCACTGACGACGGGTGATTATCAGAGTAAGCAGATGGCTTACGAGGCGGGCTTTAAACTGATGGAAGAAGTGCGCGCCATGGATGCATCGGAGTTAAAACGTACACTTCCTATCCATCAAAGTAACGTTCTACTACCTTCTATCAAAGTGGAAGATATGACGGTCACCGTCGAAGAGTTCGCTTCTGAACGCGGCCAAGTTGCCTATAAAGCGCTAGTGAACGTCGACTATGAATATCAGTACCGCGAAAGCAATAATAGCTAGTAGCGCCCTTTCTCTGAAACAACAAAACGCAGGCATTTGCCTGCGTTTTGTTTTGCCTTGTTCCAAAAGATCGCATCCGATAGACAGGCAATAAAAAAGGAGAGCCTAAGCTCTCCTTTTCCTAATCCTAACAGCGAACTCTAATTAAAGAGCTGCTTTCGCTTTTTCAACAAGTACTGCGAATGCAGATTTGTCGAATACCGCGATGTCAGCAAGGATCTTACGGTCGATCTCGATAGATGCTTTCTTAAGACCGTTGATGAAACGGCTGTAAGATAGACCATTTTGACGAGATGCAGCGTTGATACGAGCGATCCATAGTTGACGGAACTGACGCTTCTTAGCGCGACGGTCACGGTAAGCGTATTGACCAGCTTTAGTAACTGCTTGGAAAGCTACGCGGTAAACACGTGAACGTGCTCCGTAGTAACCTTTAGCTTGTTTTAGAACTTTCTTATGACGTGCACGAGCTTGTACACCACGTTTTACGCGAGGCATTATGCTTCTCCTAAACTAAACGATAAATAAACTAAAAAGAATTAAGCGTATGGCAACATACGGATAACAGCAGCCACTTCACAACGTGGAAGGATTGCGTTAGGACGTAGTTGACGCTTGTTCTTAGTAGTACGCTTAGTCAGGATGTGACGTTTTGTAGCGTGCTTGTACTTAATACCACCAGCAGTTTTCTTGAAACGCTTAGCAGCACCTTTGTTGGTTTTCATCTTAGGCATGATGAATAACTCCGCATTGTAGTAGTTTAATAAACACGTAATCAGGGCGAATAAAACCCCGCCATTTGACCGTAAGGTAAACGGCGGGGTTGAATTACTTGTAAGCCGTTAATTACTTCTTCTTAGGGGCAAGAACCATGATCATCTGACGCCCTTCAATTCTGCTTGGGAAAGATTCCACAACAGCAAATTCTACTGTGTCTTCTTTCAAGCGCTTGAGAACATCAACACCGATGTCTTGGTGTGCCATTTCTCGGCCACGGAAGCGAATTGTTACCTTCACTTTGTTGCCTTCTTCAAGGAAACGCGTCAGGTTGCGTAGTTTTACCTGATAGTCTCCAATATCAGTTCCAGGACGGAATTTTACTTCTTTAATCTGGACCTGTTTTTGCTTTTTCTTCTGCTCTTTAGCAGATTTGCTCTTCTCAAAGAGGAATTTACCGTAGTCCATTACACGACATACTGGTGGCTCAGCGTTTGGACTGATTTCAACCAAATCCATACCTGCTTCTTCAGCAGCTGCGACTGCTTCTTGGATAGAAACAACACCCACTGATTCGCCATCAGCACCCGTCAAACGAACTTCACGAACGCCACGAATTTCACCGTTTAAACGATGAGCATTTTGTTTGGCCGGTACTTGGCCGCGTCTTCCGCCTTTAATAGTTTATTCCTCCAGATTGAGCTTACGGGTAGAGATCTCGTCTTGGATGTATGCAATAAAGTCATCCACTTTAAATTTACCGAGGTCTTTACCTTTACGAGTACGTACTGCGATTTCGCCGGCTTCCATCTCTTGGTCACCACAAACCAGCATGTATGGTACACGCTTTAAAGTATGTTCGCGGATTTTAAAGCCAATCTTCTCATTTCTCAAGTCTGCTTTTGCTCTAATTCCAACTTTTTGTAGTTTTTGAGCCACTTCCTTCGCGTAATCAGACTGCTTATCAGTAATATTCATGACAACAGCTTGCTCAGGAGATAGCCAAGTTGGGAAGAAGCCAAAGTACTCTTCGATGAGAATACCAATAAAGCGCTCAAGCGAGCCCAAAATCGCACGGTGGATCATAACAGGAACTTGACGTTCGTTGTTCTCATCCACATAAGAGGCACCTAGACGGCCAGGTAGGTTGAAGTCTAGCTGCACCGTACCACATTGCCATGCACGATCGAGACAGTCATACAGAGTGAACTCGATCTTAGGACCGTAAAATGCGCCTTCGCCCTCTTGAATTTCGTATGGAATGTCCATCGATTGCAAAGATTGCTTCAACGCTTCTTCCGACTGATCCCAGATCTCATCTGATCCGACTCGCTTTTCAGGACGAGTGGAGAGCTTAACGACGATGTTCTCGAAGCCAAACGTCTGGTATGTGTCGTAGACCATCTTAATACAGCCCGTCACTTCCTCTTGGATTTGACTCTCTGTACAGAAGATGTGCGCGTCATCTTGCGTAAAACCACGCACACGCATGATACCGTGCAGGGCACCTGACGGTTCATTACGGTGACAAGAACCAAACTCCGCCATACGCAGAGGCAAGTCACGGTAAGATTTCAGACCTTGGTTAAAGATCTGTACGTGACCTGGGCAGTTCATTGGTTTGATGGCGTATTCACGGTTTTCTGACGACGTGGTAAACATCGCATCGGCGTATTTATCCCAGTGACCTGAACGCTCCCAAAGTACGCGATCCATCATCAATGGACCTTTCACTTCTTGGTAGTCGTACTCTGTCAGTTTTTCACGAACAAACACTTCCAAATCACGGAAAATAGACCAACCATTGTGGTGCCAGAACACCATACCCGGTGCTTCTTGCTGCATGTGGAACAAGTCCAACTGCTTACCGATTTTACGGTGGTCACGCTTGGCGGCTTCTTCTAAGCGCGTTAGATGCGCTTTCAGCGCTTTCTTGTCGTGGAAAGCCGTACCATAAATACGCTGCAACATTTTGTTGTCGCTGTTACCACGCCAGTAAGCACCCGCTACATTCAGTAGCGTAAAGTGCTGACAAAAACCCATATGTGGTACGTGAGGACCACGACACATATCGATGTATTCTTCATGATGGTAAAGGCCTGGACGGTCATCGCGTGCGACGTTCTCATCCAAGATTTCCATCTTGTAAGTTTCACCACGTGATTCAAACGCATCACGTGCTTCCTGCCAACTGACTTTCTTCTTAATGACTGGGTACTTGGTTTTCGCCAGTTCTTTCATGCGCTTTTCGATCTTTTCAAGATCTTCTTGCGTCAATGACTCTTCTAAGTCGATGTCGTAGTAGAAGCCACTATCGATGGTCGGACCGATCGCCATCTTCGCGTTCGGATAAAGCTGCTTGATCGCGTGACCTAACAAGTGCGCACATGAGTGACGCACGATTTCAAGACCATCCACTTCATCTTTTACTGTGATGATTTCAAGGCTTGCATCCGCTTCGATGAGATCACAAGCATCGACACGTTGACCATCAACACGACCCGCAATAGTAGCTTTCGCCAGACCAGGGCCGATAGATTGCGCGACATCAAGAGTAGAAACAGGGTTGTCAAATTGACGCTGACTGCCGTCAGGAAGAGTAATAATAGGCATTTAACTGTCCTTTACAGTGGTGTTGCACACCAAGCAACACTTGCAATTCATACGTATCTTTCACGGCCGGGATAATGGCCGTCAAAGGCGAGAATTCAGCTCCTTTTATATGCAAATACGGATGCACAACTCAGGAGCGAACGAGCATTCTAACGTAACTGACTCAAATAACAATCAATGTCACAAAAAAGTGATGATTTGGATCATTGATTGAGCTGGTAACGCACCTCAGCAATAAGATCACTGGCGAGCAAACCAATCTGGCCTTCGCGCCGTGCTAACTTATCCGCCGCAAGGCTGTGAAGATAGACGCCAAGCTTTGCCGCGTTGCTGAGTGATAATCCTTGAGCCAATAACGCCGCGACAATCCCGGTCAATACGTCGCCCATGCCACCACTCGCCATGCCCGGGTTGCCCGCAAGACACACAGAGGTCACCTCGCCATCATAAATGAGTGTCCCAGCCCCTTTGAGAACGACGGTGCCGCCGTATCGTTGCTGCAACGCCTTGATTGCGGCAAAGCGATCCACTTCCACCTCAGCCACCGAGCAAGCCAGCAATCTAGCCGCTTCGCCGGGATGTGGGGTAATGACACGCCGTTCATCGTAGTTGGGTTGAGTTGCAAGTCGATTTAAACCGTCGGCGTCGACAACTTTAACTTGTTCATATTGCGCGGCATAATCATACAATGCGTGAGACCAAGCGTCTTGACCCAAGCCAGGTCCAATAGCCAACACTTTTTGCCCTGCAAAACGGCGACTGATCATGGCTAAGTCTTCTCGCCATCCTTCACTCATCACTTCAGGACACGCGACTTGAAGCGCGGTGACATTCTGTGGGTGGCACAGAACGCGAACAAGACCAGCACCGCTTCGCGCCGCAGCCTGGGCGCACAGACGAATCGCACCGCCATAGCCTTGGTTGCCGCCCACACATAGCAATCGCCCGTGATCGCCTTTATGTGCTAAGGCATGCCGCTCTGGCTTGAGTGCTTGCATCTCAGTTTGTGACAACCGCTCCGTGTTACTGCTGATCAGAGACGAAAAATACTCATCTACCTCCAAACCATCGAAGTGGAGTTGACCCACCACGGCCCTCGCCTCCCCTGTCACCAGTCCGCGCTTAATACCAATAAAGGTTAAGGTGTGGTCGGCCGCTATGCATGGTGACTTGCCCTTAATTCCTAGTCGAGTGCCAGAGTCGGCGCATAGCCCAGACGGCACATCGACACTGATGACAGGACAGGGAGTGTGAGAGAGAGTCTCAGAAACCGTGTCGATAATGGCTTGCGTCGGCTGACGAACCGACCCTTTTAATCCGGTGCCAAGTAATGCATCGACAATCAGCGCTGAGCGCAAAAGATCCCGCTTGAGCGCTTCGGCGTGATGCTCAGTTTTAAAATAACGGATCTCGCCTCCCGAACGCACAAAGGCGAGCTTCGCGGTCTCAGCGTCTCCTTGCGGTTTAGATTCATCGCCACTGAGCCACAGAGTGACGTCATACCCCGCTTGACGAGCAAGACGAGCGACTACAAATCCATCACCGCCATTATTGCCCGTTCCACACAATATCGTGAGCGACTTGTCGTCAGGGTACAAGCGCTGAATAAGCGTCAAAATCGCGCGTCCTGCGCGCTCCATCAATTGATAAAGCGTGATATTGGCTCGCTTGGCAGCCAGCACTTCACCTTGTTTGACTTGATCGGCAGTGTAAAGCCACCGTGGTAGGGTTGTGGAATCCATAGGTCACTCACTGGCTAGAATCGTGCTCTCACTGTCGCACAATCCCAGCCTAGATCGCGACCTTATCGATCACTTTTTTGAGACAAGGGCTTCCGCCGTGGCGTCTTGAATCGAGAGAAACAGCGAGCGAATCTCACCGGTTGGCGTGCGCATTGGGTTTAGGGTGATATTCTGATACATGAAATCGGCTTGTTGCGTCACTGGACGCACGTTTCGACACTTAAATAAATAAGGACGTTGCTGCCACGTAATAAAGCTGCGACAGCCTAAGTCGTAGACCGGCTTGGTTTTGAGTTTAAACCAGTCTTGAGGGATCTCTGGGAACAGCTCAAACAAAGACTTGCCGATCGCATCATGAGATTGCACGCCGCTGTGATGGGTCATAAAGCCATTCCACACTTGGACCTTATGCTCACGGTCGATGACGATTAAGCCCAAATCGACGTTTTGTACCATATCCACCATCCAGTGGAATTGCTCAAATTCAGCAGGAAGATTCAACATCAAAAGTCCTCCATCAAGTACGCCAACTTATTGTCGAGTAGTGGCAGAGATTCATCGACAAACATAAACAGTAAATCACAACGAATCGATGTACCGTCGATGTTATAACTCACCTCAAAGGTCATGGTTTTGCTAAAAGAGCCCGTCGTTGACTCGATCACG